>LSCG01000004.1 GCA_001577055.1 Fidelibacterota bacterium TCS56
CACGGTGCAGTCCCCTTTTTTGTTAACTTGCGCACTTGAAATCGGCAAATCATGGTGTAATTTCAATCAAATTTGTTCCCAACAATTTCGGTGGAGGATCAGGTATGCGTGTTACCCACAGAATTATCCTGTCATTAATCGTGCTGGCCAGCCTGGCCTGGTGTGAACCCATTGCCCGCGTTATCAAAACCAGCGGTACCGTCAGGATTAAAAAGGTCCAAAATAACGATTTTTCGCTGCTGGCCAAGCCGGGCGTGGCCATCGAAAACGGTGATTTGTTAAGAGTTGAAAGCGCCAGTTTTGCCGTGGTGATGTATCTGGACGATAAGTCCATCGTCAAGATGAAAGAAAATAGTCAGTTCCAGTTTGTTGATACTGAAAACACACGCACGATTGAAGTCGAAATCGGAACGGTAATCAATGAAATCAAAAAGGAGAACCGCACCAAAACCTTTCGCGTGGAGACCCCCACGTCGGTGGCATCGGTCAAAGGGACTATCTTTGCCGTATTGGTAGATGCTTCGGGTGTGGATCAGTTTTTCGGTCAGGAGGGCGTATTTGAAGTATTTAATATGGTGAGTGGCGAGACGATAAACGTTGGTGCGGGCCAGAAGGTGCTATCCAGCTCCACCGGAAATATGATCGCCGCCCAGGCCGCCCCCAGTGAATTCCCCGCCGACCCTGATCCCAACCTGAAAGTGGAAGATGCCAGTGAGCTGCTGGAAGATTTGCCGGAAGTCGAACCGGAAGTGATCGAGGAAGCACCGGAACCTGAAGCTGATCAGCCCGAAAGTCAGCAGCCGGAAGAAACCGAACGGTTGGAAGGGGAGGAAGAAACTCCTCAGGTCCCTGAAAACGCCGAACCCAGCGGCAAACCTTTCGAGCTGGGGGCCGGTGTGGGATCTGCCACGATTGACGGCACGGATTACAAACAGTTCTCCCTGCGCCCGGTGATCAATTTCGGTAAGTTGGGAATTGGTCTTGATTTGGTATTTTACCTGGATAATGACGGCAATTTTCGGAAAGAGGAATGGGACGACGCCAGTGATATTGTTGATAAGATCCAGTTTATTCGCTGGGGAAGTAAAGGCGAACCATTCTGGCTAAGGCTGGGCACGCTGGAGAATGTGAGTCTGGGGTATGGTGGTTTGGTGAACGGTTATTCCAACATGATGGAATTTCCCACCGTCCGGCGGGTAGGGATCAATGGCGGATTCGGTTTTGCCGGATTCAAAGCGGAATTATTCCTGGCTAATGTAAAGGATTTTGCCCGTGGCGGAACGTTAAGCGGTATCCGGGGATCTTACACGATTTCGGATAATTTCCCCTTGGAAATCGGCGCTAATTTTGTAATCGATATGAATCAGTTAGCAGGATTTATCGATACTGATGGAGATAATTATCCGGATATTTTCGATGATTTTCCCAATGACCAAAAACTGGTGAACGACACCGATGGTGATGGTTTGTCCGATCCTGTGACCGGGTTGGATTCCAGTTACTGGGACATTGATGCCGATGGCGATAATATTTTGGATTCCTGGCATGGTGGTAGCGACACTTCCGTGACACTGAAAGAACTGCCACTGCGATTAGCCGAAAATCAGGTCCAGGCATTGGGTTTCGGCTTCGATATTGGCTATCCGATAATAAAATCTAAATTGGTCAATCTGACGATATTTACCGAATGGAGCCAATTATCTTTCCCCCGGGAAGGAGATCCCCAGGCGGATTTCTACCGCCCGGTTGATCGCAATGGGACCAATCTCACCATTCCCGGTCTCAGAGCTACGTTGTTTAAAATGCTTCATTTAAAATTGGAATACCGCTTGAAATCCGGGTACTACGTACCGGGTTTCTTCGATCAGTCCTACGATATTTCACGGGCGGTGCCGGTTTACGGCGACAGCACCAGTCTGTTTACTAAAGATATGTTGGTTTTCCAGGATGAAAACAGCGATGCTTCCCTCAGTGGGTATTTTGGGTCCGCCGGTATGGATTTGTTCAATTTCGTTTCTTTCCAGGCTTCCTATTCCAGCATGGTGCGCGATACCCTCAAGTTCAACAGTTTCAACGCCAATCTGGGTTTGAATACTGCGGTTATTCCCAAGTTGAGCGCCGCCAGTATTTATTATCAGCGCAATAATGATGAAAATCCCTTTGATTTCAGAAATCCGTCGATTAATACTATCATCGGTTACCGTCTGGGTTATGAAATGGCTCCCGGCGTCAGTTTGATATGGGATTTCCGCCAGTTCTATCGTGATGACGGCACCGGTAAATTGAAAGCCGTGCCCCAGACCAGAATCGAAACGGCATTCAAACTTTAGTGGAAACCGGGTTAAATTTGAAATACAGAATATGAAATAAGGAAAAGAAATGATCATCAAGATTGAGTATTGTAACGAGTGAAATTATTTACCTAGAGCGGCCAGTTTGGCCAGCGATATTTTAAGTAGATATGGTACGGCGGTGAAGGAAATGACCCTGATTCCATCCGGTGGTGGAGTATTTGAAATTACCAAAAACGACCAATTGATTTTTTCCAAACGGCAAAATGGACGCTTCCCGGAAAAGGATGAGGTCTTCGACCAATTATAAAACGATTTACCTTATCCTGCTGGTGGCTTGTGGAATGGTTGCAGCCCGGGAGGTGGTTCCCCTAAGCTCCAAGGTGGGAATGACGGTTGATGCGGAAGAAAATTCCATTTATGGTATCTTTCCGGAAGTGATTGGATTTCATGATGCTCAGTTCATTCAGGTTTCAATCGACCACTATCAGGCCCGTATTTCCTATCAATCAAAAGGGCGTGTAAAGGTTGTTAACCGACAATTCACCGCCCGGCAGTTTATCGCCTTAAAACACCGGGTGGACAAACTGCCACCGATCACGGAAACCATGCGACTGGATTTACGGGAAAACCTGACATACCTGCACGCCGTCGATATCCTGGAAGCAATACCTACGGGGCAATTTGTGGTTGTGGGGCATGTCAATGGACAACGGATGAGGGGAATTCTGCTGCCATTCAGTAATCAGCAGCTCAATCTGCAGACGACGGTTAAGAAAATCAGCGTCCCTTACCACGAGGTAGAGACCATCGCCTATCGAGAGCAGATTATCGCCCGGCCCGGACTGCAAAAATGGATCTACGGTATTTGTGCCGCGATTGGCGTCGGACTGGCTGAAATCTGGAATTCCCAGACTGCGGACCGCGGCGATCAGCAATGGCATTACCGTTCAATGGGGGTGCTGCTGGGTCTGCTGGCCGGGAGTGAGTTGGGCGAAGCGGTAAATATATTGGCTTCACCAAAAACTAGTTTTAGCTTAATACCCGAAGCTGCTCAATAAATTAGGAATTTTGACAAACAGGAGGATATATGCCGGTCAGTAAAACCACTAAAAAGACCGCTGATAAAAAAGCACCGGAGAAGGATAATCAAATCAGCAATAAGCTGGCGAAGGTGTTGGACAATATCGGTTCCCAGTATGGTGAATCCCTGCAGAATGAGCTTATGAATCGTCTGGAGCGCACCATCAGCGAATTCAACGATGAAGTCAACGAGATGATCGAAGAGTTACAGCGCCGCTCTCTGGAGCGCAAGGAGCAGCTCAGCACCTTGTGGGAAAAACGCAATGAGGAGGAGCCGGAGGAAGTCAAACCGGAGGCCAAAGAAACGCCGGCGGAAACTGATGTTGAAGAAATGAGCGATTGGGAAAAACGATTGGAAATGCTGGACGCGAAAAACCGTTAGACTGTCTCTATCAATTTGATAATTCAGCGGATCAATGTATTATCGGCTGCACCTGGTAATCCTGGGATTGCTGCTTGGATTTATCTATGGTCAGAGTAGTCATAAGTTCAAGGAGATCACTGAATTAAAGAAGAGAGTGTATAATTTTACCAAAGTTGAATTCATTACTGAGGAAGGGGAGTTCAACGAGTCCATCCGCACTCTGGTTATTCCCGATTTCAAGGCCGACAGCCCACCATATGTTGCCATCTATTACCGGCGGAATGAATCAGAATGGTTTACCGAGTCTTTATATCGTAAACGGGTACGCTTCAGATTCCAGGACGGAGTGATAAAGCTGGATCGGGCTAATTTCTGGGACTGGACGGAATTGGATGAGATTCGGGTGATTATCATTTATTAAGTTTGGCCGCCGGTCAGTGAAATCAAATGGATTTTGAATAGACTTCTGTTTTAAGCCTGTAGTAAGTTTACGTTTGTCTTTAGCAGACAATTATTGACATTGGGGCCGTAGCTCAGTTGGGAGAGCGCTAGAATCGCACTCTAGAGGTCGAGGGTTCGACTCCCTTCGGCTCCACATACACTCGCGCAGAGTTAATTGACATTGTGGTCGTACTAGACGGGGAGGTAGCGGTGCCCTGTGACCTGCAACCCGCTATAGCAGGGTTTAATTCCAGCAGGCGGTTAAGGCTGCATCGGCTTGATCCAAAAAGCGATGTTGAAGTTTCAATCCGCGGCGATGGTCTTTGATTGAACCCCGTCAGGACCGGAAGGGAGCAGCGGTAAATCAGAAACCACCCGGCCGTGGTATCCTGGAGCGGAGTTGGCTCTTGGGTCCAGGCGGATATCCAGAATTAATCAAATAATGGTGTACGGCCACTTCTTTTCGAGCTAAAAATGGCATATCAGGTATTATCACTCAAATGGCGCCCGCATAAATTTTCAGAAGTCGTCGGCCAGGAGCACGTGACCGCCACTCTGGAAAACGCTTTCCGCAAAGAACGGATTGCCCAAGCCTACCTGTTTACCGGTCCCCGGGGCGTAGGTAAAACCACCGCTGCCCGTATCCTGGCGGCGACCCTGAATTGCCAATCCGAAGACATTGATCATCCCTGCAACCAATGCAGCAATTGTCAGGAGATCGCCGGCAGCCGCAACATGGATGTGCTGGAAATCGACGGCGCCTCCAACCGGGGTATTGAAGAAATCCGCAACCTGCGTGAGATGATCAAATATGCTCCGGTCAACGCCACTTACAAGATTTTTATTATTGACGAAGTCCACATGCTGACGGGACCGGCATTCAACGCTTTGTTAAAAACACTGGAAGAACCGCCGCCCCACGGCAAGTTTATCCTGGCAACCACCGATATCCATAAAGTGCCGCCTACGATTATATCGCGCTGCCAGCGCTATGATTTTAACCGTATTTCTGTGCAGAATATCAGCCAGCGACTGGAAGAAATCCTGGCTGCCGAAAAAATTGAATTTGATCGTGAATCCCTGGCTGCAATTGCCCGTAAAGCCGATGGCAGTATGCGCGACGGTCTCAGCTACCTGGACCAGGTCATCGCTTATTGCGGCGACAAAATTGATTATCCATCGGCCGCCAAAGTACTTGGTGTAATCCCGCTGGATTTACAGTTTAACCTGACTGAAGCAATCCGTAATCGGGATGTGGAGGCGGCTTTAAAGATTTTGAATAAAATCCATTTTTCCGGCACGCCGGTGGTTGATTTCCTCGACAGCCTGAATCAACACTTGCGCAGTCTGTTGATCGCTGCCAAAATCCAGGCCGGTACCGGTATCAGCGAGGAAATATTGCCCCTTTATCAACAAGAGGCCGCGAACTGGGATTATCGTGATTTGTTGCGCTTGTTGAATATGGTAATGGGTATCGATGCCGGTATTCGCCGTGCCAGCCATCCTTATCTGCAATTGGAGGTTCTGGTACTGAAGATGCTGGAAATGGACCGGGCCGTGAGTCTGGATAAAGTATTGTCACAAATGAACAGCGGACAACCGGCCGGAGTGCCGGCCACACCGCCCCAGGCCCCAAAAAAGGCCGCGCCACTGCAGGAAACGCCCGCTGCACCACCACCGGTAAAGCAAAAACCGGAAACGGCTGAAGACTCTGCCGCCCAACCGGAGCAAGCCCGCTCAAAGGTATCGCTGACCGGGCTTCGCAAGCAATGGCCGAAAATTGTAGGTTCAGTTAACAAAGATAGCGCCTCGCTGGGGACGATTCTGGAACAAAGCGCCGTGCTGGCAGTTGAGGGTAATCGTGTGACTGTCGGCGTAGTAAATTTATCGAATTTCAATGCCCGGCGACTGGAAAAGAAAACCAGTTTAATTACCTCAGCCGCCGAAAAATTACTGTCCGCGGCAATGCGTTTTGAATTTCAGGCTACCGTGGCTGAGGAACAGCAAGAGTTGATCGAAGAGCCTGACCCGCCGGAAGCGTCATCCCCGCCGGACGAGAATCCCCAGGCTCGGCGGGAGGCGGTAGTCGATAGAATTGTGGAATTATTTGATGGCGAGCAGTTAAGATAGGAGTAACAATGTTTAATAAAGGTAATATGACCAATATTTTAAAACAGGCACAGGAAGTGCAAAAGAGAATTGAATCCGTCCAGAATGAATTGGATGATCTGACCATCGATGCCGAAGCCGGCGGTGGACTTATCACCGTCAAAGTGAATGGCAAACAGGAAGTACTTGAGTTGAAAATTCAACCGGAAGCCCTGGAAGAAGAAGTGGAAATGCTGGAAGATTTAATCATCTCTGCCGTAAATATGGGACTGCGGAAATCGCAGGAAGAATCGCAGAGTCGTATGAATTCCGCCACCGGCAATATGCTGGGAGGAATGAAAATACCCGGAATGTAAATGGGAATTATACCAGACAGTGTCAATCGACTGATCGAGGAATTAGCCCGATTTCCGGGCATCGGCCACAAGACTGCCCGCCGCCTGACTTTTCATATTTTAGGCGCGCCGGAGAAAAATGCCACTGATCTGGCCCGGGCCGTGATCGATATCAAAGCCAAAATCCGTTTCTGCACTATCTGTGGCGGAATAACCGAAGATGATGTTTGTGGAGTATGCCAGGATACTAAACGCGATCCCCGATTGATATGCGTAGTGGAAGAACCGGCCGATATTTACACCTTCGAGCGCACCAATAGTTTCAGTGGTCTTTACCATGTACTCGGTGGCGTATTATCACCGCTGGATGGCGTGGGACCGGATGAATTGAATGTTGATTCGCTGCTGGAACGCGTTAGTGACGGCTGTGAGATAATCGTAGCCACCAATCCCAGTGTTGAAGGTGAAACCACCGCTCTATACCTGGCAAAATTGTTCAATGAACGCGGCTGTACCGTGACCCGTTTAGCCCGCGGGTTGCCGGTAGGTGGAGATTTGGAGTATATTGATGACGCCACCTTAATCCGTGCAATCGAAGGAAGAACTTCTTTATGATCCTGACACTACCGAATATTCTAACGGTCTTGCGAATCATCATGACCCCCTTTTTTATTATCTTTTTATTCTATGATCATCCCTGGGCACGTACCTGGGCTCTGATCATCTTTATCGTGGCATCGATTACCGATGCCTATGACGGTTACCTGGCCCGGAAAAACGACCAGGTTACCAATACCGGCCGCTTTCTCGATCCGCTGGCGGATAAAATCCTGGTGTCATCGGCCTTTATTTCCTTTGCCGTCATTGGTATTGTGGAATACTGGATGGTAGCCTTGATCATCTTCCGCGATCTGTTTGTCACCGGTTTACGAGTGGCTATGTCGCATAAGGGTTTTACGATGATTACCAGCCGGATCGCGAAGTTGAAGACCGGCACACAGATCGGCATCATCATTTTCATCCTGACATTTTTAGGTTTGAAAGCCCTGAACCTTGAGCCATTACGCTTCATCCTGCACGTCATCATGGATTACCACCTGATTTACTGGCTGACCCTGGCCGCCACAATTTTCACCGTTATAACCGGTTTAACCTATTTGAAGTCCAACCGTCGGGTTATCCGCCAGTTTTTTTCGGCCTGAAGTGATACAATCAATCTGTGAATGGATCGCTACCGTCGGCAAACTGGGCAAGATTCCGGGAGCACCCGGGACCTACGGCAGCCTGGCCGCCGTGCTGGTCTGGCTGATATTGCCTCATCCGCTCAATCCCATAATTTTCATAGCAATACTGGTGATATTATCAATGATCGGTTGGTACACTTCCGCCAGGGTCGAGGCCAGCACCGGCCGGATTGATCCTTCTGAAGTAATCATTGATGAATGGGTCGGACAGTGGATCGCCCTGATAGCCGTGCCGCTTCACTGGCCGCTGATTGTACTGGCCTTTATCGGATTCCGCCTGTTTGATATTGTGAAACCCTGGCCAATTCGTCAGTTGCAGCATTTACCCGGCGGCGTGGGCATTATGATTGATGATATTCTGGCTGGCGGGGCAGCCTTGCTGTTAACGCACCTGGCACGCTACTGGTGGTTTTGATGTTGGGAATTCTGACGATCGGGACCGAATTGCTCACAGGTTTCATCGACGACACCAATTCCTCCTGGCTGGGTCGTGAGCTGACTACGGCCGGGTTGTCTCCCAAGATTAAGATATCCGTCTCCGACGGTGTGGCCGACATTGTCAAAGCCATAGAAAGCTTTCCTGATGATGTGACCGACCTGATCATCACCGGTGGACTGGGACCCACCCACGACGATATAACCCTGAAATCCATCAGCGATTATCTGGGCATCGAATTGGAATTCGATCAACAATACTGGGAATTCCTCAGGGAACGCTTTCGCCGGCGCGGTCGGGAAATTCCCGAAATAAATCGAAATCAGGCGCTGGTAGCCGCGGATCAGGACATTATTCCCAATCCCGTGGGTTCGGCCCGGGGGACGATTTTCAAGAGCGGTAAACGGCGGATTTTCCTGTTGCCCGGCGTACCGGATGAGATGAAAGCCATGTTCACAGCATCGGTTTTACCGTTGCTGTCAACCGCTTCAGAAGATATGCAGGTGAAAATTATCCGCACCACCGGAATCTGGGAATCGGTCCTGGCGGAGAAGCTGGCAGCTATATTAGAGCGCTACCAGGATATTCAGGTGGCGTTCCTGCCGCGGATGATCGGCGTGGATATTCGGCTGATTTCGTCGGATACGGCGCGGATTGAAGCCCTGAAGCTGGCGCTGGTAAACAAATGCGGACCGTATTTCTACGGCTTCGATGAAACCGGTCTGGAAGAAGTGGTGGGAGAAAGGCTGGTGGAAAAAGGCCTTACGATCGCCACGGCGGAATCCTGCACTGGTGGCTTGATTAGTCACCGGCTCACGGAAACACCCGGCAGTTCGCGATATCACCTGGGAAGTGTGGTGGCCTACAGCAATGCGGTGAAAATGAAGCAATTGGGCGTAAATCAAGATACTTTGGCAACCCACGGTGCCGTCAGTGAAGCCACAGCGCTGGAAATGGCCGGCGGTGTGCGGCAGGCGCTGGGAGCCGATGTGGGTATTGCCACCACCGGTATAGCCGGTCCCGACGGGGGCACGGCCGAAAAACCGGTGGGCACGGTGTATATTGGATATGATGATGGGGACACGCGCCGGGCCAATCGTTATCAATTCCATTTTAACCGCTACTGGAATAAACGCATTAGTAGCCAAGTTGCCCTGAATATGATTAGACTCGAGCTGGAAAATGCCTGAGAGACTGCTGAGAACCTTCATAGCCATCGCCGTTCCTCGTACCGTAAACGAGGTGCAGGGAATGTTGAAAACCACGATTGACAAACGTGATAAAGCTATCAAATGGGTGAAACCAAATTCGATTCATCTGACGCTGAAGTTTATCGGTCCCACACAGCCGGACATGGTGCCAATAATCAGCGAACGTCTGCAGAAATTGGTGCTTGATTTCCAACCATTGGAACTACGTATTACCGGTACCGGCTGCTTCCCGGACCCCCGGCGTCCGCGGGTTCTGTGGCTGGGAATGGAGGGTGATACAGACGGGTTAAAATCAGTGGCGAAGGCCGTGCACGGTTCGCTGGTTGATTTAGGCTTTCCTGACGAGAGCAAGAAATTTGTTCCCCATATCACCCTGGCGCGCATCCGGTATCCGCAAAAGAAAACACCGGATATTGATTCTTTCCTGTCCAGTGAATACAATAATATTACCATGCGTACCGATCGCATCCATTTACTTTCCAGTGAATTATTACCGTCGGGAGCGGTGTACAGTAATCTGGGGACTTTTCATTTTACATCTTAATCTGATGAGGAGGTATTATGGCCGACAAAGATAAAAAAACCAGGGCTTTGGAATTGGCAATCACGCAGGTGGACCGCCAGTTCGGTAAGGGCTCGATAATGCGTCTGGGCAGTGACAAGCCGCGTATTTCCAGTAATGTGGTTTCCACCGGTAGTTTATCGCTGGATATCGCTTTAGGCGTTGGGGGCGTACCCCGGGGCCGGATAGTTGAAATCTACGGACCGGAAGCCGGCGGGAAAACCACTCTTGCGCTGCACATAATTGCCCAGGCCCAGAAAAATGGCGGCTATGCCGCTTTCATCGATGCTGAACACGCCCTGGATCCGGAATATTCCGGCAAGCTGGGTGTGGATACGGAGCAACTGCTGGTTTCCCAACCGGATACCGGTGAACAGGCGCTGGAGATCACCGAAACGCTGGTGCGCAGTGGCGCCCTGGATGTAATTGTAATCGATTCGGTGGCCGCCCTGGTACCACGGGCCGAACTGGAAGGAGAGATGGGAGATTCATTTGTTGGACTGCAGGCCCGTCTCATGTCCCAGGCCTTGCGTAAATTGACTGGTACGGTTCACAAATCCAATACCTGTGTCATCTTTATCAATCAGATTCGTGAAAAAATCGGTGTCATGTTCGGTAACCCCGAAACTACTTCCGGTGGCCGGGCCCTGAAATTCTATACCTCGGTTCGCATGGAAATCCGACGGATCACCTCGATCCAGGACAGTGGCGAGAATGTCGGTAACCGGGTACGGGTGAAAGTGGTGAAGAACAAGGTGGCTCCGCCTTTCAAACAGACCGAGTTCGATATTATGTTCGGATCGGGGATTTCCTATGAAGGCGATATTCTCGATCTGGCAGTGAAGGGCGATATTATCCAGAAAACCGGATCGTGGTACTCGTTCGGTGATGAGCGCATCGGACAGGGGCGGGAAAACGCCAAGAATTACCTGAAAGATAACGAGGATACACTGGCCAGCGTAATTTCCCAGGTCCGTTTGTTCATGGGTCTCGATGAAGAATCTGAGGAGAAGGCCGACGACTAAAATTCTTAAAATTACCGAGCAGAAACGTCGGAACGACCGGCGGACCGTATTTTTGGACGATGGACGCGTCTTCGGGATTTCCGGAGACGTTTTCATTACCAGCGGGATTGCCGCCGGTGACGAGTTGTCCGAGCAGGATATTACCCGGTTGGAACAGGCCGAGAATCGGCAGAAAGTTTTAGCGGCGGCCTTGAACCTCTTAAGCTATCGTCAGCGTAGCCGCGGAGAACTGGCCGACCGCCTGCGGAATAAGGGCTGGCCGGCGGATGCGGTTGTTCCCGTTCTGGATCAGTTGGAAGAACAGGGTTATCTGAATGACAGGGAGTTCGCCCTGGCCTTTGGCCGCGACAAAATACGGTTCCGGTCACTTGGTCCACAAGCCCTGCGGGCAGAGTTACGCCAAAAACGCGTGGAAGCCTCAGTAATCGACACGGTGATAAATGAGCTGTATCCGGAAGGGTTTGAAGCGGAATTGATTACCAATCTGCTGGAAAAAAAGCGGATCGATCGGCATAATTTGTCGGCCGGGGAATGGAAGAAGATCAGCGACTTACTGGCCCGCAAGGGCTTTAACTGGTCAGTTATTAAACAAGTTTTACAGACCAACGAATAATTATGAATAAGAGCGGAAACACCGGACATTTGCACCAAACGGATATTGAAATCCTCAATCGAACACTGGGGCGGGCTGCTTCAGAAGCGGAAAAGATAGTTATTGGCGAAATTTGGGGTAGTTATAAACGGGATTTTCCTTATCAGGATATGATAAGAAGGTCCCACTCCAGTTCCGATGAGGTCCCGATTTATGAAGAGCAGCATACCGAATCGGAACAACACCTATTTTCGTTAGTCCGGGGTAATATTACCAAGAGTAAAGTCGGTGAAGCAATATTGGCGGGTTTACAACAAATGATCAGCCGTCGAGTTTACCCTTCCGTTGTGGCGGTTAACCGGAATGTACCTGATGTTGCCGGGTCTGCGGAAAAATCTAATATTGCCAAACCCCGCTTTCTGGCCGGGATACCCGCTTTGCACTGGTCGGAACTTATGCCGGTCATGGCGGCCGATATCAAGAGGGAAACAGCTAATTTGATAATTGCCGGCCAACCTGCTACGGTGGATATCAATGCTGACTATACGGGAACCGGCAAGTTAATCGCCCTGCAGGAACCGGCAACAAGTTCGGTAAAAGCGAGTGAGAAAATACTGACATTCCTGGTTGATTTGATTGCCAGACCGTGGATTTACGGAATAATAGAAAATACTGATAAAAAGGCAATTACAGCGATTACCTCATACTTAGGTGAAAGTAAAACAGGTCTCCGGGTTAGACTGCCGCAAAACGCTGAAGCACACCATTATTATCTGGGGCAATTCGATCAAATGCTCGGTTTTATCCACCTGCAGGCAGGATTTGAGCAGGAGTTGCAGACCGGCGCCAGCGCTGCCGGAATATCAACCAGAGAAGTGGGTAATATTACCAGGCAACCTATCCTGGAAATCGGGACCAAGCTTAATAAACAGGTTGAGATGCCAATCGCCATTTTCACGCCTGACAGCCAGATTTTGACTACCTATGATTTGCATCCCCCGGGACAGCGGCCGCAGGCAACCTCGGCTGACACGACGTTAAAAACAGCGGGTGTTCAGGATTTTAATAAAATAATCAAACGCCTTTTACCAGCAGTTGTAATGGATATCAGCAAGAATTATCAGGGAGAAACTCCTGCCGACGCCGATGGCTCAATCCATGTCAGCCTTTCCCGTAATCAGTGGTTGGGAAGGTCAAATCCACAGTTGGCAGCCATGATGGCCGTGGCCGAAGGAGCCCGCTGGGTGGCATGTCGCGGTGGTAAACCGCAGGCGGTCGCCGGCCACCTGCCGGTCTCAGCCGTACACCAGAGCAAGCGACTGGGTATATTTCAACAGGTGGCACGGGGCATTGCCGAGGCCGGGCGAAACCTGGGATTATCCACTCATGATTTAACCATCGATTATACGGCCGGCGATGGTATCACTCAACCGGTGGTTGGAGTGACGGGATTTTGTAAAAACCGCGGCAATGATCTGCCGGCCCGCCGTTTTCGGTCCGCCGAGCAGTTTATTACAATCCTGGGAAGTTTGCGGGGAGAGTTGGGAAACTCACTTTATCGTCAGCAGATTTATGATGACGATGCTGGTACGCTGCCTGCTATTGATTTCGGCATGGAACGACGCCTGGGTGAAGTACTGACACAGGGCACGCAGGAAAGATTAGTGCAGTCAGCCTGTGCCATCGGGCGGGGCGGACTGGCAATGGCTTTGGCCGATTGTTTGATCAGGTCTGAGGCGGGAATCGGCGCCCGCATTCACCTTTCCCGGAAATTGCTGCCCGAAGAATTGCTGTTTGGCGAAACCCAGGGGACGGTGATGATCGCTCTGGAGGAAAATGATTTGATGGAATTTGAGCGGATATGCATGAATGTGGGGATTCCTTCAACAACCATCGGGCGGGTCACTGATGATGATCATTTTCGCTTTAATGATTTAATCGATATAGCGGTTAATGACTTACGAAAGGTGCTGGGTAATCAGTGATTAATCCGGCAACCGTAATCAATCCCGTCACCGGAAAACACCAAGCGGTGCGTAATATCTATTGTGTTGCGCGGAATTATATCTCACATGCCGCTGAACTAGGCAATTCGGTACCTTCAGAAGCGGTCTTTTTCCAGAAATCCACCACCAGCCTGACCACCGACCGGGTGGTGGAACTGCCGGATTCGGGAATGATCCATCATGAACTGGAAATCGTGGTTTTAATCGGTCAGGCTGGGAAGAATATCACCAGTGAAAAAGCCTGGGAACATGTTGCCGGTATCGCCCTGGGATTGGATTTCACCGATCGATCTGCTCAACAACGCTTGAAAGAACGGCGGCTACCCTGGTTCTGGGCCAAGTCCTTCAGTAACGCCGCTTTCGTGACATCCTTCGAACAATTTGATGAAGCGCGCTGGCAACAGCCCTTCACCCTGACTGTCAATGATAATGATGTTCAACGGGGTATAATGGCCGAGATGGTTTTCCCGATTCCCGAACTGCTGACCAGGCTGTCATCCCGGATACCGTTGGTGAGCGGTGACTTGCTATTCACCGGCACCCCCGATGGCGTGGGGCAAATAACCGATGGTGACCGGTTGGGCATTTCACTGGGCAATAAACAATTTGCCACGATCATGATTAAAATGACGGAGCATTGAGGTATGCGAAGATTAGTGTTATTAAGTAACTCAACCAATTACGGCCAGCCGTTTTTGCTCTATCCGGAGCATGCCATTAAACAATTTCTGGGCACGATTGACAAACCGCTCCTATTTTTTCCTTTCGCCGGAGTTACGATTTCCTGGGATCATTATTATCAAAAGGTTAATGATCGTTTTTCAGCCATGGGATATGATCTTCAGGCAATCCATCTGGCAGATGATAAAGAGTCGATAATAGCTCAAACTGGTGGGATCATAATCGGTGGCGGAAATTCATTTCAATTGATTGCGAAACTACATGAGTATGGATTAATTGAACCGATTCAACAGGCAGTCGAAAACGGCACGCCCTATATTGGCTGGAGCGCCGGATCCAATGTTGCCTGTCCCACGATAATGACTACCAATGATATGCCGATTGTGGAGCCTGTTTCAATGCAGGCATTAGATTTATTTCCCCATCAGATTAACCCCCATTATACCGGTGATACAATTGCCGGACACGGTGGTGAGTCCCGGGACGATCGACTTAAAGAATACTGTCTCCTGAATCCGCATCAAACGGTAATTGGTCTTCGTGAAGGAACGATGCTGCAGGTAAGCGGTAAGAAAATTGTTTTAAATGGGAAAAATAGTGCGCGGATCTTCAAACATGATTATGATCCTTACGAGCTTGAGCCTGGTGTGGTAAGCTTTGAAATACCCCTGAACCGTGAGTAACAGCAAAAACATGTCCACTGACAAATTTGACGCTCAAATTACAGCCGCCTGGCAGGCGATTGTAGCCAGTTCGCCCAATACTGTGGTGGTGTTAGATAAAGATTACATCATTCGCTATATCAATCATTCCTATCGCGGACAATCGGTTTCCGACTTGACTGGAAGCCCGGTATTAGAAACGGTATTTAATTCGCAGACCAGCGATATTGCGGCTGCTAATCTGGCCCGGGCCCAAAGCTCAGATGACTTACTCTCATTCCAGATCGAGCAGCGGGATAATGATGTTCAGGTCACCAGTCAGTTAATCTACATCAAGACTGTTCGTGGCGACGATGATGACGATTTGAGCTACACATTGTTAATCACCGATATCAGTGATCACGCCAAAATCAAATCGGAATTGGACCGCAGTGAACAGGAGTGGAAGAATACTTTTAATGCCATGTCCGACTGGGTGGCTATAATTGATGTTGAATCAAACCGGATAATCCGTTCCAATGATCGCTGGCATGAAATTTTCCCTGGCAAAGAGTCAGTTTTGGACGTTACCTGCTATGAGGTTGTCCACGGTACTCTAAAACATCATCCGAATTGCCCGCTAGTTCGTTGTAAAAAAACTAAGATGCGGGAGAGCATGGAATATGAGCTGGAAACGGGTAAATGGATTTTGATTACCGTCGATCCGATCTTTTCGCCGGACGGGGAAATCACGCAGTTTATACATAATGTTCGCGATGTCACCAGCCGCAAATTGTCGGAAAAGGCCTTAATCAGCAGTGAACGCCGTTACCGTCTGCTTATTGAAAATACGGCCCAGCCTATTATCTATCTGTCGCTGAAAAAGAAAGTCATGGTGATCAATGCGGTGGGCGCCGTTCACATTGGCGGAGTACCGGACGACTATATTGGCAAGTCTATCTCTGAAATACCCGAGCTGGTTCCAAAACGGCTTAATAAATATTTATCGGTAGTACAGACCAGCGAGCAAGGATCAGAATTCGAGGCCTGGTACGACTTACCGGCGGGGCAAATGTGTTTTTCCACCGCCATCCAACCGGTTTTTGACCGGCAGGGCTTGCTGTTTGCTTTTCAAATAATTCTGCAGGACATTACCGAGCGGAAAACGGATGAGCTGATAATTGCCCGGAAAAATCAGGAACTGGCGGCAGTCAATGAAATTGCCATGTCGATTACCGCTTCCCTGGACCTGCAAACCATCCTGATCGACGTACAGAAACAAGTTCTGAAAGTATTCAAAAGCAAGTTTGCACCAATCTTTTTGTTTTATTACGATGAACAGGATTTGTTGTCGGTTATGTTGACCGATATTCAGAGTGATCGTGTCGCCGATCTGGAGAATATCCTAAAAGGAAAGTTAGATCAATCAGTGATTCCACTGAGTGATTTGAATCCGGAGTTACAGAAGGCGATTAGAAATCACCAGCCCTGGACAACCGACCAGGCTATCTCCCTGGCGGACAATTTTTACGATCCCTCCTTGTTGGAAAAAGCTCAGAAAACCATGGGTGTTCAACATATTGTGATTTTTCCGCTGTGGTCTAAAGATAACCTGATCGGTGTCATGATGCACTTCAGCATCAGCGATCAGGAACATCTGGAAGATGAAATCTCTTTTCTGACGGCTTTGGGAAACCACTCGGCGATTGCCATCGATAATGCCCGCCTGTATGAGGCTTCACAACGAGCCCTGGCGGTTGAGTCGGTCCTCTATGGCATTACCCGGGCCGGGCATCAGGCAATGAATATTGATGTGTTTTTCGAGACAATCCGGCTCGAACTGAGTAAAGTCCTGAATACTGATAATATGTACATTGCCTTATACGATAATCACAGCGAAACTCTGAGTTTTCCATTATGGTATGATCAACATGATCGTCCGGATGACCGGATGCCCCTGGGGAAAGGGATTACGGCCTACGTTATTCGCCAATGCCGGAGTATTCTCTTAAAGAAGGATGATATTGAAGATTTAGTCAAGAAGAAACTCATTGAGACACACGGGACATCAGCCAAAATTTGGTTGGGCGTACCGCTAATGGTTGGCAAGGAAATTTTGGGCGTGGTATCGGTCCAAAGCTACATGGATGAAAATGCTTATTCCGATCGTGACCTTGAGTTACTGGAATTTGTATCGAATTCAGTCAGTGAAGTGATTATCAAAAGACGATCCGCCGAAGCGTTGCGGGAATCAGAGGAACGTTTTCGCCAGTTGAATGCCCTGGCCCCGCTGGGTGTCTTTTTAACCGATGTGGACGGGAATTGTATCTATGTCAATGAGCGCTGGCGTGAGATGTCCGGTATGAATATGCGCTCCATTCGCGGCCAGGGATGGACCCAGGCCCTGCATGAGGATGATCGTCAGTGGGTGACCGAAAAATGGTATGAATCCAAAGCAGCCCGCCGCGGCTGGGATGAGGAATACCGTATCATGAACCAGAAAACCGGTGATGTAACCTGGGTTTACGGACTGACCAATCCTTTGCGTGGTGGTGATGGAGAAGTGACTGGATTTATCGGGGCAAACGTTGATATTACCGATCGCAAAGAAGTTGAAGACGAGATTCGGCGCTACAGCAATGAATTGAAAAATTTATCCACTCATTTACAAAATGTGCTCGAGAATGAGCGCACCCGGATTGCCCGGGAGATACATGACGAACTGGGGCAGGCGTTAACGGCCTTGAAATTTGATGTTTCCTGGCTGGAAAAAAATGTGCCGGACTCCCAGGCTGTGGATGCCAAGTTTGATACGGTGAAATCCCTGATTGATGTCACCGCTAAAAAAATTCAGCGTATTACCAGTGAGTTAAGACCAGGCCTTCTGGATGACCTGGGTCTGGCGGCGGCAATCGAATGGCAGGCCCGGGAGTTTGAAGAACGGACCGGAATTAAGGCAAGTATCCACATACCTGAGCCTGAGATAGCAGTGGATAATCCCAGATCAACTGCTATTTTTCGGATTTTCCAGGAAGCTTTGACCAATATTGCCCGTCATTCTCAGGCCACTGAGCTGAAAGTCAGTTTGATTGAAGGCCAGAACACTATATATTTAACCGTTATCGATAACGGTATCGGCATCGATAAAAGCGATCTTGAAGATAAAAGTGCCTTCGGGTTAATGGGGATTAAAGAGCGGATCAGTTTTTTTCATGGTTCAGCCAGGCTTTCCGGTAAACAGGGAGAAGGTACCACAATCGAGGTCAGTTTACCAAAACAGGAGAATAACGAATCGCAATAAACTCCGGGGTATCATGATTAATATATTTATTGCCGATGATCATCCTGTGGTACGGGCAGGACTGAAACAGGTCATCAATGAAACGTCAGATTTAGCAGTAGTTGGCGAAGCTTCGCAGGGAGGCGAAGTTATCGCTTCTGTAATGGAAAGCAAGCCTGATGTAGTCATTCTTGATTTATCAATGCCCGGTCGCGACGGGATTGATATCCTCAAACAATTAGTCGGTTTGAAGCCGGAATTGCCAATCCTGATATTAAGTGTTTATCCGGAAGAGCAATACGGCATCCGCGTGTTGAAGGCCGGTGCAGCCGGGTACATGAATAAAAATGAAGCACCTGACAAATTGATTGAAGCCATCCGGCGCATTGCAGCCGGCAGAAAATACATCAGTCCGGTTATTGCCGAACGCCTGGCTCTGGACCTGGATTCGGGCCACCGGGCCACCGGGATTGAAACTCTATCTGATCGTGAATTGCAAGTCCTTAAGATGATTGCCGGCGGTAAAACCATCTCTGAAATTGCCGATGAATTGATGCTAAGCGTTAAAACCATAAGTACTTATCGCTCACGGATTTTGGAAAAACTGAATCTGCGCACCAATGCCGAGATTACCCATTACGCCTTCCAGAATAATATTATCGAATAGTTTGATACCGGATTTTGTATTTTTTTGTAGGACAAACCCTGACATATCACTACCGGTATTTCTTACAATGAAATCAGAATGAGTCTGATACCTTAGGTCATATATTCCCAATATAATTGAGTGCGAATATGGTTGCCGATAAGGAAAAAAGGAAAATGCGAGTCTTTATTGCCGATGATTCAGATTTGCTGCGTGAGCGCCTGATTGGCCTCATTACTGAGATTCCCGGTGTCATGATTAGTGGTCAGGCTGATAATGTCGGTGACGCTATAAGCGCCATTCAGATTGAAAAGCCGGAAGTAATTATCCTTGATATTAGAATGCCGGGCGGTAGCGGGATTGATGTGTTAAAGACGGTCAAGTCCGATCTCCCCGCCTCGGTGGTTATCGTTCTTACCAATTATTCTTATTCCCAGTATCGCAAGATTTGTCTGGATGCCGGCGCCGATTATTTTTTTGAGAAAACCAGTGAATTTGATCGTATTCCCGCCATTCTGAACGAGCTGCGCCTACCCATCGCCGAATCTTGAATTGACCTGGTTTTCCCGCTCCAGCTCTTCTTGAAGTATATTGTGCAGTAACCCGTTGGATGCTAAAATCTGATCATCGAAGATGGAATAGGCACTGCCATCGAATCGGGAGATACAGCCACCGGCTTCCGTAACCAGCAATAATCCTGCTGCCGTATCCCAGGGATGGAGATCGTACTCCCAGAAACCATCTGCCTTGCCACTGGCTACGTGGGCCAAATCAACGGCAGCGGCTCCCAGCCGGCGAACGCCCTGAGTAATGTCTGTCAGGTGTTTAAAAAGGCCCATATTCTTTTCCCATTTCCGGCCATGGTGGTAGCCAAAACCAGTTACCAGCAGTGATTTCCTCATTTCGGTGGTCCGTGAAACGCTAATAGACTGGCCGTTACAAAAAGCGCCTTTCCCGACACTGGCGGTATAAGTGTTGCCGGCCGGTAGTTCAACGATTACCGCTACCACCGGTTGGCGTTGGAAAAATATGCCGATCGAAACCGCATACGAAGGGTAGCCATGGACAAAATTAGTGGTCCCGTCCAGCGGATCGATGACCCACAGATAATCTGACTTCAAGGCACTCCAGCCGCTTTCTTCCGCCAGAATTTGATGATGGGGATATACAGTCCTGATTCGATCAGTGATAATTTGTTCGGAATTATGATCGACTTCGGTAACCAGGTCGGTTGCGCCTTTGTAATCTATCTCAAGTACTTTATCGCTGCTTCTACGAATATATTCGGCCGCTGTTTCTCCCGCTTGAACGGCCGTCCGTTCTAATTCCGTCAGGATAGCCGGGTCACAATCAATCATTATAGGTTTTTTTAATGTAAGGCTGGTGATCCCGGGCAAAATACGATTTGCTCATCTTTCGCAGTGCGCCGGCCAGCAGGATGATTGATATCAAATTGGGAAAGGTCATAAATCCCAGGGCCGCATCGCCGAAAGCCCAGGCCGCCTCCAGCGGAATAATCGCCCCGAGAAAAATAAAGACCACGTACACCCAGCGATAAGGCAGGATGGCCTTATTCCCGAACAGATATTCGGAGGCGCGGTCACCGTAAAACGACCAACTGATAGCAGTGGAAATGGCAAACAACAGCACCGAAATTGTTACGATTTTATCACCACCAGGAAACAGCCAGGCCAGACCTGATTCAAAAGCCATCGAGGTTAGCAGGCTGCCATTGAGTAATTCGGTGGTGAAATTTGGATCGATTCGATTGACATAGAAGGCTGTATGCTTCCAGGCGCCGGTGGTTAAAATCGTCAGGCCGGTGAGCGTACAGATCGTAATCGTATCGATAAACGGTCCCAGCATAGCAACCGTCCCTTCACGAACCGGGTGTTTTGTCTTCGCGGTGGAATGGGCGATGGCAGCGCTGCCCTGACCGGCTTCATTGGAATATAATCCTCTTTTGATTCCCCAGAGCATCGTGTTCATGAACACCAGAAAAGCACCACTGCCTACACCGGCAATCTCGGCCGGCGGATTAAAGGCCCAACGGAATATCATTCCCAGACTGGTGCCTAAAGCTCCCAGATGTGACAGTACAATTAAAAGCGTGGCCGATACGTAAACCAGCGCCATAAACGGAGCCAGGATACCGGTTACATGACCGATCCGCCGGATACCGCCGATAATTACCATGGCCACCAGCACCGCCATGATAATACCATTGATCACCTGCTGGACGGATAGTGCGAATCCGTCGAATAACTGGTGCTTTAAAGTCAGGAAATGGGTGGTTCCCACAATTTGCGAAACTTCAGAATATACCTGGTCCGAAACAGTGAATGACTGCACGGCATTGCCGGTGGCAAATGAACAAATGATGGCAAAAGCAGCAAAAGCCACCGCCAGCCAGCGCCATTGCCGGCCCAGGCCATGTTCGATCGTGTACATGGGGCCGCCGGCTGTGGCCCCATCAGGGCGTATTTCCCGATATTTCATGGACAGGGTACATTCAGCGTATTTCAGGGTTGTGCCGAAAAAGGCTGTTATCCACATCCAGAAAATGGCGCCCGGACCACCGTAGTAAATGGCAGTGGCCACCCCGGCGATATTGCCGATGCCGACCGTGGCCGAAAGGGCGGTTGTTAAGGCACGGAAATGATTGAGGTCCCCGGCGTCTTGGGGATCATCATAAACACCCATGGTAACTTTAACACCATGCCAGAAATGGCGGATTTGGGGAAAGCCCAGTTTTACCGTAACAAAAACCCCGGTACCCACCAGAACCAGTACCATGAGCGGGATGGCGCCCAGTGGTAAATCTTCACTGGGGAAATTCTTGATAAAATCGAAATTGCCCGGGAATGACCACACCGCCTCAAAGGGGCCGATGCCCAGTATAATTAAGATAGTGGCAATAATCCCAAATGCAATCAGTCCGGCGGTGGCGCGATTCATCTTGACCCCTCAAATATGGTTTTAAGTGAGCGACAAATTATAATTTCTGTTTTACCAGACAAAACAGAAAAAGGCCCAAAACTGTAATTTGATACTTTGTAATTATTAATGCAAATTATGCTATGATTTCTAATCGAATATATACGTACTATAGGACATATCCGGCGGTATTCCTGGCAGGCTGTCTGATTATCGGAATTCTTATCGGTCGAAATATTAATTCAATTATACCGGCATTTATGCTGATGTTAATCTGCGGACTGTTGTTGATTGTCGCAGGTCGCCCCGCATTGACCTGGTGGCTGGTCCTGGTGATTGGCTGCGGTTGGTTAGGCAGCGGGTTAGACATGATCGAGAGGAGGGCAAAAAGTAAGGCGATTCACCATTTCCAGCGTAACCAGGTTCGATATCGCGGGGTGGTAAACCATGTTAGTTCAAGTAGTGACCGGCAGCGGATAGAGATGATTAATTTGTCACTCGTGGCGAACGGGCAGCGATATACCGGTGCTGCTAAATTTCTGGTTTACCTCGAGGAAAACTTACCGGTGGCGATCGGAGATACCGTCAGCGGCTCTGGTCGGTTTTATGAATTAGCCGGGAAGCGTAATCCCGGTGACTTTGATTTCAGAAGCTACTACCAGCGGCAAAATATCTTCGGGCGGATCTATCAGGGGAATAAAACAAATCCAGTGATTTATCCGGACAGTAGTGTTTCGGCGCGGCGAACCTTGGATAATATCCGGCAGGCGATTCGTCTGATGATTGATCGTCAGGCAGGTGGCCAGGCCGGCGGATTGGTCAACGCCCTGATTCTGGGAGACAAATCAGGCATCGATCCGGATACAAGGGACGCTTTCATTATCTCCGGTGTTGTGCACGTACTGGCGGTGTCAGGCTTGCATGTGGGGTATGTTTTATTGATTTTTACTGCCATCGGGGGAGACAAATCAGGCATCGATCCGGATACGCGGGACGCCTTTATTGTCTCCGGTGTTGTACATGTGCTGGCGGTGTCAGGATTGCATGTCGGATACGTATTACTGATATTTACCGCCCTCGGCCGCATACTACGTCTTCCCTGGGGCTGGGATAAGCTGATGGTAATATTAGCCTTGATGGCCTTTGCCACCCTCACCGGCGGCAAACCCAGTGTGGTTCGCGCAACTCTGATGGCAGCGGTCTATGTTCTAGCCCCGCTGGTCAACCGCAATTCCAATTTGGCTAATATTATCGCGGTCTCCGCTCTGGTTTTGTTGTTGATTAAACCGGATTATATCGTTGATCCCGGGTTTCTGCTAAGCTTCACTGCCGTTATCTCGATTGTCATCTTCTATAACCTGTTCAATAATCTATTGCCGCTCAATTGGCGCGTGAATGAAATTAAGAACCCTGGACTTAAAACGCTTTGGGGATTGACACTGGTTTCATTAAGCGCCCAGTTAGGCACGCTTCCATTGACAATTATGTATTTTCAAAGGATTCCGGTGATTGCCTTACTGGCCAACCTGATGGTGGTGCCGCTGGTGGGAGTGCTGGTAGCCTGTGGTTTCCTGTTATTGCTGGTCGGGTGGTTCCCATTGATCGGGTTTATCGTCGGCAGTGCGGCTAAACTGGTGGCAGAGACCATAATTATCCTGACCAGCGGACTGGCACGGATACCCAACGCCTCACTTAATTTCACGCAACCGGACTGGCTTGATCTCACCGTATATCTGGCACTCGTCTCGATTCTGTTCCTGATCAAATATCAAAAATTCAGCAAAGTGCTCATCATTAGCCTGGTAACCGCAAATTTAGTTGTCTGGCAATGGGCCGTTGAGCGCGATACCATGGATCTGGTTTTTATGGATGTGGGTCAGGGAGATGCCTGTTTAATTGTGACTCCCGATCATCAGGCTGTGCTGATAGATGCAGGAGAGAAAAACTATAGGGTTGATATGGGATCCAGGGTGGTTTTACCGGTATTGCGGCAGTTATCGGTGGAAAGAATCAAATACCTGGTGATGACCCATCCCCACAGTGATCATATCGGCGGTGTGACGTCGGTATTAAATGAGGTCTCGGTGGATACCATCTGGGATACAACGATAGATCATCATTCGCAAATGTACGATGATATCAAAACGCAACTGCAGGTGAACGAAACTGCTTTAATCCATCCATTTGCCGGTGATACTCGCTGGTTGTTTCCAGCCCTGCATTTAGCCGTGCTGCTGCCAGACAGCGCGTATTTCAATCATTTGAAAAGTATCAATAATCGCAGCATCATTATTAAACTTATTTACGGAACTTGCAGTTTCCTGTTAATGGCCGATCTGGAACAGGAGGGTGAGGAGATTCTGTGCAGCCTGGGCGGGGGACTTAAAGCGGATATATTGAAAGCCGGTCATCACGGATCAATCACCAGCACCCGGCCACGGTTTTTAGATCTGGTCGATCCTGAAATTGCTGTTATCTCTGTCGGAACGGGGAATAAGTTTCAACATCCATCGGCAACCGTTATCAGCAGATTAACTGCGGCCGGTGTTCAACTTCACCGTACTGACCGGCAGCAGGCTTTGTGGCTCAGATCGGATGGCAGAAAAATATGGAAAATGAACTGGAAATAATTGCGGGCGTGGATGAAGCCGGACGGGGTCCGCTGGCCGGGCCGGTGACGGCTGCGGCGGTGATCCTGCCAGAAGAATACGATTTGCCTGGACTTAACGATTCCAAAAAATTAACCACAAGGCGCCGCAATATTCTCTACGATCAAATCAAAAACTGCGCCATTGGTGTCGCTGTCGGCTGGGTCGAACCGGGGGAAATTGATCAAATAAATATTCTGAATGCCACCTTTAAGGCCATGAAGATCGCCTTGGGAAATTTACCGGTGACTCCAGATCGCGCCTTGATTGATGGCGTCCCACTACCCACCCAGTTTATTCCCAATGAAGGCATCGTTAAAGGCGACGAGCAGATTGATTGCATCAAAGCCGCCTCGATTGTGGCCAAGGTGGAGCGTGATCGATACATGCAGCAGATGGAAGTTGTTTTCTCCGGGTATGACTTCGCTTCCAACAAAGGATATGGAACCGCGCGCCACCTGGAAGCATTAGCAGAAAATATGGCCTGCCCAATTCATCGTCAGAGTTTTAATCCGGTTGCCAAGTACTATCCTACCGTAAATAGTCTCAGAAAATCCAATCGTCTGGGGTGGTGGGGTGAAAGGCTGGCCTGTCTTCACATCAATCGCCGGGGTGGCAAAATCCTGCAGACAAATTGTAATTGTCCGCCTTTTGGTGAGATTGATATCGTAGCTCAATGGGAGAATGAACGGGTCTTCACCGAGGTAAAAACCATAGCCAAATCTCAAATGGGTACTCCGGAGGAGAAAATCCAGAGAAGTAAGTTGGAGAAACTGCAACGTGCGATTGATAGGTATTGCCAGGAGAATGATTATCAGGGCGATATACGCCTGGATGCCTGCATTGTTAGAATCGACCGTGATGCGGCTCATCTTAAGTATTACCCGGGACTGTGGCTGGATTAGAAAAAATGGTATAGCGTTGAAATTGAATGGTCTAAATTTGACGATATGAATAATAAAGTAATTCGCGAAATCAAGTCAATCGGCATCATAATTGTAATTGCCTTCACGCTGAAGGCCACGATTATCGAGGCCTATATCGTACCTACCGGCAGCATGGAAAACACGATCATGACCGGTGATTTTTTAATCGGATCGAAATTTGTTTACGGAATGCGCACTCCGGATTGGCTTGGGATTCCCTATACCGATATCGGCATTCCTTTGCCCTATATCCAGTTTCCTGAATTTCGCGAACCACGACCCGGTGATGTGATAATTTTTAAGTATCCACGGGATATTTTCCAAAAATATGTCAAACGCTGTGTTGCCGGTCCTGGCGATACGGTGGAGGTGCGCGATAAACTGTTATACGTGAACAGGGAGGAGTTTATACTGCCACCGGATGGAAAATACCTGGCGCCGGCCCTCTCAGCCGATTTTCGTCAGCCGGGTATATTTTTGCACGATCAGGGTAATCGTGATTATTTCAAGCCCTTGCGAATACCCGCCCAAGGTGATATAATTCCTATTAACGAAAACACTGACTGGGAATATCTGCTTCCCATCCTGCTGCTGGACGACCATCGAGTCACGGTGAAAAAAGGCGATATGGAATATGAGTTTACCATGTTTGAGCCCCAGGATGTTATCCGGCGTAAAAAACGGACGTCACCCCAGGAAATACTGGCGGAATATTTTCCTCAGGGCAAAAAACTGACGCCGTGGTCAGTCAAATACGATCCTTCCGTGGTAGCCGCCATATTGATTGACGGAAAGCCGGTAAACGAAATCTCGTCCTATGCGGTGGAACAGGATTACTACTGGATGATGGGCGACAACCGTGACGACAGTGCTGATTCACGTTTCTGGGGTTTTGTGCCCCGTAAATATGTTTTAGGCGAAGCAGTTTTCTCCTATATGTCCATTGATTTCAATACCTGGTTACCCAGATTAAATCGAATAGGAACGATAATTCATTAACTTGTTTGGACTTGCGTCTCTTAAGATAGCGCTGTATTTTGCCCTGTTTATCGGGCTAAATTTCCCTTAACAAGAATTATCGGAATCGAGGAGTATCCGTATGCGAAAGACCACTATCGTGTTGACCTTTATCCTGGTTGCGGCCCATGCCCAGGAATTAGCCGATTCGGCCCAGGTAACCACCCCTGCCGATTCCGTTCAGTTGGCTGTTGATTCCGTCGCTGTAGCGCCAGACACAAATGTCGTTGTGCAAATGGACTCGGCTGCCGTGGGCGATTCGCTGGCTGTCCAGTCGGATTCGGATACTACCGCGATTTTGACCGAAGCCGGTGAAACGGACACGGTGGTCGCAGGCGAAGCGGCGCTGGTTCCTGAAATCATGCTCCATGATTCAATTCTGGCAATAATAAAATCTCCCGGGGGAAATGTACCTCCTGAATTGAGTTACGGGTACAAAGGATATCAGTGGGGCAGTACCAGCAATCAGATTCCGCGATTGGAATTTGCAGACTCCGTCCTGCAGTATGACACTACGATGCTGAGTTTATTGGCTACCCTCGGTCTTGATAATGTTCAAATGTCTTATTTCTATGCCGACAGCGGATTCTGGAAAATGGAAATTGTGTATCGTAACCTTGGATTTGATGTGGATTCACAGATTGATCAATTTTTAAGAATTGAAAAGAGCATCAGCGAGATATATGGTGTGCCGGCCAATACCAACCAGATTTTCAGTGGTCCGTCACCGTCATATAATGACCCACTGGATGTCAATTTTGCCCGGGTATTCTACCGCTCATCCTGGGTGCCGATCCCGGCGCGGATTGAGTTGCTGCTAACCAGTAATTTGGAACAAACCGCCATGGCCCTGCCGGTGTTTAGCGGTGATTTCAGTACTTTGCGCCTGGTGTATTATAATCCTGATTATCTCTACCATGATCCCGATTATCGCCAGGCCCGGGAAGTACCCAGTATTTTCGAAATATACTAGTTATGCGGATTAATCCCGCCTTCTTCGGTGCGGTAATATTGTCAATCCAGTTTTCGTCTTGTCCGGAGCCAACCCGCATGGCCTGGCAGTTTGAATTTAACCAGCCCAAAGCCCGGGCATTCGCCCAATGCAGGACGGTGCTGGAAGATAACGGCTACGATATTGAGGTCTATGCACCGGAAAGCTATTTCATTGTTACGACCGAGCGCAGCGATCACCATTTGCTGCAGAAATTTGATTACGCCCTGGTACTGGTTTTCAATGACCGCTTGGATATTTATATCACAGCCAGCAAATATGTTTATAAACGTGGTTCTCAGTTGGCCTTACTGGGGCGTGAGATGTTGAATCAGGAAGCGGCTGATCGCCTACCTTATCGCCTGCAACGAAAAATTATCGAGCCGCTGCAATTATCCTTACAGGAATATCAAATTCTGCCAGTGCAATGAATTTTGTGGGAAAACCGTGCATAGGGGCTGATTTATCCCGCAGGCATAATTAAATTAGATTTCAATTTTCACGCTTCCATAGGTAAACTCGAGTCAAGAAAATGGCACTTGATTTTCAAACAGAGACCGGCCGCAAGGATTATCTGATCGAAAAATTAGATGATCTGACGGACGGTATAAATGCCACTTACGGCAAATCATTATTAGACGAATTAGTAAATCGTCTCGAAAACACTGTGCAAGATTTTAATGATGAAGTCACTGAATTGATGGGACAATTAAAAGAAAACATGGCCCGCAAACAGCAGATGCTTCACAATATTAAATCCGTAAAACCTGAACCTGAATCACCAACTCCCGTTGAACCTGCAAGCTCCGATTCCAATTTGAGTGAATGGGAGAAACGCCTGGAGAATTTGGGATAATAACTACCTACAGGGGATAACATGAACGTCAAGGATAAAATCATATTTGGATTAATCGTCGTATTATTAGTCGGAGGCGGGTATATTTATTATACTTATACCCAAATTATTGACACGATGGACCTGCTGGCCTCACAGGATGCTTTTACCAACGCTAGCGTGGAAAATCCTCTGATCGATACTCATGTTACCGATGTTAATACCGATTTCGAAGAGCGTCTGGAGAAATTACGCCTGCAGTTTATTGGTCGTGCCAAACACGTGCGCAATAATAAGCTTGGCATAGAGGCCAACACCGAATTGATTGATTACAACACCGATTCGCTGTCCACACGCATCAGCGACGTGCAATTCAATCTGGATGAATTCGCCCGTGTTACCGAGCGCGATTTGAAGAACCTGGAGCGTGATATTGAAGATGCCCAGGCCAGTTTTGATAATTATCGTCGCCGCACTTCCCGCAAAATTAGTGATATCGAGCAGACTGTTACTTCAGTTCAGAATGATGTGACCAAGTTGAACGAAGAAGTTTTCGAGAAGGAGAACGGGAAGGACCGCTAAGCAATAATATCGCTAAGATAAAAAAAGGGTCTTGAAAAAGACCCTTTTTTTTGTGCCGAGGGCCGGGATCGAACCGGCACTCCACGAATGGAACTGGTTTTTGAGACCAGCGCGTCTACCAATTCCGCCACCCCGGCATATTTTCCAAAAAACCAGTGCAAAAATTACGAGAATCTCTTAATATATTGTCAATATATTTGACTCAATTTCATTCAGTGGAGGAGCTATCGTGGAAATTCAAACCATACCTCAGTTATTTCTGCGCTCGGTAGAAAGTCTGCCCGATCATCCGGCCTATTATGATAAAATAGACGGCCAGTGGCAAGAAATTACCTTCGGCCAGGCCGGAGAGATTGTCGCTACCCTGGCGGCAGGCTTATCGGCCATCAATATTGCTAAAGATGATAAAGTCGCCATTCTGGCAACCAATAATTCCAAGTGGAACCTCAGCGACTATGCCATTGCCGGTATCGGCGCCGCCACCGTCACTGTTTACCCGACCCTGATTGCGTCGCAAATCAAGTATATCCTGGAAAACTCCGACTCACAGGCCATCTTTGTTGAGAATCAGGAACAATTCGATAAAGTCGATGAAATCCGCTACCAGCTTCCCAAGCTGAAATCAATCATCCAGATGGATCAGAAACAAATGGACGGCGACGATCTTTATGGATTTGACGAATTTCTGGAAAAGGGGCGCCAATACCAGCAGGATGAAGGATTTGATTTTAAAAAGATTTCTGAGAAGGTACATCCGGATGATCTATTGACCCTGATATACACCAGTGGAACAACCGGCGATCCGAAGGGCGTTATGTTGTCCCATCGCAATTTGGTATCCAATGTAACCAATGGGCGCAAGGCAATTTTGATCGGGCCGGAAGATTCCATGCTTTCCTTCCTGCCGTTGAGTCACAGTTTCGAACGGATGGTAGGCCATTTTTCCGCCTTTTCCGCTAACAGCACGGTCTATTTCGCCGAAGACCTGGATTCGGTCGCCGCCAATATGGTGGAAGTACATCCCACAGTGGTAGTGGCCGTACCACGGTTCTTTGAAAAAGTCCACGGTCGTGTTCTGGAAAAGGTCAGTAATGATCCGGCTCTGCGTCAAAAGATCTTTAACTGGGCATTAAGCGTGGGACGTGACAGCGCCAAATACCTGACGCGCGGCAAAAAACCCACCGGTTTCCTGGCTGCCAAATTCGCCCTGGCCGATAAGCTGGTTTTTTCCAAGCTGAAGGAGCGCGTTGGTGGCAAATTGCGGTTCTTTGTCTCCGGGGGCGCCCCCTTGTCGAAGGAGATCGGTGAATTTTTTGCTTCGGCCAATATTCCCATTCTGGAAGGTTACGGCCTGACAGAGACCAGTCCGGTAATTACCGTTAATCGGGTGGAATTATTCAAATTCGGTACAGTCGGGTCAACCATTGAGGGCGTGGAAGCCAGGATTGCCGACGATGGTGAGATTCTGTGCCGTGGCGATAATGTGATGCAGGGTTATTATAAAAATCCTGAAGCCACGGCCAAGGCGATTGACGCCGAGGGCTGGTTCCACACCGGTGATATCGGACATTTTGATGATGAAAATTATCTGATAATTACTGATCGCAAGAAAAACCTGTTAGTGACTTCCGGCGGCAAGAATATTGCCCCTTCACAACTGGAAAATGCCCTGCTGTTATCCAGATATATCGAACAGTGCATTGCCATTGGCGACCGACGCAAATTTGTCAGCGCCCTGATTGTCCCATCCCAGGAAAATCTCACCTCCTGGGCTGAAGAGCAGGGATTGCCAGTGGATGATTACCCGGCATTACTGCAACAGACGACGGTTATGGAGCTGCTGGAAGGGGAGGTGGAACGGGCCATGGGACCCTTCGCCCGTTATGAAAAAGTGAAGAAAATTGCCTTGCTCCCCGATCTGTGGACGATTTCCGGTGGTGAAATTACGCCGTCACTTAAAGTTAAAAGACGGGTGGTGGAAGATAAATATTCTGATCAAATTGAGGCGATCTATTCCTGAATATGACTGATACAAATTTAAATATCTCCGTGCTGGGTTGTGGATCCTGGGGTGGTACGGTAGCCCAGATGCTGGCCGAGACCGGGTACCCGGTCACCGTTTGGCATAAATTTCCCGATGAACTGGCCGAGATGCAAGCCACTCGCCGTCATCCGTTTATCTCTGATTTGACCTTCGATTCCAAGATTGAATTCACCGGTGACCTGGGCACGGCTGTTACCGGATTCGATTATATCATTGTGGCCGTTCCCTCGCATATTGTCAGGGCGATCATGGGTGAAATCCGTTCGCTGGTGGACCCTGAGGCCGTAATTGTTAACCTGGCCAAGGGTGTGGAGAATGACAGTCTGCTGACCATGAGTGCCGTGATCAGGGATGCCGGTGGCATCGAAGCCCGGCAGGTGGTAACGGTTTACGGTCCCAGTCATGCCGAAGAAGTGGCGCGCAGGGTGCCGACTACACTGGTGGCGGCCGGATCGGATCTGGCTGTGGCGGCCCAGGTTCAGCGGATATTTTCCAACCCCCGTATGCGGGTCTATACCAATGACGATATTCTGGGAGTTGAACTGGGTGGTTCCCTGAAAAATGTCATCGCTATCGCCGCTGGTATCTGTGACGGTATAGGTTACGGCGATAACACCAAAGCGGCTCTGCTGACACGCGGTATTACCGAGATGACCCGTTTAGGGACCAAGATGGGCGCCAGTCCCGAGACATTCGCCGGTTTGAGTGGAATCGGTGATTTAATAGTGACCTGTCTCAGTCGCCATAGCCGTAACCGGCATGTGGGTGAGGAAATCGGCCGCGGGCGATCTTTGGATGAAATACTGAGCAAAATGAAAATGGTGGCAGAAGGAGTGAAGACCGCCACCTCGGTTCATCAATTACGGGAAAAATATGCCGTTGAGATGCCCATATCCGAAGCTATTTATAAAGTGTTATTTGCTGGTTTAAATCCCGAAGTTGCTGTCCGCAATTTGATGACCAGGGATTTGAAACACGAATCAGATTTTATCGTGTAATTTACTGTTTATCCTAATATCAATCTTGAATTAATTTCGTTGGCTGCCCACATAGCTCAGTTGGATAGAGCGACTGCCTCCTAAGCAGTAGGTCACAGGTTCGAATCCTGTTGTGGGTACGGTTTTTTATCATTGTTTACAGGACGAAAACGGGAGTTTTAATGCTTAAACCGAAGAAAAAGATTACCAGAAAAGAAATTAAACGCGATCCGCTGATTGAATCGACATACAAGGTGCAAAATTATATCAATGAAAATAAATCAATGCTGATCCGCCTCGGTACTGGTATTGTAGCGGTGATCGTTATCCTGATCTTGATCATTGGCAAAAATAATCGTACTAATGCCGAAATACAGACGGCCATGGGCAAGGCAGTAACAGCTTATGCCCGGAGTGATTTTGAAAATGCACAATTTCAATTCGAATACTTGATCGATCAGTATGGCAGTAATAAGCATGCACGCCAGGCTGGGTTTTACCTGGGGAAAATATTTCACGAGCAGGATAATGCTGAGTTGGCCCGTCGCTATTTGGAAGAATTCCTGAAAGTGGCTGAAATCGATATGCTGATCAGCGCCGCCCATATTATCCTGGCTGATATTGATCAGCGTGCCGGCAACCTGCCTCAGGCGATCAAGCATATGAAATCCGCGGTAAAATCCGCCGAAACCAACGCGAAGCAAGTACGAGCCAAGGTTGAATTGGCGCGATTGGAACTTATTGACAGCGATGTGGAAGCGGCGAAAAAACTGATTACCGGCATTCTGGAAGATGAAGAAATTCCACCCAATTTGAAACAACCGGCGGAGGAACTCTCCGGGCTGTTATTAGCGTCCGGTGCTCGACGATAATTGGCTTGATAAAGTAAATAAATACAAGTAATATCAAGGCTGAAAAGTGGGTTGACAACGCCCACTTTTCGTTTACTTGAGCTGCAAATATGGAATTGGAAAAACTGGTAAAAGAACTGGTAGCCACTGAAGAAGTGGTGGTCTTGGAAGTACGCGGTGACGGTATTAACTCACCGTTAAAAGTGATTGTAGATGCGGAAATACCGATCTCAATTGACCTGGTAACCAGAATTACCAAACTGATTCGTGACAGCGCTGAAATGGAAACGGTTTTTCCCGACGGATTCCAGTTGGAGGTTTCTTCTCCCGGGATCGAAGCTCCGTTACAGTTTCCCTTTCAGTATCGAAAGAATATTGAGCGAAAATTGAAAGTAGCATTTTTTGAACAACAGGTTGAAAAGGAGATTACTGGCAAACTTACCCGTGTAGATGACGACGGGATTTTTTTGAACAGTCGCACGAAACAGAATTTGTTCATTGCGTTTGAGCGGATTCTGCGAGCTAAAACAATTATTTCCTTCAAAGGTTAGCGGAGGTTTCCTTGATTAACCGTGAGTTAATTGAAGTTTTTTCCGAGATTGCTCGGGAAAAAAATGTTGAGCGTTCAGAACTGGGTTCAATTATCGAGCAATTGTTTCTATATATCATTGAAAAACAACGTGGTGATTCAGAGAATTGCAGTGTAATTGTCAATATTGACAAAGGCGAAATTGAGATTTATGCTGAAAAAACCATCGTGGAAAAAGTCGATGATCCCACCCATGAGATTTCCCTGGATGATGTCCGCCGCCTGGAACCGGATATTGCCGACCTGGATGTGGGGGATGATTATATTGAGGTGATTGATCCTACCGTTTTCGGCCGCCGCCTGGTGGCAACTGCCAAGCAATTTTTTGCCCAGCGCATTCAGGATGTGGAGAAGAAATATATCTACGAAGATTATAATCAGCGTGTGGGCGAGATTGTAATCGGCGCCGTCCATCAGGTCCAGAAGGATAATATTTTTATCAATATCGAACATGCCGAATTGCGCTTGCCGAAAAGGGAGCAAATTCCATCGGAACGCTACCGCCGCGGCGACACTGTACGAGCGATAATCAGATCAGTGGAAGTAACCGCCAAGGGTCCCGATATTGTCGTCTCACGCAGCAGCAATGAATTCCTGTACAAATTATTCGAAATGGAAGTGCCAGAGATTGAAGATGGCATCATCGAAATTACCAAGATATCCCGGCAACCGGGCGAACGGGCAAAAATTATTGTCAAATCGCAGGACCGGCGGATTGATGCCGTCGGCGCTTGTGTGGGGATGCGCGGCAGCCGAATTCAAGCGATCGTGCGGGAATTGAATAACGAGAAAATTGACATTATCAACCATAGCGAACAGTCTGAGATATTGATCAGCCGGGCCCTGTCGCCGGCAAAACCCATGAATCTGTATATTGACGACGACCGCATGTATTGCGCCGCTATTTTTGGTAATGATGATTTGGATACGGCGATTGGAAAAGGTGGTGTTAATATCAATCTGGCCGCCCGTGTCACCGGTTACCGTATCGATGCATACGGTAAAGACGAATATGAAAAACAGCAACGTGACCAAGGTACGGCGTTGTCGGAAATCCCCGATTTTGACAGTGACTTGACTGAGAAGCTGTCCGCGGTCAATATTAATACCGTTGCTGAAGCGCTGGCCGCCGATGAGGACCAATTCCTGGCTGCGGAAGGAGTTACGGCAGAACAAATAGATATCATCTATGATAGTATTCAGAATTTTATCGAAGGAACCACGGAGTCGGAGCAGGTTGAAGAAACCGCTGAAGAAATCGAAACCGACCAGGAAGCCGTCAGCGAAGATTAAGGTGAATTGATTATATGGCCAAACGACCAATGCGAATTTTCCAGATAGCGAAGGAATTAAATATCTCGCATCAGGAAATTATGACCTTCCTGAAAAATGATGGGATGGAGATATCCAGCCACATGTCGCCGGTGGATGATGAGGCATATCAGAAAATATTAGCCGAATTTGCCAAAGACAAAGAGGTGGTGGATCGCTATCGCAAGGACCAGGTGCGACGTGAAATTCATGAATCACGCCTGAAAGAAGAACAGCGCTCCGGGATGAAGATCCTGTCGCTTGAAGAACAGCGCGCATTGGAAGAAGAAGAAAAGGTCAAGGCGCAGAAGGAAGCGGAAGCGGCACGCAAACGGGCTGAGGAAGAAGAAAAAGCGCGACTGGCAGAGGAAAAGCGCCAGCAGGAGGAAGAGCGAAAAGCCAAAGAGGCAGCCGAAGAAGCGGCCAAGCAAGCGGCGAAAGCAAAAGAAATTGGCAAAAAGCCCGGGAAGAAACCAATTGAAACCAAGAAAGCCGATAAATCCAAGGATACCACACCCAAGCCTGGTAAGAAACGCAAGCTGCGAAAGATCGACCTGTCAGAAATCGAATCGCAGATCGGCGTCAGTGGAGGCAAAGGCAAGGATAAGAAGGGTAAGGGCAAAAATAAATCCAAAACGGTTAATGCAAATGTAAAAGATGCCGTTCGACGTACACTGGCGGGAATCGACAGCAAATCCAAGAAGAAATCCTATTCTAAATCGCGCGGCGGCAAGCGTGGTGACGCCGAAGTGAGCGAAATCGATCAGATTCTGCAGATACCGGAATTCTCCAATGTGGAAGAATTATCAAAGATTTTTGAAGTACCACCCAGTGATATTATCCAGAAGTGTTTCGCATTGGGGGTGCTGGCTACGATCAATCAGCGATTGGATTGGGATACAATTGAGTTGCTGGCCAGTGATTACGGCTTTAAAGCCGAGCAATTGACCGAGATCGGAGAGGATTTATTCTCGCTGGATACGACTGAGGAAGATTTTGAGAAAGCCCAATCGCGCTCACCGGTTGTGACGGTAATGGGGCATGTTGATCATGGAAAAACTTCGATCCTGGACTACATTCGCAAGACCAATGTGGTGGCGGGAGAATCGGGTGGAATTACCCAACACATCGGTGCCTATCAGGTAGAAACCGACGAGGGAAAAACGATCACCTTCCTGGATACGCCCGGTCACGAGGCCTTCACCGCCATGCGAGCCCGAGGCGCTCAGGTTACTGATATTGTGGTACTGGTGGTGGCGGCCAATGATGCGGTCATGCCGCAAACGGTTGAAGCCATCAATCATGCCCGGGCCGCCAATGTCCCGATTATTATTGCCATCAATAAGATTGATCTGGCCGGAGCCGATATTGATAAAGTCAAGCGTGAGCTGTCGGAAAAAGAAGTACTGGTGGAGGACTGGGGCGGAAAAGTCCAGGCTATACCAGTTTCGGCCAAGACCGGTGAAGGTCTGGAAGATTTACTTACAGCGATTGTGATGGAATCGGAACTGCTGGAACTGACAGCCAATTATGATACGCTGGCACGGGGTACGATCGTGGAAGCCAGGCTGGATAAAGGACACGGACCCATTGCCACGCTGCTGATTCAAAAAGGTACTTTGCATGTAGGCGATCCCTTTATCTGCAATAATTATCCCGGCAAAGTACGCGCCATTATGGATGAGCGGGGCAAGCGCATTAAGGAAGCTGTTCCCTCGGATGCCGTCCAAATTCTGGGCTTCGATCAGGTGCCCCAGGCGGCGGACATTTTTGCCACTGTAGAAAATGAACGTGACCTGAAACGGGTTGCCGCCGATCGTCAGCGGGTAAAACGTGAAATAGACCAGAAGAAGATTGCCACCCAGTCACTGGATGCCATCTCCGCCAAAATCAAAGAAGGCAGCATGAAGAACCTGCCATTGATTATCAAAGGTGACGTTGACGGATCGGTAGAAGTGTTGGCCGAAACGCTGGAGAAATTGAATACGGAAGAAGTGGGGGTCCAGATAATCCATAAGGCTGTCGGCATGGTGATGGAGTCAGATGTATTCCTGGCGGTAACCTCCGGTGCAGTCATCATTGGCTTTCAGGTTCAGGTGCATTCCAATGCGACATTATTGGCCAAGCAAGAAGGTATTGAAATTCGGGCCTATAGCATTATTTACAATGTTGTAGAGGATATACGTCTGGCACTTGAAGGTATGCTTGAGCCTGATTCAGTGGAAGAGGTTATTGGACGTGCCGCAGTTCAAGCAGTGTTTAAGATACCCAATCAAGGTTATATCGCCGGCTGCAAAGTAAATGAAGGATTGATTAAACGCAGCGCCAAAGCCCGCTTGATTCGTGATGGAGAGGTTATCAGCACCGGAACTATTTCTTCACTGAAAAGATTTAAGGACGATGTGAAAGAAATCAAAGAAGGCATGGAGTGCGGTATTGGGATTGATTCGGTCTCAAAATACAAAGAGGGTGATGAAATCGAATCATTTGTGATCAAGAAAATAAAGCGAAAACTTGCAGCGAATTGAACAACGAACCGTACAGACGGCCCGATCGGGTCGCTCAGCAAATTCTTCAGATAATAGGTGAAATAGCAACCAAGTATATTGACCTGAGTTATCTGGGCTTTATTACTTTTTCAAAAGTTCTACTTTCTAACGACCTGAAGTATGCCAAAGTGTTTTACAGTGTTATCCAGCCGCGCTATTCGCAGGCTGAACTAAATGAAAAACTCAACCACCAGGCCAGTGTGTTTCGCAAGCATCTGGGAGCGGAAATGCGCATCAAGCATACACCGGAAATCAAGTTTATCCACGATGAGTCATTTGAATACGCTGAGAAAATGAACCGCCTGATTTCACAGGTAATCCACGACGACACCGCCGATGATACTGATGCTGAATAAGCCGGCGGGTTGGACTTCCTTCGACGTGGTACGCAAAATTCGCAACGTAACAAGGGAGAAAAAGGTTGGCCACGGCGGGACCCTGGACCCCTTTGCCACGGGTCTGCTGATTCTGGGCACGGGCCGGGATACCAAACGACTGTCAGCGATTACCCAGAGCCGGAAGACCTATGAAGCCCGCTTGTTATTGGGCAAAGCAACCGATACCATGGATTCCGAGGGTAAAATTGTGGAAACCGCTGACGTACCACCGTTAACAACCGATTCGATTACAGCAACCCTGAAAGCTTTCCACGGAATTCAGAAGCAAGTTCCGCCCATGTATTCGGCCAAAAAAATTGATGGTAAACGGCTGTACAAACTGGCACGGCAAAATATCGAGGTTGATCGTCCGGCCGTTGAGATTGAGGTCCACAAGATGGAATTAATGGCCTGGAATGACCCGGTTCTGGATTTCCGTGTAACCAGCAGCAAGGGTACTTATATCCGCGTTCTGGGTGCCGATCTGGCGCGGGCCTTAGGTTCGGTAGGGCATCTAGTGGAATTAAAGCGGACTGCGATCGGTGATTATCAACTGGGGGATGCACTGACAATCGAAAAATTCATACAGCAATGGAAATCTACCGCAACATAGCCGAATTACCGGGAAATACCGGCAGTTTCCTGACGATTGGATCTTTCGATGGGTTACATCGTGGTCATCAGGAAATTATCAAGAAAACTGTGTCATACGCCCAGGCCCAGGAACAGCAGTCAGTTGTAATTACCTTTGACCCCCACCCGCGCCATGTCTTAGGGAATACCGGCGACCCTCTGCCCTTAATCATGGGAATTGAACAAAAGATCGCCATCCTGGAGCAATTACAGGTGGATCAATTACTGATAATTCCCTTTACCTGTGAATTTTCGCAGATGACCGCCGCTGATTTTCTCGATGAAGTGGTAATCAAATATTTTGCCCCGCAGAAAGTGATTATCGGTTACGACCACCATTTTGGACATCGACGTGAAGGATCGCCTGAGTTCAGTCAGGGATTCCTGGAGCCGCGGGGCATCGATGTGGAAATCATTGCACCTTTCCGTGATGAAAACTTGATTATCTCCAGTACCCATATTCGCGAGCTGATCATGCAGGGATTTGTCCGTCGGGCATCTTTCGAGCTGGGCTGGGTTTATGGTTTCGAAGCCCAGGTGGTAAGCGGCGCCGGTCGGGGCCGGGAGTTAAATTATCCCACGGCCAATTTTATTCCATTGGTAAAAAACCAGTTGCTGCCCGGCCCGGGGGTATATCTGACCCGTGGAAGACTTAATTCCAAAAATATCTATGGCATGTGTAACTTAGGTACTCGCCCGACCTTCGGGGAGGATATTTTTGTCATGGAAGTCCATTTTTTCGGTGAAAGTGACCACGATTTATACGGTACTCAAATCACGATCGAGTTTCTTGAAAGAATTCGCGATGAGCACAAATTCTCATCGCCAGCAGCTTTAATAAAACAATTGAACGAAGATAAAAAGTCATGTTTGTTATTGATTAGCAAATATAAATAGGAGTGACTATGCCCCTTAGCAATGAGAAGAAAAAGGAATTGATTTCTAAATTTGGCAAGGACGAAAACGATACCGGTTCCGTTGAAGCACAGATAGCGATGCTGACGCAGCGCATTCGTGACTTGACCGAACATGTGAAGACGCATAAAAAAGACAGCCATTCCCGGCGGGGACTGGTGATGTTGGTAGCCAAAAGAAGAAAATTGATTAAGTATTTAAGAAAAACAAATCAGCAGTCTTACGTGAATCTGCTGAAAGAATTGTCCATACGAGGTAATATTTAGCATATGATAAAACATGAAATGGAAATCGGCGGTCGTACACTGTCGATACAAACTGGCCATGTGGCCAAGCAGTCCTCTGGTTCGGTCTTGATCACCTATGGCGAGACTACAATTTTAGCGGCAGTAAATGCTGCGAAAACATTACGTGAGGATATTGATTTTTTCCCTTTACAGGTTGAATACCGTGAACGTTTCTATGCCGGCGGTAAAATCCCCGGAGGATTCTTCAAACGTGAAGGACGTCCCAGCGAAAAGGAAATTCTGACCTGCCGTTTAACCGATCGACCAATCCGGCCCCTCTTTCCCAAAGAGTTCAGGTATGAAACTCAGGTGATTATCACCGCCCTGTCAAGTGATGGAGAAAATGCTCCCGATATCCTGGCAGGAGTCGGCGCTTCGGCAGCCCTGATGATTTCGGATATCCCCTGGGATGGACCCATTTCCACGGTCAAAGTCGGACGGATAAATGGCGAATTCATCATTAATCCCACCCTGGATCAAATGGATATCAGTGATTTGGAAATCACCGTTTCCGGGACCAAAGAGTCGGTTGTCATGGTTGAAGGTGAATCTGATGAAATCTCAGAAGAAACTTTAATAGACGCGCTGGAATTTGGTCATAAATACATCGTGCAGTTGAATGAATTGCAGATGAAGCTGGTTGCTGATTGTGAGATCACCAAACGTGAAATCCCCGTTGCCGAGGTAAATGATGAATTGACCGCCGCCGTGGATAAACTGGTGGGGAACCAGGTTAAGGATATTGTTGCCATTGAAGATAAAATGGCCCATTATGAAGCGCTGGACAACCTGATCGCCGAGACCCAGGAAAAGCTGGAGGAAGAATACCCGGAAAACGAAGGGGTAATCGCCGAGCAGATTCATGACCAGCATAAAGAGATTATGCGTGATCGTATCTTGTCGCGCGGGGTCCGAATTGATGGACGTGATACTAAAACTGTCCGTCCGATTACCATCGAACCCGGATTTCTGCCGCGCCTGCACGGTTCAACCCTGTTTACCCGGGGTGAAACCCAGGCCCTGGTGACGATCACCCTTGGTACCAAGCGCGATGAACAGATCATCGATGATATCGACCGTGACACGACTAAGCGCTATATGCTGCACTATAATTTCCCACCTTATTGTGTTGGGGAAGTCCGGCGATATTTTGGCACCAGTCGCCGGGAAGTCGGTCATGGAAATCTGGCGGAACGAGCATTGAAACCCTTTATCCCCAGTGCCGAAGATTTTCCCTACACCGTTCGGATTGTGTCTGATATAATGGAATCCAACGGATCATCCTCAATGGCTTCAATCTGTGGCGGTTCGCTGGCCCTGGCCGATGCCGGAGTCCCGATTAAGCAACATGTGGCCGGAATTGCCATGGGCTTGATTAAGGATGAAGATAAACACGCCGTTCTCACGGATATACTGGGTACCGAAGACCATCTTGGTGATATGGATTTCAAAGTGGCCGGGACCCGCGACGGTATTACGGCCATTCAGCTTGATCTCAAAATAGCCGGTATCAGTTTTGATCTGATGCGGGAAGCGCTGTCCCAGGCACGGGAAGGACGCCTGTTCATCCTGGATAAGATGTATCAGGCCTTGCCAGAGGCGCGGACCGAGTTATCACCTTATGCTCCCAAGATTCTGACACTGCAAATCAGTCCGGAGAAAATCGGAGCATTGATCGGTCCACAGGGTAAAAATATTAAGAAGATCATTGCTGATACTGAGTGTGGCATTGATGTTGACGACGACGGCACGGTAGTCGTTTCCGGTATAGATATCGAGAAATGCCGTGACGCTGTCGATTGGATCAAAGCAATTGCCTTCGAACCGGAAGTGGGTCAGGAGTTTGACGGGGTGGTCACCCGCTTGATGACCTTTGGCGCTTTTGTAGAATTCGCTCCCGGTCGGGAAGGTCTGGTTCATATCTCTGAACTTGACTGGAAACGTGTTGAAAAAGTAGCGGATGTCCTCAATCCCGGTGATAACGTCAGAGTTAAACTGATTAAGGTGGATGACCAGGGCCGCTACGATTTCAGTCGCAAGGCACTCTTGCCAAAACCCGAGGGTTGGGTTGAGCCTCCCAAACGTCACAGCGACCGTAATCGCCGTGGCGGCAACCGAGGCAACCGGCCCCCACGTAAGAAGCGTTTTTAACCTAAAAAGACAGGGGGCACACTATGCGAATTGGTGTACCAAAAGAAATTAAGAATAACGAATCCAGGGTCGCTCTGACGCCCCACGGCGCACTGGAACTGGTGAATCAGGGACATGAAATACTGGTCCAGAAGAGCGCCGGGATCGAGAGTGGTTTTACCGATGAAACTTATAGTGATGTAGGCTGCCGTTTGATTGACACGGCCAAGGAAGTCTTCGATAATGTGGAAATGATAGTGAAGGTGAAAGAACCACAGCCGGTGGAAATCGAGATGTGCCGGCCGGATTTGACCATGTTTACTTATTTTCATTTTGCCGCCGAAGAAAAATTGACCCGTGATTTTCTGGCTACCGGCGCCACGGCCATCGCTTATGAAACCATCATGACCGATGATGGCAAACTGCCGTTGTTAATCCCCATGAGTGAAGTAGCCGGCCGGATGGCCACCCAGGAAGGAGCCAAATATCTGGAACGACCATTCGGCGGGAAAGGTATCCTGCTGGGCGGCGTTCCAGGTGTGAAACCGGCTACGGTCACCGTGCTTGGTGGTGGTGTGGTCGGTACCAATGCCGCTAAAATTGCGGCCGGGTTCGGGGCCAAGGTGTATATCCTGGATAATAACCTGGATCGCCTGCGTTACCTGGACGATGTCATGCCGCGCAATGTCCGCACCTTGTACAGCAATCAATACAATCTGATGGAATTACTGCCGATTACCGATCTGCTGATTGGCGCCGTCCTGATTGTGGGAGCCAAAGCACCCAAGCTGGTGACCCGCGATATGCTGAAATTAATGAAACCGCGCAGTGCCATCGTTGATGTTTCGGTGGACCAGGGTGGTTGTATCGAAACCTGCAAACCCACTACTCACGAGCATCCCACATTTGAGGTGGATGGCGTGATTCATTATTGTGTGGCCAATATGCCCGGTGCCGTTCCGTTTACATCCACGGTAGCCCTTACCAATGCCACCGCGCCTTACATGCAGAAACTGGCCAATAAAGGCGTTCTGGAAGCATTGAATTCCGACCCTTCACTGTTGTTAGGTTTGAATACCTATCGAAAGCAGATCACCCATCTGGGTGTGGCGGAAGCTTTCGGCATGGATTATGTCGATCCAGCCACTGCAATTTCCGGCTGATTCCGCAACAATATCTTTGACAAAATGGCTTGTATTGATTCCCGATAGGGAGTTAATATCAAGTGTTGCTTTAATTCCGAATTCGGAGAATCGATTGTGGATCAGGGCATAAAAAAACTGTATTATTCAATCAGTGAGGTCAGCAAAATTACCGGCCTTAAGGCCTATGTACTGCGGTACTGGGAGACTGAATTCAAGCAGTTGGCCCCGCCTAAAAATCGTGCCGGCAACCGGACTTATCGACAAAAGGATATTGATTTTATTCTACTGTTAAAGGACCTGTTGCACGAACAGAAATTCACAATTGAAGGTGCTAGAATAAAGCTGGCGGAGAAACCGGTCAAAACCGAAGAGGTTTATTCGGAGCCGGTGAGCGCACCGACGGTCGATGAAAATCTTGATACGTCCGATGATGAAGTCGATTCAAGTCATAAAAAAATCCTGCGCCATATCCGTCAGGAATTGGAAGCCGTTTTAGAAATATTGCAAAGATAAATCGGGGCATGGCGCAGCCCGGTTAGCGCGCATGACTGGGGGTCATGAGGTCGGGAGTTCAAATCTCCCTGCCCCGACAATAAAGCCTGGCCGTTTGGCCGGGCTTTTTTTTTATTGAGGATAGAGGTCACCTGCACCGCTTACCAGCGGTCTTCGGTGGGCAGGCACGGGGCAAAGAGCTTAGAGCTGAGAGCAAAGAGCAAAGAGCAAAGAGCAAAGAAGAGCAGGGGGTGTCGGTGGGATGAGAAGTTTACAGTTAATCGGTCGGGAGTTCCCTGCCCGCCAAAGTACGTCGCAGACGGGCGTCGGCGGGAAATCTCCCTGCCCCGACAATAAAGCCTGGCCGTTTGGCCGGGCTTTTTTTTTATTGAGGATAGAGGTCACCTGCACCGCTTACCAGCGGTCTTCGGTGGGCAGGCACGGGGCAAAGAGCTTAGAGCTGAGAGCAAAGAGCAAAGAGCAAAGAGCTTAGAGCGCAGAGGTGCCGGGGAGATGAGGTGATGAGGAGAAAAAACTTGTTTGTCGGGAGTTCCCTGTCCGCCGTAGCTTTAGCGCAGGCGGGCCTGCCCGCCAAAGTACGTCGCAGACGGGCGTCGGCGGGAAATCTCCCTGCCCCGACAATA
>LSCG01000068.1 GCA_001577055.1 Fidelibacterota bacterium TCS56
TGGATCCATCGGCGCAAATACCCTGACCGGCGTGAATCGCCAGTCCCATGCCGACCCCGCCGCCATGATGCAGGGACACCCAGGAAGCGCCGCTGGCGGTATTCACCAGGGCATTCAGCAGCGGCCAGTCGGCGACAGCATCCGAACCATCCTTCATGGCTTCGGTTTCACGATACGGTGAGGCCACTGATCCGCAATCCAGATGGTCTCGGCCAATAACAATGGGAGCTGAAATCTCACCCTTGGCTACCATGCGATTGATTTCCAGGCCGAACTTCATGCGCTCCTTATAACCCAGCCAGCAAATGCGGGAAGGCAATCCCTGGAATTTCACATCTTTCCGCGCCATTTTTATCCAGTTGATCAGGGCGGTATTATGCGGGAATAATTCTTCTATTTTTTCATCGGTTCGGTAAATATCCTCCGGATTACCGGACAGGGCAACCCAGCGGAAGGGGCCTTTCCCCTCACAGAACAACGGCCGGATGTAAGCCGGGACAAAACCGGGATAGTCAAAAGCATTTTCCACGCCGGCCTTCCGGGCCTGCCCGCGCAAATTGTTGCCATAATCAAAAGCAATTGCGCCCATCTCTTTCAGGCGTAAAATCCCGCGAACGTGCTCGGCCATGGCTTTAAAGCTCAACTTCACATAACGTTGGGGATCGTCTTTCCGCAATTGCAGCGCTTCGCGGAACCGCATGCCGTTAGGAATATAACCGTGTAATTCATCGTGGGCGGAAGTCTGGTCGGTAACCACATCAGGGACGAGTCCCCGTTCCGCCATCTGCGGTATCAGGTCCGCCGCATTTCCAGCTAATCCAATCGATTTTGCCTCGCCGGCGGCAATTGCCTTACGGGCCATGGTCATGGCTTCCTCCAGTGAATCACTGGATAAATCTAGGTACCCGGTTTCCAGGCGCCGCTCAATACGGCTGGGATCAACTTCGATGCACAATGCCACGCCACCGGCCATTTTTACGGCCAGAGGCTGGGCTCCGCCCATGCCACCCAGACCGGCTGTCACCACCAGTTTTCCCGAGAGATCGCTGTTAAAATGCTGCTGTGCCAGGGCTACAAAAGTTTCGTAAGTCCCCTGCAAGATGCCCTGGGTACCGATATAAATCCAACTGCCGGCCGTCATCTGGCCGTACATCATCAGACCTTTTTTGTCCAACTCATTAAAATATTCCCAGTTTGCCCAGTCCGGCACCAGATTGGAATTGGCGATGAGGATTCTTGGTGACCAGGTATGGGTCCGCACCACGCCCACCGGTTTACCGGATTGTACCAGCATGGTTTCATCATCTTCCAGCCGTTGGAGCGTGCTCAGGATGCTGTCAAAACAAGCCCAATTGCGGGCGGCTTTCCCTTTTCCGCCGTAAACAATCAGTTCATCAGGATTTTCCGCCACGTCGGGATCAAGGTTATTCTGGATCATCCGGAAAGCTGCCTCCTGCTGCCAGCCTTTACACGATAACTCGGTCCCCCGGGGGGCAATTACAGTACGCTTGGACATAATGACTTCCTCGATGTTAGCAGATGGTAAATTTATCGTTCCCCCGCCAGAAATGGCAAGGAAGCTATCGATTCATTTCGTGATAAATGTGCCGGATGTATCCCGGCTGCTGACTGAAGGTATTATAAGAGAACAGGCTGATACCGGTAAAGCGGGTTATCCGCGTATATAGTAATTTATCAACCACATCGGCGGCTGGTTGATTGTAAGTGGCCAGTCCCATGATGATCCGCTGGCGGTATTTTTGCGGCAGATTATCATAGATAATATCAATATTAGCGGCAAAAGCCCGCAGGTCGGCGGTATAATTCATGGGGAACACCCAATCCATATAGCCGGCCGCCAGCCACACATCCCATTCCTGGAAAAACTGGTTTTTAGCTTGGTACAAATTAGGTTTCACGGCGGCCGAGAGGACACAATTCGGTCGGATATTTTCTTTCATTAAATCAATCTGTTTCACCAGATCGGTAACCTGATGTCGCCGGTACTCATTCCATTTGCGGATTTTCGCGCTGTATTGCCTTTCGTTGCCAACCCAGCGTTCTGGTGAAGTTTGCAATTGCTGAGGATCGTCACCGTTATATTTTTTATATAGCTGCCGGGCGACGGGATTTCTGCCAAAATCAGCATCCTGGTAGCGGATATAATCCAGATGAAGACCATCCACGGCATAGTTGGTCAATAATTCCCGACAAACCTCCACCAGGTGGTCAGCGACTTGCGGATGGCCGGGTGACAAATATAATCCTTCATGGCCTTCGCGCAGCTTTTCCATATCGGCCACCAGACTGGCCGGTGTACTGACGCCGGCTTGCTCGATGTCCAGCCAATCGCTGTGATGTAACAGCAGATGCTGGTCACTCTGGGGCATTCTCTGATCAGACCATAGAAGATACATATTGACCCAGGCGTGGACTTTAATATTTTCGCGCTGGGCCTGTTCGATTATCAGTGCCAAAGGATCGAAACTTTTATCGCGAATGCGTTGACCTTTAGGCACCAGCCGCGATTGGTAATAAGCATCTCCCCGTCCCCGGACTTGTACAATTAAATGATTAAAACTATTAAGCCGGGCAAAGCGAAATAATTCATCGATGTCGTGCTTGTTGGTAATATTACCGCGCACTACCCATAAACAGCGCTCGGCGAAAAATCCGTCGTCTGGCTTCTGCCCGAAAAGGGTTACAGTAAAAAAAATGAGGACAGCAAGGTTTGCTGTCCTCTTAAATCTGATAAAACCAGGCTTCAATGCTGAATCAGCGGCCAATTATTCAGTATCTTGGGATTCAAGCTTTTCCGTGGCTTTTTTCTTGGGTTTTTCGGCTTTCGTCCCACTTTCGGTACCAACCATATCAACCAGTTCAACCATCGATATGGAAGCACGATCATTATCGCGAAAACCGAGCTTGATGATTCGTGTATAGCCACCATTGCGGTTGGCATAGACCGGTGCAATGTCATTGAACAGCATATTTACGATATTCTTATGACGCAACTTCCGCAAAACGTACCGGCGGGCATGCACATCACCGCGTTTGGCAAAAGTGATCAACGGTTCGATAAACCGCCGTAATTCCTTAGCCCGGGCATCGGTGGTCTTTATTTTCTTATGGGTGATTAACGCGGCCGACAGATTGGCCAGCATCGCTTTCCGATGGGCTGTTGTAACACCCAGTTTCCGTCCTGATTTCTGATGCCTCATGGTACCCTATGCAGATTCATCGGTTAAATATTTATCCACTTCCATACCAAAGTGCAAGCCCATCTCGTCCAGTTTTTCAACCAGTTCGGTGAGTGATTTCCGGCCGAAATTCTTGTATTTCAGCATGGCACTTTCTTCTTTGTTCACTAATTCGTAGATGTATTTGATGCCGGCGGCCTGCAGACAATTATGCGAACGTACTGATAATTCCATTTCATCAATCGTTGAATTGAGCAGACTGCGGATTTTCATTACCTCTTCGCTGACGCCTTCAGTCACTTCCAGCACATTGGGCTTGCTGATGCTTTCAATCACCCGCAAGTGGTCAGTAAGAACCTTGGATGAATAGCTCAGTACATCACGGGGCGGAATGGAACCATCAGTGGTGATTTCCATCGTCAACATTTCGATGGGATCCTTGGCACCGGGAACCGGCTGCACATCAAAAGTTACTTTGGTAACGGGATTAAATATGCTGTCAATGGCGATGGTGCCAATGGGGACATTGGGCAGCTCGTTTTCTTCCGATGGGACATAACCGGTACCCACACCCAGACGCAGCTCGATTTCCAGCTTTGTCTCGGGAGAAGTGTCGGTAATGTAGTGATCCGGATTGAGAATTTTAAATTCATCGCTGGCGGCCTGAATGCTGCCGGCGGTGAAAGTATCACCGTTTTCGATTACTACATCCACCTTTTCCGGGACGTCTTCGGTCATCTTGAAACGGACACCCTTAAGATTGATAATGATATCTGCCACATCTTCTTTTACACCTTCGATGGTAGAAAATTCGTGAAGCACACCTTCCATCTTGATTGAAGTGATTGCGGCACCTGGTACACTGGTCAGTAGAACACGACGTAAGGCATTACCGATGGTAACACCAAATCCGCGGTTCAGCGGCTGAATTACAAAGGTTCCGGTTTTACCGATTTGTTCCTGCTCTACGACAGCTATTTTGAGATTTGAGTCTGAGGCCATAGAAACGATTTATCCTATGCTATTAATTCCTGATTATTTTGAGTACAATTCAACCACAAGTCGTTCATTCACTTCGATATTCATTTGATCCCGATCGGGAACAGCAATGAATGTACCCTTCATTTTGGCTTTATCCAGTTCCAGCCAGGGTAGGTCAAGGTCACCTTTCACACGGCGGATTGAGTCCAGGATGCTATCCATCTTGCGACTTTTCTCGCGAACACGAATTTCATCTCCGGGGCTCACCAGGAAGGATGGGATATTGACTGTTCTGCCATTCACCATCAGGTGCCGGTGCGCTACCAACTGCCGGGAGGCGGCATGTGAAGGGGCAAATCCCAGACGATAGACCACATTATCCAGGCGCTGTTCCAAAATCTGCATCAGATTAGTACCGGTTTCGCCCTTCATTTGATCGGCTTTGGCAAAATAGGTCCGGAATTGCTTCTCCAGAATACCATACATGCGTTTGATCTTCTGCTTCTCACGCAACTGCAGGCCGAAGTTGGAAATCCGGCGGCGACGGGTTTGCCCATGCTGGCCGGGAATATAAGATTTACGCTCAAAGGAGCATTTGGTTGATAAACAACGGTTACCTTTCAAAAAGAGTTTTTCACCCTCTCTGCGGCATAGTTTGCATACTGAGTCTCGATACCGTGCCATACTGAATAATCCTAACTATACTCTACGACGTTTTGGTGGTCTGCAACCATTATGGGGTAAGGGAGTTACATCGCGAATGGCGGTAATCTCCAAGCCGGTCACGGCTAAAGTACGAATTGCGGATTCACGGCCGGAGCCAGGTCCTTTTACCCGTACTTCTACTGATTTCAAACCCATGGTCATGGCTTCTTTGGCGGCTTTGGCGGCGGCCTGAGAAGCGGCGTAAGCGGTATTCTTCCGTGATCCTTTAAATCCGGAGGTACCGGCGGTAGCCCAGGTTAGTATATTGCCGTAACGATCCGATAATGAAATATGGGTGTTGTTATAGGTGGCTTTAATATGGGCAATGCCAACCGGCTCAATCGAGCCCTTCTTTTTCTTCTTGCGTTTGATTTCCTTAGCCAATTATCTAACCTTTCTTTCCGGCTACTCCGCGGCCCAGTCCAACGGTACGTTTCCGTCCTTTGCGGGTGCGGGCATTGGTTTTGGTACGCTGTCCGTTAACAGGCATGCTGCGACGGTGGCGCAGGCCACGATAACTACCAATATCTTTTAATCTTTTAATATTCATTGCGACTTCCGCCCGCAATTCACCTTCAACTTTCAAATCGAGCTTGTTGATTGAATCGCGGATGGCCGCAACCTGATCTTCTTTCAAATCTCTTACGCGGATATCGGGATCGATGCCGGCTTCCTTACAGGTCGCCAGAGCAGTCGTCAGACCGATACCGTAAATATAGCGTAATGAATAGGCGATTTTTTTATCGCGTGGAATATCTACACCAACTATTCGTGCCACTAACTACTCCTATCCCTGTCGCTGTTTATGTTTAGGGTTCGAACAAATCACCAGGACTTTACCGTGGCGCTTGATGATCTTGCATTTGGAACAAATTCTTTTTACTGAAGGACGAACTTTCATTTTTCCTCATTTCTGACGATAAGTAATGCGGCCACGGCTCAGGTCATATGGGGAAATTTCCAGAGTTACCACATCACCTGGTAAAATCTTGATAAAATGCATCCGCATCTTACCGCTTACATGGGCCAGTATTTCATGTTTTTTACCGCCAATGTCAATTTCTACGCGAAACATTGCATTAGGCAAAGTTTCCTTGATAATTCCATCAACCGTGATCGGTTGTTCCTTAGCCATAATTATCCTCTCCCCAAACTTAGAATTTGAGCGCCATTTTCAGTAACTGCAATGGTGTGCTCAAAATGAGCTGACGGTTTGCCGTCCAGTGTGCGTACCGTCCAGCCATCTTTCTCGGTAAAAACTTCTTTGTTCCCAAAATTGATCATCGGTTCAATTGCCAGGCACATGCCCGCTTTCAACGGTTGTCCCTGACTGGGTAGACCAAAATTGGGCACTTGCGGTTCTTCATGCAGCTCAGTACCGACACCATGTCCCACCAACTCACGGACCACGGAGTAGCCACGTTCCTCCACATGACGCTGAATAGCATGACCGATATCAGACACATAATTACCCTGTTTGGCCGCCTGGATGCCCAGCATCAGCGCTTCGCGGGTAACTTCCATCAACCGGTGATCCTCAGTGCTGATATCGCCCACTGCAAACGTGCGGGCGGAATCTCCGAAATAACCGTTTTTCTTAACGCCACAGTCGATGCCCACAATCTGCCCGGTTTCCAGTTCACGATCACCGGGAATGCCATGAACAACTACGTCATCAATGGAAATGCAGAGCGAAGCCGGAAAGCCCATATAACCCTTAAAAGCCGGCCGACCACCGTTCTTGACGATAAACTCCTCCGCCAACCGGTCCAGTTCACCGGTGGTAATACCCGGCTGGATGGCATCGCTGAGCATATCAAGCGTGTCCGCCACCAGTTGGGCGCTGGTGCGGATCATTTCAATTTCTCGTTGACTGCGGATTCGAACCACCTTACATCCTTCTGCGGCCGCGTAATTTGCCTTTGGTTAAAAAACCATCGTAATGACGCATCATCAGATGTGATTCCACCTGCTGCAAAGTATCCAGGGCGACACCAACGATAATCAACAGGCTGGTACCACCGAAAAATGAGGCCAGATCATAACCGATATCCATGATATTCATCAGGATATAAGGGAAAATGGCAACGAAGGCCAGGAAAATCGACCCCGGCAATGTGACCTTGGTTAAAATATTGTCGATGTACTCGGAAGTTCTCTTCCCCGGGCGTATCCCGGGAATGAAGCCACCGTGCTGTTTCATCTGGCTGGCCACCTGAACCGGATCGAAGGCTATCGCCGTGTAAAAATAGGTGAAGAAAATGATCATCGAACCGAAGATTAGCCAGTAGAACCAATGGGTCACCGAAAACAGGCGCATCATGCCCTGCATGAATTCACTTTCACTGAAGAAAGTGGCCAGGGTGCTGGGGATCAACATGATCGAACTGGCAAAAATAATGGGCATGACTCCGGAAGTGTTGACGCGCAGCGGGATATGCGTCGATTGACCGCCATAGACCTTGCGCCCCACTACCCGCTTGGCGTACTGCACCGGGATCTTGCGGGTGCCCTGGGTGAGTAACACCACAAAGGATACAATCAGGAACATGATACCCAACAGGATAACCTCCTGCAGAAGTCCGCGTACTCCTTCCTGAATCAGGGAAATTTCACTGACGATAACATTAGGCAGACGCGCGACGATACCCACCATGATAATCAGTGAGATACCATTGCCGATCCCCCGTTCAGTAATTCGTTCACCCAGCCACATTACCAGCACTACGCCGGTTACCATGCTGATAATCGCCACAAACTTAAACGCGATACCGGGATAAGGCACCACCGATACGGTGGCCCCGCCGACGGTAGCTGTCAACGATTCTAAAAAGATGGTAACACCATAGGCCTGCATGGAGGCAATCAACACCGTTCCATAGCGTGTAATCTGGGTTTTCTTCTTACGGCCTTCCTCACCCTCTTTATCCAGGCGCTGGAAATAGGGTACCACCGAACTCATCAACTGAATAATAATCGAGGAGGTAATGTAAGGCATGATACCCAGTGCGAACAGGGTTGCTTTTTGAAATGCACCCCCGGCAAACAAATCATACAGACCGAACAATGTGTTCTGGAAATTCTGGATGGCGGCACCCAGGGCTTCACCGTCGATTCCCGGAATAGGAATATGGGCGCCGGCTCTGACGACAATTAGAATACCGAGACTGAACAGAATTCTTTTGCGTAATTCCGGAATATTGTAAATGTTGCGAAATTTATCAATCACAGGAACGTAACCTTGCCACCCGCTTTTTCAATTTTCTCAACTGCGGATTTACTGAATGCGTTAGCTGATACGTTAACCGCTTTGGTTAACTCCCCATTTGCCAATACCTTGACTGCGGTCCGTGTATTACGGACCAATCCTTTTTCACACAGTACGTCGGGATTAACCTCCTCAATACCCAGGGCGGCAATCATCTCCAAATTGACAATCTGCACTTCCCGTTTGAAGTGATAATTGGAGAAACCGCGCTTCGGTAAACGACGATTAAGAGGCATTTGACCACCTTCGAACCAGGCCCGTTTTTTATTACCGCTGCGGCTGCCGGCTCCTTTGTGTCCACGACCGGAAGTTTTACCTGTTCCCGAACCTTGTCCCCGTCCAACCCGCTTCCGGTTTACCTTTGTGCCCGGTGCCGGTTTGAGTGAATCCAGCTTCATGCCACTTCCTCAACTTTCACTAAATAGTCCACTACCTTGATCATTCCACGAATCTGAGGAGTATCATTCAATTCGACTGTATGATGCATCCGCCGCAGACCCAGGGCGACCAGGGTCCGTTTGGCTTTTGCCTGATACCCGATTTGACTGCGAATCTGCGTAATCTTAAGTTTTTTCTGCTGTACTTTTTTTGCCATGATTATTTGAAGACTTCCGGAATCGAAATTCCACGACGGTTAGCCACCGAAACTGCGTCCTGCAGATTCTCAAGGGCACTGATTGTCGCTTTCAAAACGTTCATAGGATTATTGGAACCGATACATTTGGTCAGGATATCATTGACCCCCACCTGCTCCATTACTGAGCGCACACTGGAACCGGCTATGATGCCGGTACCCGGGCTGGCCGGTTTCAACATGACACGGCTGGCACCGTGTACCCCGATAATTTTGTGGGGAATAGTACCGTTAATTACCGGGACCTTAAAAATGGACTGCTTGGCCTTTTCCTTGGCTTTGCTGATAGCTGAGATTACCTCACCGGCCTTGCCAATTCCAAAACCGACATGACCTTTGCCATCACCAACCACCGCCAAAGCGGAAAAACGAAAACGCTTGCCCCGGGCATTAACCTTGGCAACACGCCGTATCTTTACTACAGTTTCTTCCTGTAAATCTAATTCTGCTGGATTTATAATCGCCAAAATCTGCTCCTTGGGATTAAAACTTCAGGCCGCCTTCACGGGCACCTGCGGCAAATGCTTTCACGCGGCCGTGATAGGTGAAACCGTTGCGGTCGAATACTATTTCTTTAACACCTTTGGCCGTGGCACGGACAGCCAGTTCCTTGCCTATTACCTGGCTTTTTTCAATCTTACCGTCCAGGTCGGCCACTTGCTCACGAACTTCCTTATCAATCGTTGAACAGGTAGCCAGTGTAACGCCTTGCAGGTCATCGATGACCTGGCCATAGATATGCTTATTACTGCGGAAGATCACCAGCCGCGGTTTGCTGCGATCCTTATAGATCGGCCGCTTACTGCGGTTACGGCGGCGGCTATAACGCATTCTGGATTTGTCAATACTAGCCATCAGGCACCTCCACCGACTGTCTTACCTTGTTTGCTGCGTACATATTCTTCCTTATACCGGACACCTTTGCCTTTATAGGGCTCCGGCTTTCTGAATGAGCGAATCTTTGCTGCCACTTCGCCCACGACCTGCTTGTCAATTCCGGATATTTTAATCTCCGTCCGCTTGGCTTCGATTGTGATACCTTCCGGCGGGGCAAAGTAAATATCATGGGAATAACCCAGTTGTAACAACAGCATATCATTCTTCATCTGCGCCTGAAAACCGACACCGATGATTTTCAATTCTTTCTCGAATCCCTGAGAGACGCCGGTAACGGCATTGGACAACAACATCCGGGTTGTGCCATGCAGCGAACGATGTGTACGGCTGTCGGAAGGTCGCTTCACACTGATCAGCTTGTCTTTTACAGCTACGGCCATATCGGGGTGCAGGTTCACGTTTAATTCACCTTTGGGACCTTTTACCACAGCGCTTCCTGATTTTACCGCCACGTCCACACCGTCGGGAATACTAATTTCTTTTTTACCTATTCGTGACATATTCTTACCAAACGTTGCACAATACTTCACCGCCAACTTTAATACGCTTGGCAGTTTTATTGGAAATAACACCTTTTGAAGTTGAGAGGATCGCAATACCCAGTCCGTCTAACACACGGGGCAGGTTCTTGCTGTCCACATACACACGGCGGCCTGGCCTGCTGACGCGTTCCAGACCCAAAATCACTGGTTTCTGGGAATAATCATATTTCAGAAAAATCCTGATCAATTGATTATTACCATCAGCCACAAAAATGAAATCTTTGATAAAATTTTCTTCTTTCAGAATGTAAACCACCCGTTTTTTCAAATTGGATGCTGGTACATCCACCCAGCGTTTACTGGCGGTTAAACCATTCCTGATCCGGGTTAATAAGTCCGCAATGGGATCTGTCATCGACATCAATAAATCTCCTTACCAACTGGCCTTGGTGACGCCTGGGATCTCACCTTTGAGAGCCATTTCACGAAAACAAATTCGGCACAAGCCAAAGCGACGCATATAACCGTCCGGGCGGCCGCAATTGAAACACCGGTTATACTGCCGAGTCGAGAATTTCGGACGCCGGTCGGATTTCACAATTAAAGATTTTTTAGCCATTAAGCTGCCTCAATATCATCTGTCTTTACCGGCTTCTGCCGCAGCGGGAAACCGAATTCTTTCAATAACCAGTAGGCCTCGTCCCTGGTTTCGGCACTGGTGGCGATGGCAATATCCATTCCACGGATACTATCAATTTTATCGTAATCGATTTCGGTGAATACAATCTGTTCCTTGATCCCGAAAGAGTAATTGCCGCGACCATCAAAGGATTTGAAGGAGAGTCCGTTAAAGTCCCGGGTACGGGGCAAGGCAATACTGATCAGACGTTCCAGAAATTCGTACATCCGGTTGGAGCGCAGGGAAGCTTTACATCCCACCGGGTAACCCCTGCGGATCTTAAAATTGGAAATATCCTTCCGGGATTTAGTCACCACTGCCTTTTGACCGCTGATTACTTCAACTTCGTTGATAGCGCTTTCCAGGGCCTTGGGATTATTCTTGCCATCACCAATCCCCATATTAATGGTGATCGATAACAACCGCGGTACCTGCATGATATTTTCGTAACCAAAGCGCTTCATTAACGCCGGTATAATATTCTTCTGGTAAGCTGCCTTCAGATTTGGTACATGCCCACCGGCCGGTTTAGCTGTTTTTTTAGCTTTGGTGTCGGCTTTTTTATCCGGGCTCTTTTTAGGGCTCTTTTTTGGTGCTGCTTTCTTGGTACTGGCGGTTTTTTTCCCGGATTCAGCTTTGGTTGTACTTTTCTTGGCAGCCGGTTTCTTCTTGGCTGTTTCAGTCTTCTTGGCGGCAGGCTTTTGCTTGGGGGCAGCCTTTTTGGCCGTGGACTTCTTAGCGGCTGGTTTTTTAGCCGGCGCTTTGGTTTTTGTTTCCGTCTTTTTCTTTTCTTCAGTCATAATTATGACTCTAATTCTTCACCGGTTTTAGTTGCAATTCTAACTTTGCTGCCGTCTTCCAGTTTTTTATAACCGATGCGGGTGGTCTGCCCGCCTACGACAACCATTAAGTTGGAAGCGTTAATCGCCGCTTCTTTCTCCACAAATCCACCGCCGGGATTGGTTTGTGTCGGGCGCGTGGCGCGCTTAACAAAATTAACGCCCTCCACAATCACACGGTTGGTTTTGGGGATTACCCGTAAAACCTTTCCTTGTTTCCCGCGGTCATTACCGCTGATGACACGGACGGTCATTCCTTTTTTAATATGCATTTACAGAACCTCCGGTGCCATGGATATAATCTTCATGTACCCGCTTTCGCGCAGCTCTCGGGCCACGGGACCAAAAATACGCGTCCCCCGTGGTTCGCCGGCGCTGTTTAGCAGTACTGCGGCATTGTCATCAAAACGGATATATGTTCCATCCGGGCGTCTTACTTCTTTGCGGGTGCGTACCACAACCGCCCGGGAAATCTCACCCTTTTTCACCCCGCCGTCGGGCAATGCTTTTTTAATGGTTACTACCACCACATCACCCAGGGAGGCATACCGACGACCGGAGCCGCCCAGCACTTTGAAGCACAGGACTTCTTTGGCGCCGGAATTGTCGGCAACTTTTAATCTTGTTTCTTGCTGAATCACGATGCTTCGTCCACAATTATCGCTTCACGAATAATTTCACTCACCTGCCAGCATTTACGCTTACTGATGGGGCGCGTGGAATTAATCTTCACGATATCCCCTTCTTTAGGCGTAACACTTGCGACATGTGCCAAATAATTTTTGTAGCGGTTTACGATTTTCCTGTAAACCGGATGATTGACGCGCCGGGTAACTTTCACTACCACGGTTTTGTCCATCTTTGCGCTGATAACTTTGCCGACTAATGCCTGCCGACGCCGTACTTCTGACATCCTATTCCTCTTCCTTTGGCTGGCGACGACCAGATTTATACTCGGCCAGCACTGTCTTTATCTGGGCAATCTCTCGCCGGACATGCCGGATTTGAAGAGGATGCTCCAACTGTTGTAAAGCTTTTTGAAATCGCAGATTCTGCAAGGCGTCCAGATTATCGGTCAGCCGCGTTTCCAACTCGGTCATACTGAGTTCGTTTAATTCATTTTTTTTCATCGCCCTCAGACCTCCCGACGACTAACCAGCTTGGTTTTGACAGGCAGTTTGTGACTGGCGGATTTAAAAGCTTCCTGCGCCATTTCCTGGGTTACACCTTCAATCTCGAATAAAATCCGACCCGGTTTAACCACGGCAACCCAATATTCAGGGGTTCCCTTACCTTTACCCATACGGGTTTCAGCCGGTTTCTTCGTGATCGGTTTGTCCGGGAAAATCCGAATCCACATTTTACCAACTTTGCGTACAACACGGGCAATGGTGATACGGGCAGCTTCAATCTGCCGACTGGAAATCCAACCGGGTTCAACCGCTTTCAGACCGTAACTGCCAAAAGCCACATAATTCCCGCGTGCAGCCATCCCGCGGCGATTACCGCGATGATGTCTGCGAAATTTCATTTTTCTCGGTTCTAACATAAGCTTGCCTAGCGAATCTCTCCGTTACAGATCCACACCTTAATTCCAATTACTCCATAAGTAGTATGCGCCTCAGTCAGAGCATAATCAATATCAGCCCGCAGGGTGTGCAGTGGCACGCGACCGGAGTGAAATTTTTCACTGCGCGCGATCTCCGAGCCACCCAGGCGACCGGCCACGTTGATACGAATACCTTCCGCGCCCATGCGCATGGTGGACTGAATCGTCTTGTTAACCACCCGCCGGTAGGAAATTTTCCTGATCAACTGGTTGGCGATACTGGCTCCCACCAGCACGGCATCCAGTTCCGGGCGTTTCACTTCCGAAATATTAATTTGAACATTCTTCTTCGAAAGCTGATTTATCTCTTCCTTCAGCCTGGTGACATTCTCGCCACCCTTACCGATGACGATCCCCGGACGTGCGGTATAAATCGTGATCGTCACTACTTTCGAGGTACGATTAATCTCTACTTTGGAAACTCCGGCGTTGGGCAGACGGTGATCAATATATTTTCTGATCTGAACGTCTTCCGCCAGTTCGTTGGCAAATTCTTTACCGGAATACCAATTGGATCGCCAGGCTTTGTTCAACGGCAATCTGAATCCAACCGGATGTGTCTTCTGACCCAAGCATACCTCCTATTACTCGTCGGTAACGACAATATTCAGGTGGCAGGTAGGTTTGCGCAGACGGGAAGCACGTCCCATAGAAGCCGCGCGAAACCGTTTCATAACCGGACCACCATTAACAGAAATTTCTTTAATCTTTAAACTCTCGGGATCGACCTTGCTGTCATCGCTTTTCTGCATGAAATTAGCAACAGCGGAACGCAAGGTTTTTTCGATCACGTAGGATGCCTTCTGCGGTGAAAAGTGCAGGTAATTCAGGGCAATCCCGACTTTTTGTCCCCGGACGGCATCCACCACAACCCGCATTTTGCGCGGAGATTGTTTCACATAATTAGACCGTGCGACTGATTCCATTACTTCTTCCTATCTCCTGAATGCATCCGAAATATTCTGGTAGGCGCAAATTCTCCGAGTTTATGCCCCACCATGTTTTCATAGATATATACCGGAATGAATTTGTTACCATTGTGAATGGCCAGGGTGTGCCCCACAAATTCCGGCGTAATCAATGAGCGGCGGGACCAGGTTTTAATAACCTTTTTCTTCTTCGATTCATTCATCGCCACAATTTTCTTCAGCAATTTAGGATCGACGTAGGGGCCCTTTTTTAATGATCGAGCCATACTACTTTCTCCTCTTCACGATATAATCATTGGATTTCTTTTTTTTCTTCCTGGTCTGGAAACCTTTGGTTTTCTTACCCCAGGGACTGGTGGGGTGCCGGCCACCGGATGATTTGCCTTCGCCGCCACCCATGGGATGGTCTACCGGGTTCATGGCCACGCCACGTACTTTCGGGCGGCGTCCCTGCCAGCGGGTTCGGCCGGCTTTGCCAGAGATAATTTGTTCATGTGAACGATTACCCACTTCACCCACAGTGGCCAGACAGTTTCCGGATACCATGCGCAATTCGGTCGAAGGTAGTCTGAGAGTAACAAAATCACCTTCGTGAGCCATAATCTGGGCACCGGACCCGGCACTGCGCGCCATCTGGGCGCCTTTTCCTGGGAGCAGCTCGACGTTATGCACGACAATACCGGTAGGCATATTTTTCAGCGGCAAGGCATTACCGATTTTCAGCGGAACCGCTTCTCCGGAAATAATCGTATCGCCGACTTTCAATCCGAAGGGGGCGATAATATAGCGTTTCTCACCATCGGTATAAACGATCAGGGCGATATTCGCCGAACGATTTGGATCATATTCAATAGCTTCAACCCGGCCGGGAATATCAAATTTATTCCGTTTAAAATCGATAATACGATAACGGCGACGGTGGCCTCCGCCGCGACGACGAACTGTGATCCGGCCCTTATTATTCCGGCCACCGGACTTACGCAAGGCGGTGGTCAAACTTTTTTCCGGCGTCACTTTGGTTATATCAGCAAAATCATTGCGAGTGGCAAAGCGACGGCCTGACGTGGTTGGTTTTAATGTGCGAATTCCCATAATTAACCGGCTGTTTCACCTTTCAGGAGGTCAATGCTGTAGCCTTCGGCCAAAGTGACCACTGCTTTTTTCCAATTGCTGCGACGCCCCTGAGTTCGGATCGGGCGGCCACCGCTACGGACGGTCATCTGTTTTTCCTTGCCGCGGCGGTTCATCGTAGCAACCTTGATAATTTTTACGTCAAATTTTGATTCAATCGCCTTCTTGATCGTGATTTTGTTGGCCCTGCCGTCAACCTGAAAAGCGTATTTACGCTCGGTTTCTTCCAGAAAACTCTGCTTTTCCGTGAAAAGCGGGCGAATGATAATATCGTGATAGTCAGTCATTTTAATTGCTTAATTGTTCGTTCAGAACCGCGATTCCGGCTTTATCACAAAGAAGAACTTCGCAGTCAATCATATCCAGCGTGCTGGCATTTTTTGCCTGGCAGAGAAAAACATTGCGCATATTTCTGGAGGCTAAAAATAATTTTTCATCCAGCGCGGCAACCAGTACCGTAATTTTCTTGTCACTGAGCTTCAGGCCTTCCAGGATCGTGGCAAACTCTTTGGTTTTTGGTTCTTTGACTTCCAGAGATTCAACCACGACCAAAGCATCGTTGCGGGCTTTATCAGACAGGGCCGATCGACGGGCCAGACCGCGGGATTTACCCGTAAGGCCGTGCTTATATCCGTGGGGTTGCGGGCCAAATACGGCGCCGCCGCCGACCCACAAAGGAGATCGGGTTGAACCGGCACGCGCGACTCCACGCCCCTTCTGACGCCATGGTTTTCTCCCGCCACCGTGCTTCAAAGCCCGGTTTCGCGAAGCATGGGTCCCCTGCCGGCTGTTGGCCATTTCCGATAAAACCGCCTGACGGACAACCGGCTCATTGGGAGTGATATCGAATACAGACTCGGCTACGGTTATCTTTGAGCTTTGCGTTCCGTCTTGATTATGTATTTGCAGTTCCATAATTATTTCGTAATGATGATTATGCCGTTTTTTGCACCAGGTACCGCACCGCGCAGAAACAGTTGATTAGTATCTTCGTTAACCTTCACAACCTTCAGATTCTTAACCGTCACCTTTTCGTCGCCTTTGTGTCCGGCCATCCGCATTCCCTTCCACACACGGGAAGGATCGGAAGACTGGCCAATTGAACCGGGATGGCGCAGATATTCGCTCTGGCCGTGGGTGACATTCTGACGTTGAAATCCATGTCGTTTGATAACGCCGGCGAAACCGCGTCCTTTGGACAATCCCGAGACATCAACCCATTCGCCTTCATGGAACAGGTTGGCCCCGAATTGCTGTCCGGTTTTATAGTCAAATCCCCGGATACCATCGAACTCAGCCAGGGTATAACGCGGAGTGACGCCAGCTTTGGCGAAATGCCCCTGCAACGGCTTGGTTGTATGTTTTTCTTTCCGCTGGCCAAAACCAACCTGCACGGCTTCATAGCCGTCGTTCGCTTTGGTCTTGACCTGGGTGACTACCACCGGGCCGGCATCCACGACTGTCACGGGAATTACCTTACCGGAATCGTCGAAGATTTGCGTCATCCCAACTTTTTTTCCTATAATGCCACGCATGTCATTACACCTTTATCTCAATATCGACACCCGCCGGCAGGTCCAGCTTCATCAGGGCTTCAACCGTTTTGGGAGTTGAGTTTAAAATATCAACCAGGCGCTTGTGAATCTTTGTCTGAAATTGTTCCCGGGATTTTTTATCGACGAATGGTGAGCGTAAAACCGTATAAATCGATCGTTTAGTCGGTAAGGGAATCGGGCCGGATATCACGGCACCGGTCGATTTAGCAGTTTTGACAATCTTCTCCGTGGATTTATCCAACAGGGTATGATCGTAGGCCTTAAGGCTGATTCTGATTGATTGTTTAGGCACGGACTTCCTCTACTCGATAATTGCGGTTACGACACCGGCGCCAACCGTATGTCCGCCTTCACGGATCGC
>LSCG01000069.1 GCA_001577055.1 Fidelibacterota bacterium TCS56
GATAGGCCACAGGTGTAAGTACAGTAATGTATTCAGCCGAGTGGTACTAATAAGCCGAACGGCTTTTCCAAAAAATTATTTTTTAGGCGAATTCCGCCTTCTCAATCTCAAAGATTTTTCCCGGTGATTATAGCGTAAGGGACACACCCGTTCTCATCTCGAACACGGAAGTTAAGCCTTACAACGCCGATGGTACTACGCGGGAGACTAGCGTGGGAGAGTAGGTAGTTGCCGGGGAACTTTTTAAACCCGCCTTCTGGCGGGTTTTTTTATACACGGGCCCCACCTGTGATTGCCAACACATACTACTCGATGACACATTTATTCCTGTTATATGTATTGCTTATACTTAGAACGAATTATAAATTGCCGCCGGAGGTTAGAAATGTCGAAACCCTGTAAAGCATCTTCATCCATCCTGTTGACGGTAATTCTGGGTTTTCTTACCCTTACTACCGTTCATTCCCAGGCAGTGCGGGTAACGCTGGATCCACCGGACAATTCCGGTTTCGTGGAATACGTCGCCTACTATATGACCGGATTCGATGTGCAGTCCGGTACATCAAATTTTCAGTTTTTCCGCTACAAACTGGTAGCCAATACTTACCCGGCTGACGTTAAATTAATTTTTTCGTTAACCGTTAGATCACCGGGACTGGATCTTAATTTACCCACGGAAATTATCAGGCTGGAGACTAACCGCTTTACCATGCCCAGCCATCCAATTACCATCGATAATCGTGATCTATCACGCAATACCGCCTTTTTCTATGACCAGGCCAGTCCGCCTAACGCCATCCCCGTCAGCGTTTCCACCTTACTGGATGTCTCCCAATTCGACGCTTTGATCAGCTCCATCATTACCAGCGGTAAAATTATCGACGGGGAATACGTTTTCAATATTCAGCTTAAATCCGGTCGGCCTGGCGGGGCACTGTCATCGGAATACGAAGTGACCAAATCGATCACCGTTCGCACACCAACTGCTATTCAACTCCAATCCCCCGGCGGTGAACTGGCCGACACCTCACAGAACGTGATTTACACTACCTTCCCACTGTTTTTGTGGGATACCGATCTCTGTGCCGCCTGTGAATATTATATCCGCGTGGCCGAATTTAATCCCAGCTTGCATTCATCACCCAGCGAGGCAATTGAAGATGAAACCATGCTGCCCATCAGACAGAACCAACAGTGGGCAACTATCCCCGCCGGCGCCAGTTATCAGTATTCTCCCACCGGTACCAGACCGTTGGAATCTGGTAAAATCTATGTCTGGCAAATACGCAAGACCTTCCCTACCAGTGCCGGTAACGAAGAAATATTATCACCCATCTACGCCTATAAAATTGGTGATATGGGGACGCCGGTTGGATTGGAGGCCGCTTTCCATCCCATCCTCCAGGCATTGATGGATAGCCTGGAACCTGATGACTATGAATTATTTTTCGGTGATAACGGTATCCTCAAGGATGCCGAGGTCGCCGGGCAATACCAACTGAACGGCAATACCATCGATGAATCCAGCACCCGTTATATCTTATCTCAGATTGCCAACGGCAACGTAACTGTTACGGGGGCGCGAGTAGAATGAAGAAAGCGATTAGCTTCTCCGTGTTGGCGCTGGTTTTTATCAATTCGATCACGCTGGCCGCCGGCCGTGTGGCGGTTGCGACCAAAATCATGGGCAAGGTGGAGATCCGCAAAGCTGAGGATCAGGAGCGCAGACTAAAAGCCGGTGAAATACTGGAAGACGGCGATTTCGTCACCACCGGCGCCACTGGTTTTGCCGCCCTGGTTTTTATCGATGACAAATCCACCCTGAAAATTAAAGAGAATACGGAATTGGAAATCACCGGGAAACGGGAAACCGGTTCAATTTCCAAGAAGATTAATATGGATCAGGGCACGCTGCGGGCCCAAGTATCCAAGCAGGCGAAAGGTGAATTCGTCGTGCAGACCCCCACCTCGGTTGCGTCCGTCAAGGGAACGGATTTCTGGCTGAAATCCAGTCCACTCGCCGGTGATGAGGTGATCGGTATTGAAGGCGTCGTGTCCCTGACTAATATACTCAGCGGTTTATCATCGGATATTACCGCCGGGATCAGCGGCTTCTCCCTGCCGGATGGTGGGTTAAATACGGAAAATACCGATCCCGATGATATCCCCGATGATCCTGAAGAAGATGATCAACCGGATCGTAAGTCCGAATTACGGATCAGGTTCACCGATCCCGATGGCACGGTCAAGACCTTGATTATCGAATATCAATAGCCTTTTTTCACGTGCTAAAAACTGCTAAACTTGTGATGTGACCGGCAGTTATCGAACACCCCTGTGGCTCTTATTGATTGTGCTGTTGCAATTGGCAATAGGACAACCTTCGTCGGCTGTTCTCCATCATATCCCCCCGGAAAAAGTGGTGTTGGAAGAAGACCTGCAGATAGCGGCCGGACTGCTTCTGGATTTAGCCGTCGCGGATGTAACACTCTTTTATCGCACTGCCGGTGATCAGACCTACCATGAACAACCGATGGAATACCGGGGCGGGGTCTGGTCAGCCATGGTACCAGCCGAACGACTGTCGGAGGCTGGTCTGGAGTACTTGATTGTGATGCGTACGCTGGATGGCGGTTACTATGCCTCACCTGATCTGACGCCCTTCGAATTGCCCCATCAAATTCCCGTTGTCCGTAAAGGTTCCTTGGGCCGCCGTTTTCCCGGTCCTGAAAAAGTTGCATCCCTGCAGGCCGTGGAGGCCGATATCCTGATCCTCTCCCCGTTGGAAGATGAAGTTCTGGCTCCGAAGGATGTAGTCGTGGCCCTGTCCCTGTTCAATGCCCTTAACATAGATACCGCCACCATCAAAATACTCATTGATGACACTGATTATACTTCCGAAGCCCTCATCACCAGTGAAATTATCAGCCTGACGCCGCCGGAGCTGTCCCCAGGTCTGCACACGGTTGATGTGCGCATGAACAATATTTACGGCATGCCGGTAGAACCGGTTTTATGGTCATTTCGCACCAGTGAAGGCTATATTGATCTGGAAGAACGGCTGACCTATTCAGGTGATATTACCACCCGCCTGTCCAGTGATCGTATCCAGACAGAGGTTTTGCGGGTGGCCGAAGTGACGACCAAAGCCGAAGCTGGGGTCTCGTGGTTGAAGACCAGCACCGGTTTGCGGCTGACTTCACGCGAATCACGCTTCGCCCAGCCCATGAACCGTTATTCACTGGAAGCCCGCGTCGGTGATTATTTGAAAATCAACACCGGTGATTTTTTCCCCCTGCTTAATCCCTTCGTATGGGACGGCAAACGAGTGCGTGGAATCGGTGTAGATGTGAATTTACGCTGGCTGCATTTTCAACTGGTCACCGGCAACCTGGTCCGTGCCGTTCAGCAGGATGGAATGGTGGACGGTGGTTTATACTTGAAAGAAGCCGATCAGGATAGTACCGGCCGGATTACTTATTTCCTGGATCGTACCGGCTATGATTTTCAGCGCAAGATCAGCGCCTATCGCTTGACTTTCGATATCCTTTCACGCTACCGGTTTGGTCTGTCATTGCTGCGTTCCCGCGATGTAATTCCCAGTGTGGATCAGAATATTTCCGGTGCACGCTTCACCGTCGATTCCACCAACAGCGGCGGTTTTGGTCAGCTGAACCAACAGGTGTACGGTTATAATGAATTTCTTTCGGCCGTCAGTGGCAGCGGCGGTCTGGTGAACCTGGACAGTAAAGACTGGGGCGGCAACAGTCCTGAGGAAAATCTGGTGGCGGGCCTCGAATATGCCAGTGTACATGACGACCAGCGTTTGAAAATCGACGCCAACTGGATGATCAGTTTCCGTAATCGTGATATCTGGGATGGTACTATGAGCCGCGCCGAAATGGATACGGCCCTGGATGACAGCCTGGACGGCTTTGTGGGTGTCCAGTATGATGATGCCGGCTTGGTCGTTGGTGATCCTCCCATGATCGACACCACCAAGATTCCCGATCCTTTGAAATACGCCAATCTTTTTACCATCAATATCAACATGGTGCCAATCCTGCCATACGACTATTTATCCTATCAGGACCGGCCGATTCGAACATTGATGAATATGCCGGCAACCGCCTATAATCTGCGTGTTCGCGGCTATTATTTCTATAATAATATTTCCGCCGAATTCCGCCAGGTGGGACCGGAATACCTTTCTTTCGGCAATCCTTATTTATCGGGCAATATCCGTGAATTTATCCTGGCTGACCGCATCATGATGCTGGATAATAAGCTGATGGTAAACGCCAGTTTCAAATCCCAGAGTAACCAGATTCTGACCACCACTGTCAATCCTTACAAGACGCGCACCGTACTGGCCACTGTCACTCTGGCGCCTGGTCCGGAAGTACCATCGCTGACCATGAATTTTCAATCGATCACCAAGAATAACTCCGGTGATGATTCCGACAGTTTGTCCACTACCAGTGATTTGCGGGAAAGCACCCTGACGCGCAACTCGGTGTTATCGATCAATTTCCCTTTCAATATGGGTGCGATCAAGAGTAATCTGGTAATCAATCGCTATCAGATCAGCACCTCGGATCTGCTGGAGCAGGACCGGCAAAACAACCAGGCCTTGATCCCCGAAACCGAGTCCGGTTCCACCGCCCTCAGCCTGGTGAGTCATTTCCCCGAATGGCGGTTTAAATCCACCGTAAATTTTAATTCCACTGCTCTGACAACCAGCGATGCGGAATATACCTGGAAACAGATTGGCGTGCGCGGGCAGTATTCACTGCGGGAGGATCGGGGTAATTTGTCGGCTGCGGTTAACTATCTGGCCAGTACCGGTTATACGCTGAATGAAGTTTACAACAGCCAGGTCAGCCTGGATTGGAGACTGTACGATAATCTGGTAGCCACCGGTCTGTTCCAATTTCAATTCAGTCATACTCCATCGTACAAATCTGACGGCGAAGATAATGATGATGACGGCAAAGTCGATGAATATTTTGAAACCTATGATCTGAATTCCTCCACCATTAATATCGTCCTTAACTACAAATTTTAATTATGCTGAAAAAAATAAGAAAAATCGCCGAACAAAATTTGGCCGGCCTGCTGATCACCATCGGAACGGTGGTAGTGGTTTCATTTCTGCACTGGGTCGGGGCTTTTGATACACTGGAGCTAAAACTTTATGATTATCGCTTCCACTCCGTACGTGGACCACTGACCGGTTGGGCGGCCAAAGATTCTACTTATATTAAGCATGGTACCGATGTGGTGCTGGTGGAAGTGGATGATGAAGCCTGGCGGTTGATGCCGGAGGAATGGCCCTATCCCCGGGGGACGATCTGGGCCAGGGTGGTTGATAACCTGTCCAAGGCCGGTGCCAGTGTAATCGTATTTGATATTCAGTTCGATTCACCGGAAGCCAAGTCGGAATATCTGTATGATTTTGCCGCCAATCTGGAAGATTCAACTATTCTCGATTTATTGCCCGAACATGGGGACAGATTATTCGGAAAATCGATCGCCGATGCCATGGGACGGGGTACGGAAGTGGTGATCAATGTGAAAATGGTCACCGAGCCATCACGGTATCCGCCCCAGTATATTGCCATGCCGGTGAAGGAATTATTGCACAGCGACCCGGAAACCGGCTTGATCAACGACTATCTGGATGAGGATGGCTTTGCCCGGCGCTATTCGATTGCCGGTTACCTGGACCATGAGCCGGAAAAAGCCTACTTAACCCTGGGAATGAAAGCCGTGAAGGCCTTTGCCGGTATTGGTGATTCGGTCCTGCCCATTCACGATCATGAAAATAATATTTGGCAATATGGGCCCTATTCCATCAAAGCCCTCAGCCGCAGTAATACTTTTTTAACCAATTATTACGGTCCGGCCTCCGGATATAAACTGCGTGATTCCAATGTTCCCAAATGGGGAACCTATCCGCATTATTCTCTGGCATACATTATCGATACCGAAGAGATCACTCTCCGCGATCCCATGGAAGATATTGACTGGATGGACCAGTTTCTGCCGGGTAAAATGCCCGAGTGGATTCTGGCTATTGAAGATTCGGTCGAAAGACAGGAGATGATCGAAATGATGGGACTGGGAGCGGAATTTGATATTGCCAACTCACCGTTCTATAATAAGATCGTGTTGATAGGCGTGTCGGTGGAAATCGTCCATGATGTAAAATCCACTCCGTACTATAATTTTTTGGGTGTTCCCCAATTGATGCCGGGAGTAGAAACCCACGCCAACGCCATCCAGACCATTCTGCACGATAATTATTTGCGGGTGATGGGAGATCGGCTGGTGGATATCATCGGCATGGGATACCCCTTGTCCCATCTGTGGTTGCTGCTTTTGATCTGTATCATCACTTTTATCATGATTGCCTTCGTGAATCCGGTGATCGCCGGTATCCTGGTCCTGATTGAGATACTGATGTATTTTGCAGTGGCCTGTGGTCTGTTTACGGCCGATTTATGGTGGTTCCTCAAATTCGTGGCCGCCCGGGTATTCCCTGATTCATTTGTGAACGGCCACCCCGGCTGGTTCAGTACCCCGCTGCCCGGGATCGGTGAAAGCCTGTTGATTCCCATCGCCATGCCGATTGCCGGAATTGTCCTGACTTACACCAGCAACGTGATTTACAAATTCCTGAACGAGCAGAAGGACAAGAAATTCCTGAAAAGCACTTTCGGCACCTATATCTCACCGGAGCTGATCGATCAGATGTATGAAAATAAAAAAGAGCCGAAACTGGGCGGGGACGAAGGTTACCACACCGCTTTCTTCTCCGATATCCAGAGTTTCTCCTCATTTTCTGAAGTGCTCGATCCCAAACGGATGGTGAGCCTGATGAATGAATACCTGACGGAAATGACCAACGTGTTGCTGAACCGGCAGGGTACCCTGGATAAATATATCGGTGATTCGATCGTAGCCTTTTACGGTTCGCCCATGCCGGTGGAGGATCATGAATACCAGGCCTGTATGACCGCCCTGGAGATGGACGAGCGCCTGGCCGAGCTGCGCGCAAAATGGCTGTCCGAAGAGGACTGGCCGGAGATCGTGCGAAACATGCAGCACCGCATCGGCCTGGGATCGGGTGATATCGTCACCGGTAACATGGGCTCAACCATGCGGATGAATTATACCATGATGGGTGATACGGTCAATATCGCCTCGCGCCTGGAATCATCCGCCAAACAATATGGTGTTTATATTCAGGTGATGGAAACAACCCAGCGGGCGGTGAAGGACCAGTTCGAATGGCGCTTCCTGGATTATGTACGCGTCAAGGGGAAACGAGTACCGGTAAAAGTTTACGAACTGCTGGCTGAAAAAGATAAAATGGCTGATGATCTGGCAGCTGCTGTCGCCGCTTTTCACGAGGCGCAAAACCATTATTTCAACCAGGATTGGAACCGGGCGATCAAAGCTTTTAAGGAAGCGGAAAAATTGGAGATCATGTTCCCGGGGCGCAATACCAATCCCTCTACGATCTACATTCCCCGCTGTGAGCATCTGAAGAAAAATCCTCCCGAAAAAGACTGGGATGGCGTCTGGACACTCACCTCCAAATAGAGGCACCAATATTGTGATTGCTATCACCGCAAAATCGACCTGCCGGCACTATATTCGATTGATGTCTGTGAATTGACCAATGAATACAAAATATCTACATATGGGAATGATAGCGATTCTGGTGGGAATCCTGCAGTTGGGTTGCGGTGATATTTTCGGCGATATTAATAATCTCTTCGATCCCACCAGCGATGGCTACGCGCCACCGGAAACAGAAATAGTGCTGGGTCCGGGCCAGAATACCATGCTTGATTCGGCCAACGTGGTCTTTGCCTGGCGTCATGCCGATGAAAACTACTGGCCCGATACGGCGGTGGTGTATGATTATCCCGGCCAGATTTTGTATTCCTACAAACTGGACAATGCCAGTTGGAGCGATTGGCTGTCCGGAGCGATGGTGCAGGAATACCTGCCGCCCAATCACACCTACGATGATTCTATCGGCTGGCATTATCTGCAGTTCTACCGCCTCGAAGACGGTGAGCATCGCTTCGAAATCCGCTCGAAATATCCTTCCGATATTGAAGAAACCGGTTGGCCGCAGCGTGATTTTTCCATCGATGCCATCGATGGCACCGCCCTGATCGCCTCACCGGCCTATACCTTGCTGGATTCCGGTTCCACTTTTATCCTCACCGTCAAAATGATCGACGTAGTCGATCTCATGGGCGTGAACCTGGTGCTGGACTACCAGCCGGATAATTTCGCCGTGGTGGAATACAGCCTGAAAACCGACAGCACCGGATTTTTAGCTTTGAGTGACGGCCAGGTGCTGGAATTTCTGGAGATTGATCCTGATCAGGGACGCTTCACCGCCAGCATTGCCGTGGCCGGCGGCTCGGTTACCGGAATCAACGGATCGGGGATACTGGCACGGATTCGTTTTGCGCATACCGGCGCGGCCGGCCAGCACGAAATTGTGGTCAGCGATGAAAGCGTCATGCGCAATGTTTATAACGACGACATCCTGGATGTGCGCCAGAATTGCCAGGTGATCGTATGGTAATCAGCCAATCCGGCTCCCCGATCAACATTTTAACCAATTGTTCATTAAACAACGGATAGACCTATGCAGAAATTTATTAAAATCAGCGCGGCCCTCATGATAATCAGCCTGCTATCCGGGCAGACGGCCAGCGTCACCAATGTCACCGCCTCCCAGCGCACCGATGGTACCAAGCTGGTAGATATTTATTATGATCTGGCAGAAGATACTCTATTCACCTATTTTACTGTCGAACTGGAGGTCAGCTTTGATAATGGGACCAATTACCAACCTTCCGAATATATATCTGGAGATGCAGGCAATGGTGTTTTAGCTGGAATTGATAACCACCTTGTTTGGAATCTGGGAGCTGAATTTGGTGGGACTTACAGCGACCAGACTAAAGTGAAAATAATAGCTACGGGAAGATTTATCGATGTCCCATTTGAGTTTGTTACCGTACCGGCCGGTGATTTCACCTATGGCTATAATGATGAGACTCGCAATATTTCTCATGATTTTGAAATCATGAAATATGAGGTGACGAATGCCGAATTTACAGCTTTTCTGATCGAGGCTTATAATGCAGGAGATGTCTGGCTCAATGGTGATGAGGTTCGTGGTTTCTATAGCGGTGATGACTATTATGGACCTGGTGATTATAGGTTATTGGCGATGTGGGATAGCCGGATTAGCTGGAATGGAACGACTTTCATTGTTGAAGAAAGTTATGGCATCCACCCCGTAGTAGGCTTGACCTGGTTTGGCGCATTGAAATTTTGTGATGCTTATTTATTGCGTTTACCAACTGATGAAGAATGGGAAAAAGCCGCACGGGGAAGTACTGGGTGGAATTATCCCTGGGGTGAGAATATTGATAGTAGTTATGCGAATTATCATAATAGTGGCGACCCATACGATAACGGCACGACCCCTGTAGGATTTTACAATGGCAGTTTAGTAAATGGTTTTCAAACATCTGATAATCAGTCCCCTTTTGGTGCTTACGATATGGCAGGCAATGTAGTTGAATGGACCGCTAGTTGGGCTCAGAATAATCCAGACCGTAGAATATTCCGCGGCGGAGCATGGGAATGGGGAACCGGTGAATGTAGTAGCTCATGGATTGGTGATTGGTGGCATCCTGACGGTTATGGAAGAGCCTCTGGTTTTCGCTGTGTCCGAACGATCAGCGCCACCCGCGCCCGACATTTATTAAACCGCCGGAATAGCTCCCGGTGATGATGGCCTGATACCATGCGCCGGATTGTTATTGCACTAATTTTCTGCTATCCGCTGCTTCTTTGGGGCCAGGCTGATACTACCGTAACTGTTGTCGGTGAATCCGGTGTATTCATATCCGATGCCCACGATCCAGTTGTTGAATGGTTGGCACCCGACGGAGGAGTAGGGCTGAATACCAGTGAGATATTTACCGGTACCTGGAGTGCTTCCGATGAATTTATCGATCCGGAGCCGGTGACTATTTTATTCAGTGCTAATATCGGCGACACTTACTACCCTGTTGCCACCGATCTGCCGAATAATTCTTCCGCCTCAATTTCGGCCCCCGCTATGCCTACCGAATATCTACGAATCAAAATCGTTGTCCGGGATCAGTTTGGCAACCAAGGGTGGGATTATACTAATGGCTATATCACCGTCGGCAGTGATGGCCTATCCGACACGACAACAGTTATATCCGCACAGTCGATGGATTTCATAATTGACAGTCAAACCCCCTTTGTCGATTTACTTGCTCCGGTAGGCGGGGAAAGCTATTCATCTGGTCAGTTGATTACCTGTACCTGGAGTGCCAACGATAATAGTTTCGGTACTTTGCCGGTGGCGATCGGGCTAACGGGAGGGATTGGTGATACGGTACAAGTTCTGGCCGACAATCTACCAAATACGAGTGCTGCTGAGGTGAATTTACCGGTAATTGATACACGCTACGCCCGTATTCACATTTTTGCCAAGGATGGTTTTGGCAATAAGTCCGATGATGTCAGCGATGGCTATCTGATAATTGGAAACCCTGCCGGGGGAGCTACAGATTCATCGGCCGAGTTCAGCGATCAATCAACCGCCTTCCTGGTTGATGCTTCCAATCCCTTTGTTGACCTGTTTTCCCCCAATGGTGGCGAAACCTATCTGGAAGAAACTAATTTTCTGGTAACCTGGTCCGTCGTGGATGAAAACCTAGCTACGGCACCGGTTACCGTTCAGATGGCTACGACAATCGGGGGGTCTTTTAACCCACAGGGAACAGATTTGGACAATGACGGCCAGGAGGTCTTCGTTGCTCCTTTGGGTCCGGTGGAATATGGTCAGATTCGCGTGCAGGCCGCTGATCAGTTCGGTAATATCGGCCAGGATCAGAGCGACGGCTATTTCAGCATCTTCGAATCTGGAACCGGCGCCATTCAGGGCTATATTTACAGTCCGCGGACAATCACTGGGACCCTTTATCTTTATCTTTGGTATCCGGGCCATTCTCCCGATACCGATATGCCGGACCGGACGCAACTGCCGATTTCAATTAATCTGGAAGCCGGTGTTGGCTACCTTTACAGTTTTTCCAATTTATTGCCGGGCTCAGGCTATTCCGTGGGTGCCATGATTGATCAACTGGGATCACCAACCAGTGGCGAGACATGTGATTATGGCTATGATCTGAGTGGTCACTCCAGCGAGATTACCGTTGAGTCTGATCTGGTAGCCGACGGTACGAACATTAATTTAACTGAATGCGGTGATTACAATAACGGTGATTTCTCCCTCCAATTCGATGGCATCGATGATTATATGGAAATCCCCGATCATCCGCTGCTGAATCCCGGGTCGAATTTCACCATCAGTAGTTGGATCTACCCCAGTTCCTGGGATAACAATAGCACGGTTTTGCACAAGGGCAGCGGCTCGGGAAAATTGAGCTGGCACGCCGGTGATGGCATATTTCAACTGGGGATAAACGACGATACCACCAGGCTGGAGATGACTCTGCCGCCGCTTAACAGGTGGACATTTATCACTACGGTTGTAACCGATACCTCCCTCTTATTATACGCCAACGGCTATCTCCAGGATTTAATCGATATTCAGCAACCTGTCGACGGTACGGACGAACCGCTTTACATCGGTATTCAAAGTTCAGGATTGACTGATTCCACTAATTTTCATGGAAATATTGATGATGTAACCCTTTGGAACCGCTCTCTGAACCTGGCCGAAATCCAGGCTGTGCGGGATAATGGTTTTGATCCGGCTGGCGAACCGGATCTGGTTGCCCATTGGGCGATGGTCGAAGGGGTTGCTGACTTGGTTCATGATCTGGGGCCTAACCAGATTGACGGGATTAAAAATGGACCGGCATGGAGCCCGGATTTGCATTTTCTGGGGCCGGACAATCCGCCCCAGCATCCTCAAAATATTGTTCTGGAATCAGGGGATCACTATGCCCAGCTCAACTGGCTGGCCAATGGCGACTATGATTTGTGGAAATATCGGATTTACCGAAATACGGTTCCGATCAATCCACAGCTCCTGATTGAGATTGACCATCCAACCACTACCTACCAGGATACCGGGCTGGTCAATGGTGTGGATTATTATTACTGGCTTACGGCCGTTGATCTGAATTCCAGTCCCAGTGATACCACCGGTCCCTATTCTGTTTTACCCAACGGCCCGCCCCGGTGGACCGGCCTGAATGATACCAGTTTTGTTGAAGACGGCGTTTTTTCGGTATCATTGGATGACTTGGCTTATGATGATAGTGATCCGGACTCCAGCCTGCAATTTGTTGTAACGATGGACAGCCGTTTCCAATGGCAGTTGACTGCTGTCAATCATGACCTGACAATTTGGACCGCCGCGGACTCCAGCGGATTTTCGGGCAGTGTTAATCTGCAGGTCAGTGATCCCCATGGCTTAACGGCAATTGACAGTTTCTCCATTACCGTCCAGCCGGTTAACGATCCGCCGGTTATTACTTCGCCCACAACCATGGTTGTTGATGAAGGCCACCGTTTAGAATACCATGCCCTGGGTTATGATGTGGATAATGTTGTTCTTACCTGGACCTTCGTCGATCTGCCGACCTGGTTGACCAGCTCTGTCGACAGCGTAATGGGCATCCCTTACGAGGGCGCTTCTGACACAAGTTTTACCCTGATTTTATCAGACAGTGCGGCGGATGACACCGTGACCGTCCTGATCACCGTGAACCCGATTGATAATTATCCGATAATTACCTCTGCCGCCAATGTCGCCGGCCGCGAGGATGAGAGCTTCACCTATCTTGCCACCGGCTATGATCCGGAGGGCGCTGGCTTAACCTGGAGTTATTATGATCTGCCGGTTTGGTTATCCGCTCTGGGCGATTCGGTTTTCGGTATCCCCGGTGAAGGTATCCTGAGCGCCCGCTTTGATGTGGAGGCCTCCGACGGGCTGTTGACCGATACCCTGCAGGTGCTGGTGGCGATAGAAGCGGTGAATGATGCCCCCGTTATAACCTCGCCTGCCGTCGCTGCCGCCACCGAGGATGTATTCTTCAGTTATCTTAGCCAGGCCAGTGATTCGGAAGATTCAACTTTAACCTGGACCTATCCGGTCTTGCCCGCCTGGCTGCAGTCTTCAGCAGATTCAGTTTTCGGGACGCCCACCTATCTGGATGACGATACCGTGCTGATGGCGATTGTCAGTGATGGAGATCTTTCGGATACCATCCAGGTTGACATCACCATTGCCCAGGTGGATGATCCTCCGTTGCTGGATTTAACGGTTGCCCAAGCTGAGCAGCATGATCGTGTGCAGTTGACTGTCGAAGCCTGGGATGAAGAACAGGCACCGGTGACAATTGATTTTTTCTATTCCGTCGATAATTCAACCTGGTTGTCAGCTACGGTTGAATTGAATCCTTCTCCAACATCTGCAATTAGCGCCGGTAAATCCGATAACTACCAGTCTATAAATCAAAATTATCAGCCTCAATCCGTCCCCAGCCGCGAGCTATTCTCCTACGTTTGGCTATCAGGTACGGACCAACCCGATCGGTATCATCCATCAATCTGGCTGCGCATCGACGGATCCGATGGCAGCAACATAACGCAGGCCTTTGCCGCTGATTTTCCCCTTGATAACCATGTGGGCACGGTAAAAATCCTTACACCGACGGCAGATAGCGAACAGGGTGGCTTAATTGATCTGGGTTACCAAATCCAGGACATTACCTCAGATGCATATACCATGAACCTGCAATTTTCAGTTGATACCGGACAAACCTGGCAAACCGCTACTCTGGTTAATCCGCCGGTAGATATCGGTCCGGATGATTATACCGGCCTGCTGCAATGGTCCAGTAATCTGGACCTCCCGTCCGTGGAAACCGTGATCCAGGTGGCATTATCCCCTAATGACGGCTGGCAGACCGGGCTGGGTGATACCCTGTCTCTGCAATTGGATAACGTAGCATTGCCAACGATTGTTGCTATGTCACCGGCCGGCTCGACCTGGATCAATTGGTTTGATACTTTCTCACTGCAGTTGTCCACGGCCGTTGTTTCGCAGACCGTGCCGGTCAGCCTGAGTCTGGCCAGTGAACAGCAGGGCAATATCGCTTATTCCTATCAACTTGATTCTTCATGGACGCAGTTAACGGTAATACCTGCCGTCGATTTGACCAGCGCCGATTCCTTAACCATGACAATAACCAACGCCTTGACCGATACCACCGGCGATCCTTTCGACGGGAATGGTAACGGCATCGCCGATCAATCCGGTGATTCACAATATTTTGGCTATCGACTGAATTATCTTGGTGATTACAATCTCGATCACCAGATCGAATTTGAAGACTTGTTACAGTTCCAACAGCATTGGTTCGAACCTGTTGTCAATCGAAACTCTGAACTGGGTCCAGCTATTGGCACGCCGCCTTATTTGCAGGTACTGCCCGATTCCACGATTGATTTCGAAGATTTGATGGTTTTCGTCCAGATGTGGAACTGGAGCGCCGGGTTCGGTCGCCAAATGTTGCCACCGGCCAAGATCACTGGCGGGGGAGTGGTGCAACCGGAAATAAGTGTGGCATCCAAACCGCTGGCGGGTACTGATTCCAGCCGCTTGACCGTCCGCTTCCGCCTTGATTCCCTGGCAGCCGTGGGCGCCGGTGAGCTGGTTATTAATTATAATCCCGTTACCGTGGAATTTATAAATGCGGGAGATGCGTTTGCCCCCGGCTGGATTGTGTTGAAGTCACTGGATAAGTCCGCCGGTGAATTGATCATCAACCTGGCCGATTTTAATCGTGGGAGTGAGTCGCCAAGCTTGGGAGAGCTGGAGTTGACTTTTTCCGGAAACGCCGGCACCAATACTTATCTGGATATTTACACCGACCTGCGGGACCGGGACGGCTTGGTCCTGCACCGGGGCTGGCGGGAGCAGAATGTGGAATTTGCCGATCCGCTGCCGGTGGAATACGCCCTGCGTCCGGCCTATCCCAATCCCTTTAATCCGTCCACCACAATACCGTTTGACCTGCCCCGGGAATCCGGGGGGGAATCCCGGGTGGAAATCGCCATTTATAATTTGTTGGGGCAGCGGATATATCAGGTAAATGATTACCTCACCGCCGGGTCACACACCATGACCTGGACCGGAATCGACCAGACCGGTTCACCGGTGAGCAGCGGTATCTATCTGGTACATTTCAGAGTCGCCGATTTTCATGCCCGGCAGAAGATTGTTTTATTGAAATAATCCCCGCCGGTAGGTGGTTTCCGGTCGGTATGATTTGTGGGGTACAATTTATCATAAAGATAATCAGGCTACGGATTAGCTCGGCGGTATTTGGACTGGTGGAAGCTTCATGACCGCAGGTTGGCAGCCGGGGTGAAAGGTGATTTAAGAAGCTTCCGAATGTATTTTAACTTCAGATTCTATTCGTTTTGCTAATCTATCTTGTTCTTTATCTAATTCGTAGTCCATTTGTAATCCCAGCCAAAACTCCGGACTCATGTTGAAATACCGCGCCAGCCGCAAGGCCGTATCGGCCGTTATCTTCCGTTTTTCCAATACTATCTCATTTATTCTTCTGGGTGGTACCCCTAAATCCCGGGCCAGTTTGTTTTGACTTAATCCCATTGGATAAAGAAACTCCTCGCGAAGAATTTCCCCCGGATGAATCGGGTCTGTTTTATTTTTCATTTTTTCACCTTAATGATAATCAACGATTTCTACGTTAAACGCATCGGATTTCTTCCAATTAAAACATATTCTCCACTGGTTATTGATCCGAATACAGTATTGGCCTTCTCTATCGCCCGATAGTTTTTCTAATAAGCCCAGCGGGCAGAGTTCCACGGGCTATGCCCGTGGGTGAATGTAAAGACGGCGATATGGTAAATTCAGGGAATGGAAAACCGTTATTCTGGTCATGGTGTATATCGAACGGAATATCATCTGGTATGGATTCCGAAATATCGTCGTCGTATCCTGAATCCTGGAATACGAGGATACTTGAGGAAACTTTTCCCGAAGATAATGCGGAGAATGCCGGGCTGTGAGATAATGGAATTGAACATGCAAGCTGATCATATCCATATAATTATGGTAATACCGCCGAAATATGGTGTAAGTGCGGTTGTAGGAAAGCTAAAGCAGTACACGGCCAGTAAATTAAGGGAAAAGTTCAGCTGGTTGGAGAAAGTATATTGGAAGGAGTCAGTAGTCTGGTCACCGGGATATTTTGTATCAACGGTTGGATTAAATGAGAAACAGATACTGGCGTATGTGAGATGGCAAAGACATCAGGATTCAGGTCAAGCGAAGCTTGAATTGTTTTAAGAAGTGCCACGGGCTCTGCCCGTGGGTATCTACCCTATTCGCCGGAGGTACTCTCAAATCGTTTATTGTTTTTGATCGATGGATCATTCTTAATTTTCTCAAAGCAACTCTTTGAATATCATGGGGATACTTGTTGGAAAATTCCCGTTTGAATATTTTCCGTGTGGCTTTCGACCTGAATGATTTTATCACAAATCAAATTAAATAGATTTACGTATAACGTCAAGCGTTATATTGAGGTGAGTTCTGTTGACATCTATCTGATACATTTTAAAACCGCCGATTTTCATGCCCGACAGAAGATTGTTTTATTGAAATAATCCCCGCCGGTAGGTGGTTTTCGGTCGGTATGAATTGAACGTCGAGTTATCGGTATGGTTGTCGGTGGTTACGTTTCAGAGGTCGTTAATTTCGTGAACGCTGGGTCATAATTCGATTAATGATGATAATGGAACAACTCCCAAATATCTTCTGAGGTAATCAAAATAGTACAAATATCCATTTCTCACTCTCATACCGCCTAATACCTCCACTGGAGATTTGTAAGTCGCTAACAAATCAAGAGTTTGATAATCATACTTTAAGATTATTTCCTTCCATCCTTCGGTATAGATTTTTTAAAGAAGGAAATAT
>LSCG01000070.1 GCA_001577055.1 Fidelibacterota bacterium TCS56
ACCATTGATGGCATGACCGCGGGTTTCATCTTCGCCGCTGCACACACCATTTTCAAAAATGCAGTATTGTGAGTCATCTTCAGCCGATAAATCGAACTGGGCCACCGGGTGCCAGCCTACCAGAGTACCCTGATCATCATAGATCTTGTCTTCCGGTCCACCCCAGGTTTTACCGCCATCGGCACTCTTGTAGATTTTATAACCTTCAAAGTCGGCATAACCGGTTACCACATCGGTGGAATGTTCGGCGGCATTATCCCAGGTGATGGTGACCTGACCATGATCAGGCACGGCTTCCACCGTGGGGGCCGTAGGCGGCGTATAACCCTGATAATGGGAGTTATACATGATCTGGGCAAAACGGGCATTACGCTTCAGGTCATCCGGGTTTTCACCGAAAATCACGCAGAATGAAAAAGGCACTTCCTCACCCACATCCAGATCAAACGGCCCGCAGGAAAACATAAGGACGCAATCCAATCCTTCTTCGTCGCCCCCTACAAAATCTCCTTCCTGCAGCAATCCCTCCAGCGAATCAAAATGGGGATTCAACTCCGTATCAAGGTCGGTATCAGGGTTGGGCGTATGGAAGAACCAATCCTTTTCATCCGATGTTAGATTGGTGGTGTCACCGGCCATGACCTTGAATTGAATCTCCTCCCGATTGCGCGCCTGTGGTCTTCCCTGGTTGCCGGCACAGCAGTTACCATTACTCTCCTTGTAAACCACTCCGGGACGGTTATACCAGTTGAACCAGTGCCAGTCGGTCATTTTAAGCGGTTCTCCGGGATAAATATCGTAAACCCCGTCTAAATCCAGGTCAACAAAGTCTGTGGCCAGCGGGGAATCCAGCAACTGGGTTGCCACAATCCCGATCTCGGTGGCACCATTACTGTTCCAATCGTAATCCGAGATCATGGCCATTGAGATCAGCATGGTATCGGTGTTAACACCAAAACGCTCCCAGAAATATTCCATGTAGTCATCATCGTTGGTATGAAAAGCCATACTGCCGGCCAGATTCATGGTTACCACATCCGCATCCATGTAGAATCCCAGGGAGATATTCTTGTAATTGAAACCTTTGCCGCGGTTGAGGGTGGTACCATCGGGCATAATCATGGGTTGACGCCAGATACCGTCATCGCCCATATAACCACCACTTTCATTGCGGACGCGCACGGTGACAAACATGATATCTTCGGCATAAGCTACTCCGTAGGAGTGGGCGATGGCCCGGACACGGATTCCCAGCGGATAGCCGGTCTGTTCGTATTCATCACCGGTGGAATTCACCATATTACTGCGGTGGGCCCAGCGATCATCGAATTCCATATACACATCGGTGTCGGAGACATGGCGGCCGTAGGCTGTTTCCCAGCAGTCAGGGTCCTTGCGGCTGCCTGAGCAACCCGGCAGGGTATCGATATAATTTTCAGCCCACCAGCCCGGCCAATGGGGAATATAATTCCCGGTTTCTTCATCAAATGTTTGCGGCCAGGTTTGGGAAAAATTACTGTGGGCCAGGACGGGATAGGGATCATCTTCGTCAACATAGGGCGTATCACCGAAAATCTCTCCTGCATCATAATCAGTATTATGACTGGCGGTGCGGGCTTTGTTACTGGCGTGCCATTCGGTATTGGTGGAAGGCGACAGACGCGTAAACCATGATTCCTGCAGGGTGGCCCCATAGAAAGCATAATTATCATCCTCGGTCCACTCTTCGTCGTCATCGCCGTAATCATAAACATCATAGCCCGTGGTGCGTTCCTTCAAAGCGGGCCGCAGACCCCAGGGGCGTATCAGGCCCATAAAGGTGCTTGGTTTATTGGGATCAGTCACACCGAAAGTAGTATTGGGCGTTACCACAAACACACGCCGGTTATCATGATCGAGGCCCCACTGATTAATCCAATTGATGTCATCAATCGCGGCCACTTCATCTCCCACCTTCCCGCGATCATCGACAACATCAAACACCACACCAACGTAATTAGTATCGACGATACCATCTTCATTATCATCTTTGAACCACTCGGTGTAAGCGTCAGTGGATGCCCAGATAGTCACATCGGTATCGGTGCCGATAATCTTTGAATCAACTTCTTCCCATTGGAATTTGCTGGAATAATCATGCCCCATCAAACCCGCCATAAAGGAAACATTGGGTAAATAAGTATAATTACCCCACATTCCGTTGGGAAAACCGCTATAGCCGGTTGATGAACTATACTCGCCCCATTCGATGAAATTACCGTAATTGAAAACGGCACTCTTGATTTTTCCCTTGATCAAATACCCTTTGGCCCGCTCATTCAATGGATTGGTGGGAAAGGGATTATCACCGATCTTCCCCAGTGAAGGCGGAGAAGTGAAATAATCGGCGGCGGTGGCGGTGCGCTCGATCGGTCGGCCGGCCCACAGCAGTCCCGTGGCCAGCACCAGAATCAGGCCCACCTTGGGCAGACTGGCGCCGGACTCAGGTATCGAATTGGAGGTAAGGAAACTTGGTTTTATTCTCATAGCATGAACCAGGGTTTATTTAAAGTCAACCTGAATAAAGAAGTTAATTTCCCGGGGGCTGTAATAGCGCCAGGGCATGTCATAGTAAGAGCCCGAAGTATCATGTTCATCGCTGGGCAGGCCGATATCATCGGTCCAGTATTCACCGGGATCATCGGCAGTACCGGTAAGCGGCCACACATCCAGGGCATTCTTTATATTGAGGAGGTTAAAAACATTCATGCCCATCACCAGGCGGAATTCACCCATCTGTAAATATTTAGACAGGGATAAATTAACATTGCGGTAATCGGGAGCACGTTTGGAATATTTATTTTTAGAATCTTCCACCGGCGTGTTGCCATCAAAAATCAGCGGTGTATAGGGATACCCGGACTGGTAAAAGCCAGTCAACCCGGCGTTAATTCCAAATGGCAGACGGGTAAACATGGAAACCGTCAAATCATGGGTTCGGTCGTAAGGCATCAGGTATTCCTGGGTGGCGGCATCCTTGGCCTCGGCTCCGGCGGCGGCCCAGTCATGTTCACCGTTAGCCTTGGCCACCGAATAGGTGTACTGCAACATGGTGTTAATCAGCAGACCACGATTCTCCAGCGAAAAATCGATCCCTTTAGCGCTGCCAAAATCAGAATTACTGAATACCTGATAAGTATAGACACCGCTGCGCTGATGCTTGTAAGTTACCAGTTGGTCCATGTTTTTCACCCAGGCGCCGATGGTAAAAGCCCAATGGCGTCCATACTGAATATTAAAAGCAAATTCATAGGCCTGGGTGCGGGAGGCGTTCATGGTGGCATTTCCGATCAGACCCTCGCCTTCTTCGAACAATTGCTGCGGGTTTTCCACGCGATTGGTATTCAAATAAACATTCTGGTAAATGGGGGTCTGGTAATAGATACCGTAGTTGAAGGTAAAGGTGGCCTGATCGGTAATCACGTGACTGAATCCAAGCCGGGGACTTAATTTATAAAACCAGTCCGAAGGTTTCAGGATAACCCGCTCATGGGCAAACCCGCTGATATCGTCGGCCGGTTCGTCCGGGTCCCACTCGGCATTGCCGTTGGCATCTTTATAATACCAGGGTTGACCCGGGGAGTAATTTCCGGCGGTATCGGCCCAGATTCTGGTGTTGTAATTGACCGCATCGAGGCGGATTCCCGCATTGATGACCATCCAGGGCACTTCGTAAGTCTGCTGAATGTAGGCTGAAATTTCTTCCGGTTCGCGAAAATCATCCCACCGGTCGTTACCATTGGCGTCATCATATTCTTCGCCTTTATCCCATTTGCCATTACCCTCGCCAAAATCCGGTCCGGGATAATCCTGGTCGATGGGGGTCAGTCCGTCCGGCCCGGTGTCCTGGAAATATTCGGCAAAACTTTGGATAAAGGCGCCCTCGCCCAGCCAGGCTTCCTTCACCTCATAGAAATTCAACTTATGCGATTTGTAATCGAAGCCGGTCCGGAAACGTGCCCGGTCGGTGATTTGACTGGTAATATCAAATCGAGCCTCACTGGTGGTGGCAGTGGAGGTGCCGTAAAATCGATCATGGCCCCCAAACGCACGCTGTTCGTCCCAATAAGCATCACCGGCAAAGGGCATGTAATAGAAGGGGTTATAATTGCTGTAATCATAGCGGGGGGAAAATCCCTGCATGTGATACCAATAGGGATCGAGTGAATATTGCAAATCAACATGGCGATAGTCGTAGAAATCCTTGTAATCCACGTACATCTCGGGCAACAGCCAATAAGAACCGTCACGATGAATCGCTTTAGTGGACAGGCTGGGGCCATCCCAGACGCCATCGGTGTAGCCATCTTCCTGGATGTCGGTCCAGGGTTCACCCGGATCCCAGGTGCCGTTACGATTACGATCGGTAAACTGCTCCGCCACCTCCCAGTTATAAACACCTGGTCGGGCACCATAGTACCAGCCGCTGGCTTCATCCATGCGGGTATAATAGACCGTATCACCTAAATCAGACATGGTATAGGGTACAATATCGGGATCATACGGATCGGAGGTATCAACACCTCCAGCCAAATTACGGTCCACACCGGCGGGATGGCGCCATTCATACCAGTCCGGATAACCATCTTTATCACTGTCCTGCCAGCGCACCCCCTGGAATTGGTCCTGGATAAAGCGGGAGATGCGCACGGTATAAAACGTGCGACTGGATAAACTGTGATTGGCCTCGAAGGTATAGCGGTGGGTGTCACGGAACAGCTCATTCTGGCCGTCATCCCAATACAGGTAGCGGGGATTGAAGCCCTTGCGGTGGGCGGCCACAATCCAACTGGAAACATTCAACCGCAAGCGATTAGTTGGGTTGTAGGATAATTTGCCGAACACATCCCAGGTTTTATCAAACCCGAACCCCCTGAATCCGGCCATGTCATCCCAGGGCTGAACCAGATTATCGCGGTTGGCCAGATTATAGGGGTCATTTTCCGTGTCATCAACATAAATTAAATCGTCAAACTCCAGTACGCGATAATTATCCCGATTGGTGTACTGACCGGAGACCCAGTAATGGACCTTACTCAGAAATTTTAATGGCAGGGGTCCGCCGAACCCGATATTATAATCGGTATAACCGCGCAGGCGGTCATAATCATTGCCCATGGCTGAACCAAGGCCACTGGTTTCATATTTGAATTTGTAACTGAATTCATCGCCGCCGAAATTGGTGTGCATATTGGAAACCGCCGACATGGCGTCACCATACTCGGCATTAAAACCTCCCGGTTGCCAGTCAAATTCCTTGACGGCAAACAGATTCAACCGGGTTCCGTTGCCAATGCCGCCAAAGATGGGATTGCGGATATATAAACCGTCAATCATATAGGCGATTTCACCGGAGCGTCCGCCCCGGACATGAATTTCCTCCAAGCCCCGTTCTTCATGATCGGGAATACCGTGGACGCTGCTCTCGACTTTAACCACCCCGGATTGCAGACTGTATAATTCGGTCAAGTCACGCAGTGGCAGGGCTTCCACCACTTCTTTATTCACCGTGACTTTTTTCGAAGTGGAGCCCTTTTCCACCAGCTCCCGTCGGCCGACTACCTGAACTTCCTCACCTTCAATTGCGGCAATCGGTAATGAGAAATTGAGCCACAGGGTTTTATCCATGATTACCTGAACACCGGTAACCGTCTGGGTCTGGTAGCCCATCATCCGCACGGTGACGTCGTATTCACCAACCGGGACATTCAGGATAAAATAATTACCGGACGCGTCAGCTACGGCCCCCAGTGAAACACTGGGGATATAAACCTGGGCCCCGGGCAGGGGTTGATTTTCCGCATCGGTTACCTGGCCGCGGATTGTTCCATCCGTTCCGGCGAAAACCAGTGATAATCCCGCCAGCCACGGGATAAATAATCTTACGAGATGTGATTTTTGTATATGGGCAATCATGCTCAACCTGTCAATCATTAGAAATATTTACGCGTTGGAATCCGGCCGTGCGGCGGAAATTGAATGGATCACCGTCAAACTCCGGTACCTGATCCAGCTCGTTTAATGGTATTTCCCGGGCGTTACCGACCAGCCTGGACAAGCCCTTATTGCCGGCTACCGGAGTTAAATCAAGCTGATTCAATTCCCAGCGGCCGAAAGCGACCGTATCCCAGGCGCCGCCGGCATATCCGCCCCAGGTGACAAATACTTCGTCTTTAACAATGCCGAAATCTTTGGCCAGCCAGGTCACATTACGCTCGCCATATTCAACCCCCGTACCTACCATCGTCATGGTCAGATCGCGGGTGATCTTGAAACAATCGGTAAACGTAGTATCGGCGCCGGGACAGTCATCAACCGTTGCGGCGGGCCAGTTATCCACTGCCTTACATTCTACCGTACCATCATCGCCGACCACTCCCCGGACCCTGGCCGCCGGTACTTTAACTTCAGCAGCATCCACGGCAAAGGAACGCTCGATCCGGTAAATCGCCACCCGGGTCGTATCCACATACGACCATTCCACACGCTCGCCGTCGCGCAATTGTCCGTCGGGAGTGTAATAGAATATTTCGTCGCGGAAGAAATCCTGATACCAGAATCCGTCATTATGTTCATCAGTGGAGGTGTAATAACCGTATGGTTTGAAATAACTGGGACGGACTAGATGATGAACATTTTCATTCTGCCTGAAAAGCAGATAATCGTATTGCTTGGGACTGCCCCATTCAGTTTTGGTAATTAAGTAATCATCATCACTACCGGCGTCGGTGATGTGCGCAACGATTTTATTAGTCACCAGCGTTACGGTAGAGTCTTTTAAAAACCTCGAAGCCACCTTATTATCGATAAAATCCACTTCCTCAATCATATTATAATATGTACCACCCCATCGTGCCACCAGCGAATCGGACTGGCCGATGTAGGTTATAACCTGTGGATTCAGTGGATCAGAATAATCCACCAGCAGATTATTTGGAATATCACCCAGCGTAAACAACTCCCCCGAATCGTATACATTATTATGATTTAGATCGGTATAAAGTTCTTGGTCGTCATACTTTCCGTTGCCGCGATCGATAAACCAGACATCAAATATGGGATCGTACAAGGCCCCGGTGTTTAGCGAATCGACTATTTCTTCCTGATCATCCCAGGCCCCATTGCAATTACGATCCTGAAAGGCTTCCGTGCCGTTACGGGTACTGTCACTATTTGCGTCATGGAATGGCTCCGCCAAATCGAAAACGCCATTACCCCGGTCAGCAAACCAGATTCCCTCATCATCATCCCAAATCGCCCCCGGGGTACCTACGGCAACCTCATCTTCGGCCGCATCCAGATTACCATTGTCATTACAATCGGTATTAATTCGGAACATCAGTGAATCGGCGCTTAATTGCCAGCGCTGCAGTACAAACTGATTGGAGAACAGTTGGGGAGTCGTGTTCTCATAAGTATAAGTCGTATCAACCCATTCGTCAGCGTCCACGAACATAATTCCCTGTGAGATCACGGGCGTATCCACCACGGCCCGGTATCCATAAACATCAAGGGTATCCTGATAGTAAATCGTGGTATCGGTCTGTACGACTTCACTGGAATTAGTTGGTTTATACCGCTGATTTTCTATCAAGGCGGTAAAATCCCATTGATAGTATTCCACGTCGCGGAAATCTTCTGAAAATAACTTGACCGAATCCGTAACCACCACATCGCTTCTTGTCAACGAATCGATTACCGTACGTTGGCTGTATTCAACCTGCCCCGGATTTATTTTAACCAGATATTCAGGGAAGGTTCGCAGATTAAGGGTTGGTGGTTCGGCTCCTTTGAATCCCAGATAGGTACTGTAATTCAAACCCAGATCTGCCTGCGGATAATTATAGAAATCGGCGTCGATATTGTAGTCGAAATTGTAAAAATAGTCATCTACCGCTCCCACGGTACCATCCCCTATGGAATTTTCATTGGTCGTATTTACAACCTGTACGGTACCGTTTTCTTCAACCGGTTCCTCACATCCGAAAATGATAAGCAACGATAGGGAGGCAAAGCTACGGATAGTTTTATTCAGCATATTTTATCGATCATTATTAAATGGGATCAAATCAGCAAAATTACCGACGGCAGCCCTCATCAGTAATGAATGGCTGCCGTCGGTCCGGATTCAGTTTGGGCAACAAGCCCGTTTATTTCATTAGCACCAGTTTTCTGGTCTCGGTAACATCTTTATGGGTCAGTTTATAAAAATAGACGCCACTGGCTAAATCGTTACCGTGCAATGTGTATTCAAACTCGCCGGCAGGTTTTTGTTCATTGACCAGCGAACGAACTTTCTGCCCGGCGGTATTGAATAATTCCAGTTTAACATTACCGGGAACATTTAACTGGTAATTAATAACCGTAGTCGGGTTAAACGGATTGGGATAGTTCTGTTGAAGACTGAACTGCCGGGGCAGCAATTCTTCTTTATCCGTCGCAACCGGGCGACTGTATTTACCAACGTAAACCCACTGCTTATAGTCGGCCCATAGACCATTGGAAGTATCGGCGGCATATGAAAAATCCGGAACCTGCCAGATGAAATAGCATTCGCCATCGGTGGCATTGCCGGCCATGTGAGCATCCAACTCATAATACTGAGGGACATCAAGGGTTGTGTATGTCTGGTTGCCAAGATCGGTCCAGGTAGCTCCGTTATCCTCGGACACGGCCAGATGAATATCAAGGTCTTCAAAATAAATATATGCTGTATCCTGGGTAGTATCCGCTACTGAGGTAATATGCCACAGCACTTCACTCTCAGGATCAGTGCTCATTCCAAGATCGGGTGACAAGTATTGATAGCCGGTTGTGGGATCAGAAGTACCGTAATCTAAAGTGAAAGACGCGCTCATATCCCGAATCAGGGATGCTTCCCAGGTTGAGTTATCATCCGGGGTTGGATTATAGAGATGCCAGTGTCCGGCATTATCAACCGTGGGATAAACGCCCCCGGCTCCGGGGTATGTGGCAATTACCGTGGCGGCAATATGTAATCCGCCGTCCGCATCGACTTTTACATCGTAATCGTAACCGGCAAAAGCCTCGGTTAAGACATGCCAGATGGTATCATCATCAACGACTTCCCAGAGGGAATCACCCAGCAGACCACCCTGTTCCATGATATTATTGAAAACATCATCGGGAATATAATTATACCCGGTGCCGTCTTTGCCGCCGGTGCTGGACCAGGTCAAGCCGTAGTCGGTGGTTTTCTTGTACCAGAAAGTGTGGTTTACCGTTGAACCACCGGACTGATAATCATTCCAGTAGCTTACGGATACAAAATATCCCACACCATCGTCATTGAGATGCATTTCCGGATAGCCGGTGTAATTAGCGGTGGGATCCCAGAAGAAATCCTGGGTGCGATCCATCAACACCACCGGGGAAGCCATACCAAAATAGCCCCATGAGTACCAACTGGATCGCAAAAGATAATATTGTTCCCAGGCCAGAGCGCCTTCAAAGCCGGCCATCATAACCGGGGTGGTACCTTCGTCAATTATCATGCCCTGGCTGACCCACAGATCTTCCGGGTTGCACGGCAGGGGGTTACAGCCGGTATTGAGATCGTAAACGGGACTGGCGAAGCTGCCACCCATCCAGTCAAACTGGTCAAAGGTGTACATGGCCCGGCCACCGTTGGTACCACCGCCGGAACCCTGGGTATATTCATTCCAGATAACCGAAGGATAGCTGTTGAAACTGGCGCCAACACTGGGGTAACGGCCAGTAGGCAGACCACCGGCGCCATCCGGATCGGTATCCCCGGGATAACGGGTATTCAGCGTCTGGGCAACCATCCAGGAAACACCATCAGTGGACTGGGCAGCGCCGATATAACCGGAAGATGCATCAACGCCCTGCCACTGACGATAGCTGGCAATAATTCCCTTGGTTGGAACAAATTCGATCGGGTTGGTATTATTAGAATACATGCCATAACCGTTTTTACTGGAATCCAGCAAGGTCCAGGCAAAACCGAAATCACGGTCATTATAACTGGGAGCCTGGCGGGGATCAGCGAAAAATGCGTTAGCCGGATTGGCTACATCATTAAAAGTCCGAACACGATTGGCAGTTTGGGTTTCTTTCTTGGGATTATCATATACTTTTCCAAAGACAGAACCGACTAATAACAGAATACACAATACTGTTACCAAGTAGCGCATAGAGCCTCCTGCGGTATTTTGAATGGTTGATTTTTCATTATGGGATAGATTACTAATTCTCTTTGTATCCCTGATTCTACTTAATATTGTCGTCCCGGTCAAGAATTTTAAAGGCCAATCAGCCTAATTTTATTAGCAGGAATTCCGTAGAAAATTCTTAAACTTTAAGCCATTAATTAAGCGAACCCGACCATGAAAATATTACTTTCAGCCCTATTCATATTCTGTCAACTGGCGCTGGCGGTTACCGCCAGTCCGTTGGCGATAGAACTTACTCAACCTGACGATTCTAAAATCGCTGCCTATCAAAAAGGCGACGAATGGGCTTCCTGGTACGAAACCACCAATGGGTGGTCAATTGTAAAAAATCACAACGGATACTGGGTCTATGCCATTGGTGCCGAGGAATCTGATTTAATCCCCGGCAACACCATCGTCGGACGGCAACGGCCACCAACCACGGATTTTCGAGGTCAACCGCTTCAACGGCACTACCACCCGGCACCGGTCCACCAGGTTCAATATCAGGCTGATTTTAATCTTAACGCTGCACGAACCGATACCATGCTGATTCCCCTGCTGCTGGTCGATTTCCCCGACCATCCGGCCTCCTATTCCAGCGCTGAACTGAATGAAGTCATAAATGGTACCGGCTATGGACACCCCGGACATCCCGGTTCGGGCAGTTTCCGTGAGTTTTATAATCAAATTTCTTATGATCAATTCAATCCCGTAACGGAGATCGTCGATTGGGAAACCGCTCCCGAGCTGCACGATTATTACGGGCATAATAACCCCGATTATGGCAGCCATGTCATCAGCCTGATACGGGCCATGGTGGACTCCGCCGAAGCTAACGGCATGGACTGGAGCCGTTTCGATAACGATGGCGATGGCTACCTTGATGCCTTGAATGTGATCCATTCCGGGCCCGGGGCCGAAGAAGGTGACGGGAGTAATATCTGGTCGCACAAATGGTATCTTTCTGCCTTCGGACAGCAGGTGGAATACGATGGCGTCGTTATCGATGGCTACAGCATCAATCCGGAAATCCAGAACGATAATATCGTGGCCATCGGAGTAATTGCACACGAATTCGGTCATGCATTGGGATTACCCGATCTATATGACACTGACTACTCCTCCGACGGAGCCGGTAAGCTGGCGCTCATGGCCAGTGGTTCCTGGGGTACGGCCGGGAATTCGCCCTGGTATCCATCGGCCATGAACGCCTGGTGCAAATCCTCCCTCGGCTGGTCCAATGTGGTCGAGCTTATTCAGGATGATACGCTGGTAAACGTAGTACAATCATTTTCGGATAACACGATATATCAGGTCAACCATCCCTCCGATGACACTGAACACTGGCTGATCGAAAACCGCCAGAAAGTCGGCACCGATGTGAACATGCCATCAGCCGGTCTGCTGATGTGGCATATTGATGAAGAAATGCTGGGGGGCTGGGGCGTAAATAATGAAGAACCCCATTACGGTGTCGGGTTGGAACAGGCTGATGGCTATTTTAACCTGGAAAATAATCAGGGCAGCGACGGCGGGGATCCTTATCCCGGCTCCAGCAATAATCATGAATTCTCGAACAGTTCCACCCCGTCAACCATCAGCTATTACGGTGTACCGTCAATGATTACCATTGGAAATATTTCCGGTCCCGACTCGGTAATGAGTTTCAGTCTGACTTTCGGTGAAATCCTGACCGCCGATGTGAACATTACCAATGCCAACGGCATGGCTTACGATACGGGGTATGTATCCCTGGGAATTACCAATGACCGACCGATTGCCACGCTGGAATTTGAACTGGTGGGACTGCCAAATATCTTATCGGTAGTAACCGCTGAATTGGCCGGGCGTGCCAGCGCCGACAGCATAATCTTCGACGGTAATGCCCTGGAGCTGGTTAACCCGGTAATCCCGGCCGGCAGCGGTAACATCGTTGAATTTACCCTGTTTGCCAATACGGGGGTCGATGCCAACGTAAGTCTGACCCTGGACAATTATTTTGCCGCGGATACGGGCGGCAATGAGATTGCCTTGCTGGTGCAGGAAGGTTTTTATCAGGTTAACTCACAGATCCAAAATATCGGACCGACCAGCAGTTCGGCTCCCGTCGGGGGACCTTTCAGTTATCAGATTGACCTGAATAATACCATCCCGCTAAAAATGTTGAATTTCAATATCACCCACACCCCCGATTATCTGATTCCTGCCGATGAAACCTTTACCGATGCCAATTCCAACGGCCAGTGGGATGCCGGCGAGCAATACATCGATTGGAATGAAGATGGCGCCTGGACTCCCGCTGTACAGTTAACCGATCGCATGAATGGCTGGAATGTCAATTATCAACTGACGGCCAATGGCATCGCGATCCAAAGTGTTAACTGGAGTTCCGCGGTTGATCCCGGCAGCGGTCCCATTTTCACGATTAACGGTATCGTTGACATGAGCGCCCCCACTAGCTATGTGGCCGTCTATCTCAGTGAAGTTTTCATGATGGACATTTATGGCAATACGGGAGTGGAGATTTCATTAATCAGCGGGGGCGTATCCATCACGCCCTATGTGGGGACCACGGTGGAAAATCCGGTTCCGGTTAAATTTGCCCTGTCGGATAATTATCCCAACCCCTTCAATCCTGCTACTTCTCTCAATTATCAGGTACCGGATTACGGTCAGGTCCGGATGGCCATCTACGATCTGCGCGGCGCCTTGGTCACGGAAGTCAATCGCCAGCATGTCCCGGGACATTACACCTTCACCTGGGATGGGACTAACCGGGAAGGCCAAGCGCTGGGGTCCGGCACCTATTTCATCAAAATGACCGCCGACGGTTTCAGCGCTACGCGCAAGGTGCTGCTGCTGAAATAACATCTTTGTAGGAAAATGGCGCCCATTGTCCCTGGGGAATTTGCTTCGGGAAAAAATTGGTCAATACGCCAGAATAAGAATCGGTAACTATATCAAGATAGCACCATAATATGATTATTTTTCTTTATTTTTAACATTAATCTCTACTAATATACTGTCTGTCATTTGCTGGACGGTATGCATATAATTATTCAAATTATTAAGGGTTTCTAAATACCAGGCATACTTACCTTTTAATTTTTAAAAGAAGGTTATTTTTCTCAAATAATTCTGTTTGTAATTCATCGCTCAGGTATCCTTTGTCACCTAATAAAATACAGTCGTGATACCAAGCCCGAAGGTCATTCAAATAATGAATATCCGCGACATTTGCCTTTGACAAATCAAAATCAGTTATGACACCTCCCAGGGTGCATACCCCATGAAGTTTATAACCATCAATAAGTCTGTTGCTGAGCTGCACAATAACCGAAAGCTGGGGCTGGTTGTTCATGCTCTTTGCAGATTTTAATGCGCTTCGCACGTGCAAACTTGCAGATTTCAACTGGCATCGAATCCAGTACAAATGTGTCTTCGCATGAAACCAGTTTTTCAACCAAAGCCTTACGGATTTTATTCATGAGCGGTGAAAGTGTTTTCGCTTATTATAAACAGACCGCTCCATGAGGTTGGGAAAATCAGATTTATATTCACCGTGAAGTTTCTTAAACAGATAGTTCTCACTATCAATCAGAAGACTATCTGAAATCAGGCTTAAAGTAATGACTTCTGCATCAGAAAACTTAGGCTTTGGGCCGGGTCTGGGAACATTTCCAGTCTTATCCACATCATTAGCTAATAATTCTTTGATAATTGGTAAAACTATAGCGAAATTCTTCTTGAGATTATGCATTGGTTACTCCTTATTATTAATGGTTTTAACACCTCAAAATTAACAATAAAGAGCTAATGCATGATCTCTTTTTTTCAACTAACTAACTTGCACAACGGGTTATGTATATCCAAATTCTATTCAATACTTCAACCAGACCAGGGGTCGGTGCCATCAGGTCTAGGCGGCTGAAGCCGCCGACTGATGGGCGTATCAAACATTTGCCGGCTTCGGGATGGGTAACATCAGCCAAGACCGTTTCAGCGGCTTGGCAGGTCCGGTCCCTACCTAATCAGGCCGACTTCCGCCGGATATAACGATAGCGCGGTTTGGCGCCTTTGGTGACTACCTGGGGAGTAATCGTTACCCGACGCACGTTTTCGATCTCTGGTAATTCGAACATCAGGTCCATCATGAATTCTTCCATTACCGCCCGCAAGGCCCGGGCGCCGGACTTCCGCTCCATGGCCCGTTTGATAATCGCCTTCAACGCGTCCTTGGTGAATTCCAGTTCGATACCTTCCATCAGGAATAATTTCTGATATTGTTTCACCAGGGCATTTTTCGGTTCGGTCAGCACCCGTTGCAAAGCCGCTTCATCCAGATCGGTCAATCCGGCCACCACCGGCAGCCGTCCCACCAGTTCGGGGATAAAACCAAATTGAATTAAATCCGACGGTTCAATTTCCGAAAGAATGGGTGTCTGTCGCTCTACAGCCGCCTTTTTAACCGTTGACTTGAAACCGATTGCCCGGTCCCCTTTGCGCCGATCCAGAATTTCACTTAAACCATCAAACGAGCCACCGCAAATGAACAGAATATTGCGGGTGTCAATGGGAATCAATTGCTGCTCAGGATGCTTCCTGCCGCCCTTGGGTGGAACATTGGCGATAGTGCCTTCCAGAATTTTCAGCAATGCCTGCTGCACGCCTTCCCCCGACACATCCCGAGTAATGGATGGTGAGGATGCCTTGCGGCCGATTTTATCGATTTCATCAATATAAATAATTCCCTGTTCGGTGGCGGGCACATTATAATTGGATACCTGCAGCAGACGTACCAGGATATTCTCCACGTCCTCACCCACATAGCCCGCTTCGGTCAGGGTCGTGGCATCGGCCAAAGCGAAAGGCACGGATAGAAAGCGCGCCAGTGTCTGTGCCAGCAGGGTTTTTCCCGTGCCGGTGGGACCGATCAGCAGAATATTACTTTTATCGATCTCGATATCTTCTCCCACCTGATGGTAGAGAATGCGTTTGTAATGGTTGTAAACCGCCACTGCCACTGTCTTTTTGGCTATCTCCTGGCCGATAACATAGCGGTCCAGGAAAGCCTTTATTTCTGATGGCTTATGCAGCTTGAACTGTACTTGTTCCTCTTCCGGTTGTTCTTCCTTAACCGGTATCGAATTTGTTTCCTGTGTCATTTCTTCCGTGGTTTTAGAATCGTGTCAATAATACCGTACTCCAGCGCTTCTTCGGCGCTCATGAAAAAATTGCGGTCCGTATCTTTTTGGACGCGCTTAATTGATTGCTTTGTGCATCGCGCCAGAATCTTGTTGAGCCGGGCTTTCAGGCGGTCGATTTCATCGGCCTGGATTTGAATGTCGGAAGCCTGACCTTCCACGCCACCCATGGGCTGATGAATCATCACCCGGGCGTTAGGCAGGGCCGAGCGTTTGCCGATGACGCCACCGGCCAGCAGAACCGCCCCCATGCTGGAAGCCTGCCCCATGCAGATTGTGGCCACATCGGCTTTAATATACTGCATGGTATCATAAATTCCCAAACCGGCCGTCACAACTCCGCCGGGAGAATTGATATACAGGTAGATGTCTTTTTCTGAATTTTCCGCATCCAGGAACAGCAACTGGGCGATGGTCAGCGAGGCTACCGTATCGTCCACTGGTGTGCCAATGAATACAATCCGCTCTTTAAGCAAGCGGGAATAAATATCATAAGCCCGTTCCATGCGACCGGACTGTTCCACCACCATCGGGACTAATTGCGCCAGGGTATCTTTATCCATTTCTATGCTCCTGTGCTTCGGCCTTGCGCAGATCGCTGGTCTTCACCTTTTGCTCTTTGATCTTGGCAAATTCCTTCAGGTAGGCCAGAATCTGTTTTTCCAGCAGATCATCCGACAATTTTTTGCGGTTGCTGGGCTTTCGGTAATATTTGCGGATTTCTTTATCACTACCGGGGCTCCGTTCCGCCAATCGATCGATCTCCTGATCCACATCCTCGTCAGTCACCGCAAATTCCCGTTGCTTGATCAGGGCGTTGTGAATCAGGTACCATTTTAGATTATTTTCCGCCACCGGCCGATAAATCCTGCGAATATTCTCCTCATCCATCTGCTGGGCTGACTCCCCGGACTTGGCATCCTGCACCACCCGGTCCAGATAAGCCTCCACCATGGAAGGCGGATATTCCGGCTCCACCAGCTTGATCATGGCTTCCGACAGGGATCGCTCGAAGGTTTCGTCTGAGCGTTGCTCCCAACTTTGGTCAATATTATCCTTGATGCGGGTGCGAAAATCGGCTTCATCCCGGGCTTCCGGATCCAGTTGCCTGATGAATTCCTCATTCACTTCCGCCGGAATCCGCTGTTCCACATTGATCACCTTTAATTCATAGGGATGCGTCGCCCCACCCTCAGCCTCCGGCAGGTCGATCCGGGTGGTATCATCGCTTTTCAATCCCACCAGCCGCTGTGCCATTTCTCCACTGAAAATTCCGTCGCCGATCTTGATATACCGCTGTTCAAATTTTTCACCGATGATCGGCACACCGCTGTCATCCAGTTTCTGCAGATCCACCA
>LSCG01000071.1 GCA_001577055.1 Fidelibacterota bacterium TCS56
TGAAAGACGGGAGAATTAAATATGTTGAAGAGCAGGGTGAAACAAAATACAACAGCTCCGGAAAGCCGATCCTTTCCACCGGAACAGTACTGGATATAACTGAGAAAAAGCTGGCTGAGCAAGAACTAACCAAACTCTCCACCGCAGTAACGCAAAGCCCTTCAGTAATTGCCATTACAGATACCGACGGAAAGCTGGAATATGTAAATCCCAGATTCACTGAAATAACAGGCTACACTCCACAGGAAGCAATCGGGCAAAATCTCCGTATATTAAAATCAGGTGAACAGTCCGCTGAGATGTATAAAGAGCTTTGGGAAGCCATTTCAGCAGGCAAAACCTGGCGGGGCGAATTTCATAACAAAAAGAAAAGCGGTGAATTGTATTGGGAAGGGGCTTCGATTTCACCCGTAATGGATGCGAAAGGCAACATCACCCACTACCTTAAAGTGGCGGAGAACATCTCCCTCCGCAAGCAGGCTGAGCTTGCGCTACAGGAAAACATCATGATGAAGACCAACTTTGTCTCCAATGTGTCCCATGAATTGCGAACACCCATGGCTTCCATCCTGGGGTATGCCGGAACCATACTTCGTGACAAGAACATGGATAGTGAGACCCGGATGGAATTCACCCGGATCATCTATGATGAAGGACAGCGGCTCACCCGGCTCATCGAAAATGTGCTGGATATCTCACGGATGGAAGCAGGCAGCGTGAATTATACCCTGCATCCCATGAGCCTTGAAATGGTGCTCCATGAGGTACTGGAGATTCATCAGCCCATGGCGAAGAAGAAACAGGTCGCACTCATGTCGGACATCAGGGAGGATCTGCCTCTCATCAACGGGGACAATGATGCCATGAATCAACTGGCTGTGAATCTGATCAGCAATGCCATCAAGTTCACTGATCCTGAAGGTGAGGTCAGGGTTTCGCTTTACGGGGATAAGGATTTTATCAGCCTGGAGGTCACTGACACGGGCCTGGGTATTCCTGAGGAGGACCTCCCCAATATCTTCGACAAATTTTACCGCGTGGAGCGGGAAAAGCGCGAGGACCAGGGAACGGGTATCGGTCTTTCCATCGTAAAGGAGATCGTGGACAAGCATGCGGGAAAGATCGAGGTACAGAGTCAGGTCGGTCAGGGTACAACATTCAAGTTCAGCATCCCCGTACTGGGGGATGGTTAGTTAAAAGACTTTGTGTCAATACACAGATGATTAAGTTTAATGAAGTTATCATAACAGGGAGGAATTCGACGTGAAGATTCTGATTGTCGAGGATGATTCCAACATAAGATATATTCTGAAATACAATCTGGAGCTGGATGATCATGAGGTTGTTCTGGCTGAAAATGGTCAGGAAGCAGTGGCTGTTGCAGACGAGAGCATCGATCTAATCCTCATGGATATCATGATGCCTGTGATGAATGGTCTTGAGGCAGTAAAAAAACTCAAGGGCAATCCGGCGACGAAGGATATTCCGATCTTCATGCTCACGGCAAAAAGCCAGTTCAAAGATATTGAGAAGGCATTCAAGACCGGTGCGGATGATTACATCACCAAACCCTTTGACCCCAGTGAATTGAATGCGAAGATCCAGAAGAGGCTGGAACTCTATCGAAAGAAGCTCCGGGATGAGTAATCAAGCAGTCCTGGTCGTTGATGATCAGCCAAATATTCGCAAACTTGTCGCATACAATGTGGAAAAAATGGGCTATGAGAGCGATCGGCAAATGATGGATACCACTGCATCGAGATGATGAAGATGGGAAAGTACGACACTGTACTCTTTGATATTCAGATCACACCCAAACATGGCAGTTGGTTAAACATAGCGGAAATAGAACTCAGTGTACTTTCCCGGCAGTGTCTCAGGGGTCGGATTCCCAACAAATCAGCCTTGGTCCATCAGGTAGCTGCCTGGCAAAAGGAGCGCAATCAGTCCGAAGCCAAAGTGGATTGGCGCTTCGATACCACCTAGGTATTTGTTTTCACCCACCAGACTGATCCCAATAAAAAAATGAGTAATCCAAATGCCACCAGTGGTCGTAACTGCTGGTTGGAAAAGAGGACACCTGATTTATTCATTACTCCATTATTTGGATGTGTAATGCGATAGTTCAGAGCCAAATCACGTATGTTCAGGAGTTGAATTACCGGTATGTCAGCATTAACAAGTCGGTAAATCAAACCCTGACTTACATGTTCACAATCTGGCAGTTCCCGGATCAGGCCAGGCGGGATAACCAGACTGTGGTTACAACTGCCGAGACTGGCCTGGTTGCCACCGATATTAATCAGCAGATCGATTTCGTTTGAAGTGAAAAACCGGTATTTATAGTCGATGGATTCCTGCAGATTCGCCGGCAGGTACGAATCAATTCCGTATTCAACCAGGGTCGAGTCGATGATTTCAATGCCTTCAGTGTAAATAGATTTTCCATTATCCGCTTCACCACCGCGGGTCAGCAGCCGGGATTCAATGCTTAATTCACCAGCCGTGACCAGCCATTGTTCATAGTCAATCCATAATGCTCCGGGCTGGTTGGCGCCATAGGAGGAAGCTCCCAGCGAGCTGGTCAGAATCACCTCCGTCCCAAGTACATCTAAAGCAGCCAGTGTAGCAATTCCCAAGGCCGGAAATGAACCACTGAGCGTCACCCCGATCCGGGCTGTTGAATCAAGGCCTGCTTCATGGATCAGTCGCAAAACGAGGGCCGCGAATGCCGGATTTGTGGATAATTCCTTGGCCTCCAATGAACCCAGGGTAGTGGTTACTGGCGTGAATTCAGCTCCCAGTAATTCCCGGAATTCAATCCCCGTCCGGATTTCAGCAACGATTCCACGCTGCTGTTTCTCTTCACAGACCAGTTCAAACCAATCTCGAGCCAGTTCCGTTGCTTGCAGCATGGCATTTCTATCTGTTCGTTCTACCTGGTGGTATGCAATCACGTCGAATGATAAAACTGCAGCCAGGGCCATGAGAGCTACCAGCGCCAGGCGTGTATTGCGATTGACTGACATTAGGTGATCAATGGTAAGGCTAAATAAACCAATGCCATGACAATAATCATGCTGGAAATTGTGGGCAGATATTTCTGACGGATCATTTCACTGGCCACCAGTCCGGGAATCAGGTAGCCGATTGAATGAACAGCATTGGGCAGGTACGTTCCTACACCCAGGATTCGGTTAAGAGCTAATCCCCAGGAAAAACCGATCAGCAAGGCCAGCAGCAGTTTGCGACGGCCGTAGATCAACAACCTGGGCAATACCAGCTTCAGGGTCAGCCAGGTCAGGGTGGCGGCGGCTACGGTGACAGCAATATTAAGTGGTTCATGGATATAAAGCGCCAAATAGGCCGGTGCGATTACGCCGCCTGGTGTCAGACCAGTTAATTCATAATAAATGAATGCGGCAAGTAATCCTATGAAGAAAGCTTCGGTAATCATTTCAACTGCCCTGTGCTACCAGTAATTTAAGGCGATCCCATATCTGTCGGCCACCACTGCCGGTATTTCCAAAAGCAAAAATGGTGGTGTTACCAGATTCTAAAAGCACATTACTTATTATCCTCTGACGGTACCAGGGGATCGTCGAAGATGATTCTACCCCCTGGCGGTTCAACAACCTTCTTGCGGGGCCAATACTGTCACCGGAAAGAATGACGTGATCAATCTTTCCCAGAGTTGCTATCCAGCGTACGAACTGGCGAGTGCGCTGTGGGCGGTCACCCCGGGTATGAAGCAGGAAAATTTCATGTTCGGTTTCGGTGGATCGCCAACGATCCCGGAAGGCAGTTGCCGATTCAATATCATTCACAGCCAAACCGTCAACCATGCATACACAACCGGTAGCAGTGTCTATTATCTCAACTGGTGAAGGAGCCGATGAAAATTCCTTTTCAATGGCTGATCTGGCCAGCTCCCGCTTGACACCGGTAAATTCACATACTTTCAGGGCCAGGGCCGGATTCAAGGGAAAACCATCACCCGCCACTTCCTCAAATTCACAATCATCAACAACATGTACCTGACTGCCACGCAACCGGGCAACAGCTTCAAAACGAGGCAAATAGGGCGAATTTGCGGTAACAATCTGTCCGTTCTGCGGCAGGGCGGCACAAACAGCCTCGCAATACTCATCCGCGCCTCCGGGAAATTGTTCACCATGATCGGCAAGAATATTGGTGATTACGTAAACATGGGGCTGGATTATGCGGGCGTCTACCAGCTGTAGCTCCGGTTTCACCGCCATGCACTCCGCCACCAGCGCAGAAACTTTTTGCCTTGCGGCATGATACACCAGTCTGAGTTGTTCCTGAACACGGGGTGGTCCCCAGCGGCGAACCTTATTCGTACTACCGTCGCTGCAAATTTCGACAGGGTCAACACCGGTAATTTTGGCCATGGCATTAATTCCGGCACCGCTGAGCCCGACCCGAATATACTTGGTTACACTTGACTTGCCCCTGCTACCGTTGACGGATATCCGCAGGGGAATTTTTTCCAGCCAGCGACGATGGAGATAGCTTTCTAAAGCCAGCGCCAGCAATACCAGCAGGGGCAGGATCAAGACCAGCGTCATGAGCCTCAGAAATCTGTTTTAGATATCGGCAAACCACCCCGGGACCGGCAGGTCCAACATGGTTCGGAGGCCCGGTTGCGCCCTGGTAATCGCTCTGATGGCATTGACGGTAATAGCGGAGGTGGCAACATCACCGTTGATACCACCGGGGATCACCGATTCAAAAGAAGGATTACCAGAGATAATTATCTTGTCATAGGATTCCGGCTCGCCCACCGCAGCAAGAAAATGGAGACTCATTTTCTCTACACCATTAATGAAACCGGTGAATACTTGTTTAACACCTCTGGCAATACCGGGTTCAATGGGAATATAACCGGTCGTAATCCTCTCTTCCGCGATTACCGGTTCCAGCGTATCTTCGATTTTATCGAATTTCCAACCCAGGCTGGTGGCGATCATGTCCGCCGACTCCGGCAACCCAACATGTCTCAGGGTACCGGTTTTGACTTTGGCCTGGAATTGTTCATCATTCAATCCGGCTCCGATTTTCTGCTGGAAGGGAATCCGCCGGGGGCTTGCATCCTGAACACGATATATTTCAACTTTCTCAACCTGTTGGCAAATTGAAGTCAAGACTGATGGCAGATAATCCATGAGAAAACCCGGGTTGACGCCGGTGCCCACACAGGCCACTTTATTAGCTTTGCAAACTTCATCGATCCGCTGTGACACATCCGGATTGATATTCAATGAAAATGACAATTCCTCACAGGTAGAGACGATATTCAAACCCGCTTCCGCCGCCGCCGCAATTTGGTTTTCCACGGCCACTACGCTGGAAAGCGAAGTAATCACTGCCACGGATACGTCCTGCCCTTCGATCGCAGTTGCCAGGTTATCGCTGATGGGAACACCCAGTGGTCCAATCTCACAGACATCACCTAAATCCTTGCCAATCAATTCAGGGTCCACATCCACAGCTCCCGCAATGGTGACTCCTTCTCTTTTAGTGATATATTGTACCACTCGCCGGCCCAATGGACCGATTCCGATCTGAACTATATTCATTGAATTTTCCTCTATTTAGTTATGTAATGATTTATCGACCGGTATCAGGATATACCTGCTTCGCGCAAAATTATTCGGACCATTTGCAGTTGATAGGCTATCCTGGTTTCCAGTGGCAGTTTTTTGCAGGTTTCGGTGGTGAAACCGGGGATATCAAAGAATTCGCCTGCCGACCAGGCGGCACTGTGGCGTACCGGACCAGCGGCCAGAGAAAACTGCTGAAACCCGTCGGGGATCGTGCTGTTCATTTCATCCAGCAGGACCATCGCTATCCAGGATCCGGCATCATTAGGGGTATAAATCAAGGTCTGTCCCAAACCATGATACTGTCCGCTGTTCTCCATATATTCCAGATGAAAAACCGGACTTTCATGAAAATCGACAACAGCATCTATGGCAAATTCTTTAATTAAACCGGTTATCTGAAACGCCAATTGTTCCATGGGCAATCCGTGGGAATTTCCGGGATAGCAGCGATTAAGGTTTCCCATTTCATGGTTAACACCTCCAGGGACTTTTATCCGCCGTTCAAAGGCCAGCCCTGCCAAACGGTTGGCAGTCGGCAGGATAAATACTTCACCCTCGCTAATTGGTGTTTCGGACAAAATCTTCAGCAGTCGATGGGCTGCTTCATATCCCGCAGGTTCATTGCCATGGGTTCCACCGATAATAAGCACCTTAGCCCCGGCGACCTTGCCCTTAAAATGGAATAGCGGGGTAGCATAATCGGTCCCGGCCATTAAATAGCGATTGAAATGAACACTCGTGCTGTCGAATTGATCATGAATCGCCTGTGACTCAGGCGTCAGATAAGGATGGGGAGCCGATGCACACTGCCAGATGAAGAATGCTGAAACGGCCAGGAGAATCATTGTGAGTTTCTGGAATCGTACCATATTATTTGCCGTTATTTAATCAGGGTTAATTTACCGGTCTTGTGTAATATATTTTCCCCCATGGATGTTTCTGAAGTAACATGGTACAGGTATACGCCCGAGGGCTGGTCAGCGCTGTTCCAGGTAATGCTATGACTTCCCGGTGGCAAGATTTCGTCAACAGCCGTAGCAACCAATTGTCCAGATATATTATAGATATTAATTGTTATCCGGGCCGTAATCAGCTGTTGCCAGGGAAATACTGTGGCAGCATTAAAAGGATTGGGATAGTTGGGAGAGAGTTTGATTTTACTGGCAATGATTGGTGGTTCAGACGTGGTCGATAATCCCGCCAGGTAGCTGAGCCCTTCTTCCAGGGTCGACAATGCCAGGTTGGCGTATTCGGTCTCGATCGCCAGCATTTGGGAGTTTGAAGGAAATGTTGTTCGCCACTCACTCATCAAGGAATCGGTATTGTACATTATGAGGTCTTCCACTGGCAGGGTAATTGACCAGAGTCCACCGCCGGAGCCATCCAACAGCTTATAAGTATCAATAAAATTATCATATCCGGACCAGTCATACAGATATGCGCGGATTTCCCTGGACCGGTCACATAATACCGCCTGGCTGGAACCATCGGCAACTGTTGGCGCCGATCCCACCGGCCAGTAAGGTACAGCAATGCTGGTAGCGGGTTGCCCCAGGATAGTCCACATGGTGCTGAGATAGCCTGGTTCACCCTGGGGTAAAACACCCTGCACCACCATGGCCGAGACCGAAGTTGACCGACATATGCTGAGGTAATTATCAATGTATCCGTAGCGATAGGTCGGGTACCAGGTTCCGGCATAGGGGATAGTAAGTGGATCGCTTTGACTGTCAGAGAAGTCGCGCATCTGATGCCTGAGAAGGCTGCGATGGGTCAGTGAATCGCCGCTGTAAAAATCACCAATCAGATCAGTTGACCGATTGAAACGTTCAATGCTGTAGGTTCCTCCGCCGGTAACGGAAAAATTAGTCCGGATCACATACCCGGATTTTGTCAGATTAGTATCATTGGCATCGAATTTCCAGTACTGGTATCCACTGGTTTCGAAAATAGCCGCTGCTCCGGTTGAATCGATCACACCGAAGTTGCACTTGGAATCGCGACCACTGGAGTTGGTGGATATCAGGTAAGCCTCAAAATCGGCCACTGTTGCACAATTACCGAGACAATTCCGCATGATTTCACCATTGCTGGGACCACCATCATTCACGCTGTCGGGCAGATCGCTGGACATAGAGTTGACGATGGCATAGCCTTTCTCGTTTACCCCCATCCAGGCATACGAACCACCGGCATTGTTCACTGAAATAAATTTATAATTGTAGCTGGAATTGTATTTTACCTCATTGTCCGGGGATGAGATATAATCTCTGGTTTTCCAGATCAAGGGACGTCCATCAGCAGTGGCCTTACCGGCGGCTACACCGATGGTACACTCGGGATTGACTGCCAGTGGCTGTGCCGGGATAAAACCGAGTGTTAATACTGTCAGAAGCAGGAAACTAATGTTTTTTCTCAATTGTAATTCAGATACCTCCTGCCACCGCACCGGATCGGCGTGGATCTGCGGAACCTTTTAGCATTCCGCTATTGGGATACACCACTATCATATGCACACCGCCAAAATAGTTGTCCATTTCGCCTAACACTTCGATTGGATGTCCCATGGAAATCAAATCATCCAAGAGAGCCTGGTCAAATCGTGATTCAACCGGTAATGTTTCAGCCGATTTCCTACTACAAAAGCGTGGTGCCTGGTTGGCTTGGTCCGGAGTCATGCCGAAATCAATAATATTGCAAATGATTTCTACAAGGGTTGAGATGATTCGCCCTGCACCGGGTGATCCTACTACCATGAATAAATCACCATCCGAAAACAGCATTGTTGGTGTGATCGTACTGCGTGGTTGACGGCCCGGGGCCGAGGTATTGGTATTGGCCTCATCCGTGTCCGAAAATCCCATCATTCCGTTATTGAGAAGGAAGCCGGCTACAGTGATTCCGGAACCCCAGAAATGGTTCAGGGTCTGGGTCAAAGAAACGGCATTTCCGTGACGGTCCACCACCGAGATATGGGTAGTGCTGCCGTCTTTATCAATGGGCTCATGATAATTCTGTTGCAGAAATTCCTGTACATCACCGGCTTCCGTTTTTTCCATTACCGCCGGATCGGCTCGATCCATATCGATAGTGGCATAGCGGATTTCGGCATATTCATCTGACAGCAAAACATCTTCAGGAACCTCCATAAAATTCGGATCACTGAGATACGTCATCCGGTCAGCATAGCCCCGCTTCATCGCTTCCGCTATGAAATGGAAGGTGGCGCTGTTCCCGTTGAAATTACCCATTGCAGATATATTCTTGAATTCTATGATATTCAAAATCTCCAGCAGGGTAATGCCTGATTGAGGAGGTGGGGCGGAAATCAGTGTATAGTCCCGGTACTTGGACCTGACCGGACTTTTTTCTACCGGTTTATACCCTGCCAGATCGGCCCCGGTAATTGTACCGCCTAAAGCAGAAACTGCATTAACAATTGAATCAGCCAGTTCACCGGAATAGAATGAGTCCGGTCCCTGGTCTGCCAGCTTCCGCAGAGTGGACAGCACCTGTTGGTTCACCAGCGTATCACCTGCTACATAAGGAAATAAGTCTTTCAAGTAGATTGAGCTGGTCTGCGGATGATTCATGAGTTTACCATAGGAATCCATCATCAACGCATTAAGATTTTCATCTACGATAAAACCATTCTCGATTTTGGAAATACTGCGGTTTACGATGTCAGTCCAGGACATTGTACCGTATTGTTCCAAGGCCTGAGATAATCCCGCAACCGTTCCCGGTACCAGAACCGCCCGGGCCGAACTGACATGGGTATCACGGTTGAACTCCGCTACCTGCTGCGGGGCTCGGGCGTAATAATTGATATAGGTAAGCGAATCTGGCTCATTCAGATAGATGAGGATCCCACCACCACCCCCCAGGCCGGATGCATTGGGTTCCACTACTCCGAGCACCAAAGCAGTACCGACAGCAGCATCGATGGCGTTCCCGCCTGATAGCAGAATTTCATAGCCAAAATCAGCTGCCACCGGGTGCGCGGCCACAACCATACCCGGACTTTCCGGTAACCGTTGCGGTTGCCAGAAGGTACAGGACCCCAGTAACAGGACTACCAGAGTTATCAGAAACGTGTTAATATGGTAGCGGTTCTTCATCAATTGTCTCCTTATGGTTTATTCGGAAGCAGGATTAAAAATTGCTTCCAGAACGGTTTGGGCGCTTATTATTTTATCGATTCTTTCAATAGGAATTTTGTTTTCCTCGGCAATGGCAGAAAAATAACCATCAAAATCGCCGGTTTCTACTACTATCAGGCAATCGGCTGCCTGGGCCGCTACGGAGTTGAATTCGTCCGACAGACTGCCCCGGCGTGATTTCCCTCCGATATGCATCGTAATGATCGGTATTTTTTTATCCATGGCAGCGGAAATCAGGGTTTCCACCCTTTTGATTTCATCGTCCTTGTCAATCTTCGCAGCGCCAAGTCCTTTTGTGCTGCCACCGCTGACTATAACTATTGACTTGAATTCGGTCAGACTTTCGGGAGTGGCCAGTTTGTCCATTGTATAGGTTAGACCGGCTTTCTTGGCCAGCAGTTTTACCATCAATATGTCGGCGCTCTGACCGGCGGTTGTGATCAGTATCGGCTGTTCGGCAGTAAAGTCAGCGGCGGATAGTCCTGAGAGCAGGATCATTATGACTATCACCATTGAAATAAACTTTATTTTTTTTCGCATTATCGTTCTCCAGTTGGTTGTTTTAAAAATGCCCCTATCCCTTGTTCCAGGACATCGTCATATTCAGGAAGATCAGTGATATTAATTTTATTTTCATTATAACTGTTCCAGACAGTAAATATCTGATTTAAGCCAGCCAGATGCCGTGCCACCCTTAAATCCAGTGGAATGCCGGTATCGGGATATTCAACTTCGATAAGACCGCTGTGTGCCGCTTCCATATTGTATTTATCCAAACCGGAAGTTACCGTTTCTGCTGTCACTTTTCCATGATATCGCCCCTGCAACGGATTGGCCGATTCCATGAGCAGAGCCTGGATTCCCAGTTTGTCACCCCATTCACGATGGGATAACCCACGAAACTCTTCCGGTGATGGTTCGAGATTGAAATGAATATCATTAAATTGGAGATAAAGGACAGCTTCCGCAGCCAGATCAAATGCCAGTTGATGGGCAACCAGAGCATTGATGACCGGGTACTCCAGAGATGCTTCGTGCATATCAATGGCAATATCCACAGATTCCTTCTGCAATAATTGCACAATGCCGAAACCGATCTGTTCCGTCAGGTTTCCATCCGGTCGCCCGGGATAGGAACGGTTCAGATTCCTGGTTTCCGCTGCCGACAGTTGCTGACCTGAAGGGAAATGCTCATAAACATCGGGGTCAGGCCACTGATCAATGGGGTTAGTGTATCGTGACCCATAGCGAAAACTGCGTTCGCCAGCGGTGGTCCGGATGGTGAAACTTTGCGGATTTCCCTCCTGAGGATCATTGTGAGTAAAACCACTGTTATTAGCGCGAGGCAAGATAAACAGCCGCCCTGTCTCAACCGAGATATTTTCGATGAGACAAGTAGCGGCTATCATACCCGCTGGTTCATTGGCATGGGTGCCGCCCAGAATCAGGATTGTTGCCCCGGGGGAATCACCTTCAAACAGATATACGTCAGTATCTCCCGCTGTTCCCTTCAAAGTCGGAAAATAATCGCTTAATAATCGAATTTCACAAGGATTTGGATAGATCGGATCCACAATGTGCATTTGATGAAATTCGCGACCGGTCTGTATCGAAATGACTATCACCGACAACAGTATCGCCAGTCTGAGAGAATTTTGTCGCAGGAACTTCATTTGATTAACAGAATCCTCAGGATCAACGGAATCAGAACTATCAAATGGGTTAGTTGTTTCTTCCAGTTATTTTCGCTGAAAAGGTCACAGCCGGTGGCGACCAGAACCAGCGCGGTTATTGCCAGGTACATCAGTTTCAGCATTTCAGTCGTCACTTTCGGTCATGGTCAGATAACCAGAAATTTAGCCAGCCAGTTGGCGCCGATTATGATCAGTATTCCGTAAACCGCTGTTAAAATGATGTAGGGGATACATATTTTCAGAATGCGGAAATAATTAGGCTCACCCACCACCTGGGCGGCAAATATTCCGGCCAGGGCAGTAGGTGGCATCATGTCTCCGAGACTGGCAATCAGGGTTAATCCCGAAGCTACAATGATCTCATTGCGCCCCAGCAAGGCCAGCAGGAAAGGCACACCCAGCACATAAGACGCTCCATAGGATGAAATTGCCCCAAACAAAGGAAGTGTTACCATAATGGCCAGAAATATCCAGTAAGATGGAATTTGTACGATATTCACAATCAGATAACCTCTGACACCAGTCAGGCTCATGATCTGTATGAACATACCAATACCCACCAGAATACCCATTACCGGTAATGCTTTATTAACCGCGACCCGAATGACTTTCCAATAATTAAAAGGTAAACCGGAGCGGTAAGCCGACAGTCCGGCAATGACAAAAATAAGGGGCATTCCCATTGAAGTGAAATCATTGGGGATGATTCTTGAGAGAGCCATAAGTACTGCCAGGATCAGTACCGGCAGGAATAACCGCCAACGTTTGAAATGTACCGGCAGATCGGTGAATGCATTACGAATCGCCTCCTCTGATCCGCGACCAAAATATGGCCGTGCCAGTAAAAAGGTCACCAGCAGTGCCGGTGGCAATGTGGCTAACAGAAGGGGCAATCCGAAACCGATATAGGGCATGTCCACTCCGCCGCCAATGATCATGGCAGGTACGTTGATCGGAGGTGCAACCATGCCAAGAAGAGCCGCCATGGCAATAATACTGCCGGTCCTCGCCTTCGGAATACCCCAGACAATAAGGGCTGGCGCCACTACTGCACCGGTTGTCAAAACAGAAGCTGTAGACAGACCGGTAATCATGCCAGGCAGCATGATAAAAATGGTCACCGCTGATAAGAACAACAGTGGGCGTGAATGTAAATTGACCACTATCAGGCGACTGGCCTCTCCCAGGGCACCTGTTTCCCGGATTATCTCCATGAAGATCATTGCAGTTATAATGATCAGAATCGGATCCAGGTAGGAAATGCTGCCCTCCACGAGATGTCGCAGGGAAAGTCCAAATCCCGACAACAGCGAACCGGTAACCGCGGCAAATACGAGGGAAACACCAATAGGGAATTTCCCGGCGAACACTGCCAGTGCAAAGACCGCCATCATGGCAATCAATATGAAGAGTTCTGGTTCCATTCGCTTGTCAGTTTAATTGCATGGACGGTTAAAAAGTGGAACTGATTGTATAAGTGTGGACAATTCCCAGATCCTCATAAGGAACAATCGAATAATCGATCAGCATATCACGGCCATAAGCACCAATCTTGATTCCGGCCCCGCCGGAGAAATCCGACAGGTCCTTGCCATAACTGTATCCACCACGCAGGAATACGGTTTCATTAATCGCCCATTCCATTCCCATATTCAATTTCTCGCTGTCATCATTGGGATGCGTACCGTTAACGGCAAGTGTGAGGCGCTGATTGTCTGAATAAACAATGCGGTCGGCCTGCCCTACGATTAACTTTTCTCATTACCTTATCCCCTTCTCATTTATTAGCGATAATCCAATCCCTATGGATAATTATGCTATGATTATTGTCAGGATATCTTGTTGATTTACATCAGTGCGATTCTAACTGCAAAAACCGGACCGTGCGCTCTTCTATTGATTCTAAGTGAATCAAATAACAAGATTTCGAGGAAGAAGTCGATTATACTGTTTTGATAATAATTTAGTGCAGCTTAATTTGTGTTCGGTTTTCACACACTCGTAAGTAACAACTGATTACACAAGTTCGCCAGATGAAACTGACAAAACCCAGGTTAAGCACAGTCCTGATAGTGGGCGCGATTGTATTGATTGTTTACGGGGTTGCAATTGTGGCGGTGAGCTTCATCAATCGCTGGCGTGATGAAGTGATAGCTTCTCATTCAGTAATGACGGAACTTGTTGCCCGCCAATTACAACAGAATACGGTAGAATTTTTCAACGACCGGTCCATTCAACATATTCTCAAACAGGAACTGATTGATACTCGTTCACTGGCGGCACTGGACTCGACACTGAAAATTCATACAGAACTATATCTGTCGGAAGTAATTGGACTGGAAGGTGGATTCTACCTGAGACAATTTGATGAATTCGTTGGTTATGCCTACCCTACACTTCCTCCCCCAAAACCGGTTTATGGACCACCACCCCGTTCCTATGATATTATCAGGCAGCAGATTTTAAAATCAATCAACGAAAATCGGATCATAGTCAACCTTCATCAATTTGATCCGGCAGTTTTCCCCTTATCGACTATACCGTTGGAAATGAATGGTACCTTGATCGGTGCGGCCTGGACCCGAATCCATATTGAGCGAAAGCTACCGGCCTACAAGCTGCGGGAAATCATCAGCGTCATTGCAACAATTTCAGCTGTGGGATTCGTTCTTGCCGTGATGATATTCTTAAGTCTGCAAAAAAGAACCCGCGATATCCGTTTGGGCCTGGAAACAATACAGAAGGATCCAGGTTATCGTTTCAACATCCAGGGGGGCACCTATGGGTTCATAGCAGACTCGATCAATTCCCTGGTGGATAATCTGGACCGGGAAAACCGTAATCTGCAAAAAATGGAAAAGGAATTGCACCATCAGGATAAACTGGCATCTCTTGGCAAACTGATTGCCGGGGTCGCCCACGAAGTGAAAACTCCGCTGGCCATTATCAAAACCCGGGTTCAGCTTTGGCAACGCAGTCTAAACGAGTCGAGCGAGCAGGCAAGCGACCACAGTATTGTCACCGACGAGTCTATGGAATTGGTGGTAGCGGAAATTAACCGGCTTACCACATTAGTAAACCGTCTGCTGGTTTTCTCGAAATCAATTGCCGATAATCTTTCTCCAACTGACATTAATCAACTGATCGAGGAGACGGTGGAATTAATTCAGCCGCGGAAACCGGCGGTCAGTTTTTCTCGTGATCTGGATAAAAGTATACCGGCTTCCCTGCTCGATCCCCAGGCAATGAAGCAGGTTTTGATAAATGTCCTCAATAATTCCGTTCAGGCCGTTGCTGATTCAGGTTGTATTAATATATCAACCAGGCTGATTAACGATAGTAAGAAGATCCAGATAAATATTACTGATAACGGGCCGGGCATACCTGCATCGGAAATCGAACGGATTTTCGATCCCTTCTTCACCACTAAGGAAGGTGGTGCCGGACTGGGTCTGTCAATATCATATGAAATTGTTAAAGCACATAGCGGTGTAATTCGATTTAAAGATGGTGAAGACGGTGGAACCATCTGCGAAATTGACCTTCCAATTTCAATCTGAAAATTCTGATGTGAGAGATGAAGAAACTGATCCATATAGTCGATGACGAAGCTTTCATGCGCAAAAACATTATTGACGCATTGGGCGAAAATAATTTCACTTTTCTGGAATCCGACAGTGGTAATTCAGCATTGGAATCAATCCGGTCCACTAGGCCCGACCTTCTGCTGCTGGATATCAATCTGCCGGGCCTGGACGGATTATCCGTCCTCAAAGAAATAAAGAAGACCGAACCCGATTTACCAGTCATAATTTTTACTGCCCACGGTACCAGTGAACGGGCAATTCGTGCCATGAAAAACGGGGCTTTCGATTACCTTGAGAAGCCATTTGAACTGGAAGAATTCATGATCATCATCGATCGTGCCATCGAGTATGGTCAACTGGTGGCGGAAGTACGGCAACTTCGGTCCGAAGTTTCGCGGGAAATTGGTGTTAATACCGATGAGATCGTTGGTCACAGTGAACCAATGCAGGCCATTTTTAAACTGATCGGTAAAGTCGCTCCTACTGACGCTCAAGTCCTGATCGAGGGGGAAAGCGGAACAGGAAAAGAGGTGGTAGCTAATGCTATCCAAAGGCATTCCAAGCGAAATAATAAGCCGTATATAAAAGTCAATTGTGGTGCCTTACCGGAGAATCTCCTCGAATCCGAGATATTCGGCCATGAAAAGGGGGCTTACACCGGTGCCCATTCAAGGGTTCTTGGTCGCTTTGAGATCGCCAATTCCGGCACTATTCTGCTGGATGAGATCAACAATATGCCCTTGGCACTCCAGATTAAATTACTCCGGGTTCTCGAAACCGGAACGTTCGAACGGCTGGGTAGTGAGGAGTCCATTTATTCCGATGTCCGTTTGATTACCGCCACCAACCGTAACCCTGAAGAAGAGATCGCCGGCGGACGCCTGCGCGAGGACCTGTTCTATCGCCTGTATGTGGTTAGGATCAAGTTACCTCCTCTCCGTGACCGGCTGGAGGATATACCATTACTTGTTGATCATTTTGTGAAAAAATACAGCCCGGATAAGGAAATCATTGTGCGACCGGAGACCTTAAACAGAATGCAGGATTACAAGTGGCCTGGAAATGTGCGTGAACTGGAGAACACGATTCGCAGCCAAATCGTATTATCCCACGGCAATATACTATTTTTTAATGAGAAACAAGATGTATCTCCCAACCAGGTCAATCAAAGTACCTCCGCTGATTATGATCTAGATTTCAAACGTCAAATATCCGACACTGAACGGACGTTGATTATTAAAGCACTTAGGAGGGCACAAAACAATAAAGCTTTGGCTGCCCGCTATTTAAAAATCAATCGGCGTCTGCTCTATTCAAAAATAAGTGAATATGAGATAGAAGTGTGATCAGCAGTGTTTTATCTGTATTGACCGCACAAATTATAATTAGGGCTTCCTCAAAAAGCCGG
>LSCG01000072.1 GCA_001577055.1 Fidelibacterota bacterium TCS56
ATTACCACCTGAACGCTGCCAAATCAACAGTTTATCGATTGCGGGCTTCTGTTTTAGTGAGCGTGGGAGGCGGGTTTGGTGGTTTTCGTTTTTCGGCCCTGGCAGCCAATTCAGTATTTCTGACTGGGGGTATTGGGAAAAATCTGATAGATAGGCTCATGGATACCACCCGTCAAGCAATTAAAAGGCATCGAAAGTAGATGAAAACTCAATTATAAATCGAAATTGTAAACCAATACCGGAAAAAGACCCGAGAGCATTTATTGTATAAGTAGGAATAGATTGTCTTGAAAAATCATTCTAGAAAATTCTAAAAGAGGCGCACAAAAGGGGTACATATGTGCGAAGAAGAACTAGATGTACTAGAGATTTCAGTAATTATTGAACATGATGAGGAAGATCGAGACCGTTATGATACTGTTATATCGGGTGATAATGATACAACGAAAACCAGAATACTTGCCGGTAAATCGCTTACTTTAGATATTATCCAATGACTTCATTTCCTCCTTCTGTTTTGCTTTTGGTGCTGGTTTTACCCAAGGCTTTAGGTATTGAACTATTCCTTTGTAATAATCCAGGAGCATGATTTCCATTTCTGACACTACCTTTTTAACGCCTTCGAAGTTTCGACCTAGACCTTTTTCAAGTCGTACGCCAAATTCCTTGATGTCTACATTTTTCACACGCTCCCAAGCATATTCCATCTCATCCAGGGTAACTTTTTCAGGTACGCTTTGACGCTTGATATAGATATATAAAGCAAGATCACCGGCTATTTTTTCATATTCTTCTGGGTTACGTTTCTTGGCAGATAAAATCTGCCTCCTTATCCAGCCAATCTTACCACGATTAGTTTTATCATCGGGTGGATTTAAGAACACTTCCATTTGAACGATTCTCATATCGAAGGAAGCAGTAACCGTGATGTCAGAAGCAGCATCCTTCACACGCAGTATTGATGACAGAGCTCTATTATTTAATAAGTTTTTAATTTCGTAGTTAATACGACCTTTTAGGTCGGCTCTGTATCTCTTAACGCCAGACTGTACTAATACACCTAATTCACGGCTAAGTACTAATGCCATATCTCTTTCTTCCTCAAGCCAACCGGATACTGTGTCTAATAATTGCGGATCATCATTCTTGATTGCACTTCCAGATCTGATTTTATCAGTAATTGTCTTCCAACCTTTTTTCATTACAGTGAATCCTGTAACACCGGATTTATCATGTTCGAAATACTTGACCACTTCCCTCATTACTTCTAGCTGGTCAGGATCATCAATAGTTGGTCGATCTTTGTAAAGTAAAATCTGTGCTTTAGTAAGGATATACGACCAAGAAAGATGGTACAGAGAAACTGCTTTTGAAGGTTTGATATTTAGTGGAGTCTGTGTTGGTGTGGAAACGAACTGATTTGAGACGGTAATAAACTTTTTTATTTTATACTTCCTCGCAACATCTATATACGATTGGACTTGTTCCTCATTTAAGACAGAGTTTTTATTCTTTATTTCAAGAAGAGCAGCATCTTTAATTTTTCCACGACCAACAATTATGATTAATCCGTCTGGTTGCTCTCTTTTGAGTTCTTTAAAGCTGACTTCTGTAAATACATAAACTTGTCCAGCACGACTTAACCCTACCTCTTTGAATATTTCATCACGAAACTCTTTAACCAATCGAATAGCAGAAAGGAAAATAGAGGTTAATGCCATTTCATCACCTGGTTTGATTAACGGAATTAGCCGAGCTGATCTTACAGAAAAATTCTCCTTCTCTTTTACCAGGTTTAAGAATTGATTGATTGGCATTCCGATAAGGGTACTAATCTTCTTCGCCATTTGAAATCTCCATTATTTTCTCAATGAACTAATTTTAGAGTCAAGTCTATCGAGTTTATCAGCAAGTTTATGAATTTCAGAGAGAATTTCAGTATCACGTGCTTCGTCTTCTTCATTTTCAGGATGAAAAAAGTAAGAAGCAATAGATGCTGTAAATGTACTAAACAGTGCAACACCAGCGGTCATAAGTAAAACAGCTATAACTTTACCTTCGAAGCTAACAGGTGAATGTTCGCCTAATTCCCCAGTAAGCAGTGCGTACAACGACCACCATAATGCATCTTCAGTTGGTAAATCCTCAAAATTAATTATTGCTAATGATGTTACTACCACTAATACAATAGTGCCACCAAGTACAGAAATCAGAGTAGTTTTAGTACGCTCGCTAGTTAGTACATATATGATATTCCCTCCAGATCGAGCTACTCTGATTATTCGAATAATTCGGGCTACTCTAACTAGTCGTCCAATTCTTAAAGGTCCGATCATTGGTATGCTAGATACAAAATCTATCCAGCCCCATTTAAGGTATTTTAAGCGATTATCACTACTAGCCAAGTGATAAAAGAAGTCACCTAGAAAAATGAGGCAAATTATGGTGTCAATTAAACGAAATAGCTGTCTTGTTTCACTTGAGATCGTTAAAACAGTTTCGAAAAAAAGTAGCAATATCGCGATAATACTAAGTACAAGAATTATTAATTGCCATACAGAGAATTTTTCGTTTGAAGCCATATCTATCTAATTGGTTACAGCATTGGAATTTCTTGTCAATGATAAGGATGTAGATTCACAGATACCATTTCCAGTTTATCAAAGTGAATATTTGAGCTAATATCTATCTCTGACATCCACGTCAAATACCTATACCCCACCCAAATTCATATAAACTATATTCTTAATGGGTGCTAGAATATAACCCTTTTAAGAACAAATATAAACAAGGTCAAGCCACATCATTGCCACCTATGGTGCAGCATGCCCTTAATAATTATTTCCTGAATGAACTAAGTACCCAGTAGCTATTGGAATAACCCCATTTCCAACGATTTCCTTAAAACAAAAAACTCCTCAAAATAAGGAGTTTCTCAACGACAAGGCTATTGTGGCTCGGGACGGAATCGAACCGCCGACACAAGGATTTTCAGTCCTCTGCTCTACCAACTGAGCTACCGAGCCTCGTAAAAGCGGTGCGAAATTAGTGGGTTCTGTCACATAAATCAAAATATAACCGCCGCTGGTCGTGAAATTACTTGTTCACCGAAGATATTGCGCCTATACTCGGCGGCAAAATTCCTGGTAAACGTAATGGACATCGTTCTCGCGTCACATAACCGGCACAAACTGGCCGAATTTCAGGCCGCCCTGGCGGATTTCCACCACCGGCTGTTGCCCCTTGACAATTTCCCGGAAATCGGTGAAATCGCCGAGACCGGCGCCTCCCTGCTGGAAAATGCGCTGATCAAGGCCCGGACGGTGTTTGATATCACCGGCCTGCCCACGGTGGCGGACGATACCGGTCTGGAGGTCGATGCTCTCCACGGGGCGCCGGGAGTTTACTCGGCGCGCTGGGCCGGACCGGAGGCCACTTATGCCGATAATAATCGCTTATTACTGTCAAAATTAGCCGGTGTACCGGCGGCGCAACGGACCGCCCGTTTCCACAGCGTTATAGCTTATCGCGATAATGACCAGGAACTATGGACGGAAGGAAAAGTTGAAGGCAGCATAATGGATGACCTGAGCGGAGCGGATGGATTTGGTTACGATCCCCTGTTCCGGCCGGACGGGTGGGAACGCACCTTTGCCGAACTGTCCATGGACGAAAAAAACAATATAAGTCACCGTGGACTCGCTATAAAAAATTTCCGTAAACTTTTCAGCGCCAAAATACAACCTGAACTGAAATAAAATGGGAGCTGCTGTCAGAAACACCGTTATCTGTTTGTGAAACCTGATAAGGTATTGAAATAATCGATTTTAAACCGGTGAAAGCAGCCTGGCTGAAAATAAGCGTAGTTTTACTGGTTCTGGGGTGGTTTGCATCCACTTCAGGACAGACGGCGGATTCCCTTGCCACGGAATCGGGCCTGATTGTCAATTCACCCTATACCGTTAATGTCTTCCCCAGCCTGCCCCAGCCCATCGGACTGATCCCTGATTCCGTCACCTCGCTCCGTAACTTTTTCGCTATTCCCTTTGATAATTTAGGCCAGACCGTCGAAATTGCTCCGGACTGGAGTACCATCACCATCACCGAAACCGCCGACGGACAAATCTACCGGATACCCTTTACGGCGCCGCTGGAATGGTATTTTAATACCATGATGAAACGTAAACGGCAATTGAACTTTCTGGCCACGATGCAAGGGAAAGAGGAAAAACCGGGCGAGGCGCCTGCCAGTCAATACGGGGGGAAATCGCTGGAACTGGTGGGCGTGGATGTGGGTGACTTGGGCCGGGTTTCCCTGCGGGTGCACGGTAACGTGAATATCTCCGGTAAAATGGTCTTCCAGGACCAGGACCTGGTGTTCTCCAATATCAACCAGGCCCAGAATACCCATATTGAATTCGATCAAAAACAGAATCTGAATATCGAAGGTAAAATCGGTGACCGCATCACGGTGCTGATGGACCAGGATTCGGAGCGCGATTTCGACTGGGAGAATAATATCCGCATCACTTACACCGGCGATGAGGATGAAATTGTCCAAAAGGTGGAGGCCGGAAATATTTCCCTTTCCCTGCCGGCCACCCAGTACGTCACATTCTCGGGCAAAAACCAGGGATTATTCGGCCTGAAGGCCATCTCCAAACTGGGGCCGGTGGACATTACCACCATCGCCTCCATCGAGCAGACCCGCAAAGAGAAGCAGGAATACAAGGGCAAGAGCACTTCATCCTCTACGGTACTCCCGGATTACCAATATCGAATAAATTCGTACTTCTTCATCCATCCCTGGTTCAGATCGGGAGTCGATACGGCCTATTACAACGGGGTTGGGATGGATTATGTAACTATCCCGCCCTTTTATCCCCTGAGCGACAGAGGCCAGCATTATATTTCCAATAATGTCCGGATTAAAGATTTTGAATTGTATAAATCCGTTGGTGGCAATACACAGATTGCCGGTTCCAAGGAAGGTACGGCTTATATTGACATCGATGAAAAGGAAGCCTTCGAATTAGACAATCTTCAAAAGACATTTGTCCGTCTTGAGCTGGATAAAGACTACACGATCAACGAGGATCTTGGTTTTATCAGGATGATGACTGCCCTCAACTCCGGGGAAGTGCTTGGTTGTGCTTTTACCCTGGCTACCCGCGACAGCGGGCGGGTCGTCCGGCAGTTTGGCTTCATCCCCGCCGCCGGTGATACTCTGACCCAGTTGGAGTTACAGATGATTCGTCCCGATGGCGAGGACTATTATCCTTCACATCCGTTATGGGATTTAATGTTTAAAAACGTGTATTACCTGGGGGCGAACAATATCAATAAAGAGGGCTTCGAATTCAGGATTATCAATACCAGCATTACCCCGCCCAGTGAACGTGATCCCCAGGGAAATTCCTACCTGGAGTTATTTGGTGTGGACCGTATCAACGAAGAGGGAACGGTGGAACCGGATCAGTTAATTGATATATCCAATCCGAATATTATCAATATGGTCACGGGGGAGTTACTGCTGCCGGCTTATCACCCCTTTGTTTATGGTGACGAAATCGTGACGGGCGGCAGTGACGACCCGCGGTTGGAAGAGCAGATGTCGGAGGGTGAAATGTACCTTAATTCCAACCATAATGAGCGTACGAAAAACAGTCGTTACAATATCGAAGTGAAATATTCCAATCCTTCCAGCAATATTCAACTGGGTTTCATGATTGTGGAGGGCAGTGAGGAAATTCGTGTCAATGGGAATACTCTTACCCGGGGTGTTGATTATCAAATTGATTATTTCGGCGGCAATGTAACCATGATGAACGAGGCCGCCAATGATCCCAATGCCAATCTGGAAATTCTGTACGAAAAACACGAACTGGTGTCATTCGATAAAAAAACCATCATTGGAACCCGGGCGCAGATGGATTTCGGCGAAAATTCATTCATTGGCGCCACCGCCCTGTATTATAATCAATCCGTCCTGAATGATAAAATCGAAGTGGGTTACGAACCGACCCGTAACTTCATCTGGGACGTGAATGGTCGTTACCGGACCGAATTGAACGGCGTCACCCGTTTTCTGGATCGATTACCGATCATCGAAACCGAGAAAGCCACTTCGTTTTCGGTGGAGGGGGAATTTGCCCAGGTATTGCCCAATCCCAATTCGGTGAACAATGAAGCCACCGGCGATCGCAACGGTGTGGCCTATATCGATGATTTTGAAGGCGCCAAACGCACTACCGCCCCCCAGGTAATGCGCAAATTCTGGCGCCAGTCATCGGCCCCTCTGAATCCTTTTACCGAGCAGCCACTGTTGCAGTTATGGCGCACGAGACTCGAATGGTATAACCCCTACACGCCGGTACCAACACGTTCCATCTGGCCCCAGGCTTCCGTGTCCACCCGCGCCCAGAATGAGACTACCAATATCCTGCGCCTGAAAATAAAACCGGAGCCTCACCAGGAAGGCCTGGATACCGACTCGCTGTGGGCCGGATTGATCAGCCCCTTTTTCAGCGGCGATTATGATCAGACCGACAGTAAATTTTTTGAAATCTGGCTGTGCGGCACCAATGGTCAACTGACGGTGGACCTGGGAAGAATCAGTGAAGACTGGAACGGCAATGGTGAACTCGATACTGAAGATCAGCCGGAAGCAGGCTTCACGATTGGCAACGGAATCCTGGAAGATAGCGAAGATATCGGTCTGGATGGCTGCACCGATGACTACGAGGACGGCTGGGGTGGTTGTCTCGATCCGGCCGAGGGTACTTTCCAGGAATTGTATAATGATGAGGAGGACAGCCTGATTAACCGTCTGGCTGATCTGGACGATCCCAACGACGATCCCAACGGTGATAACTGGAAGGAAGCCAACCCTGATCGCAATGATTATTCCCAGATCAACGGTACCGAAGGCAACCGTCGGCAGGAAGGGGGCATGTACCCCGATTCGGAAGATCTGGACGGCTCCGGCTTCCTGGATCGTCAGAATGATTATTTCACCAAATCCTTTAATCTGAATCCCGACAGCGACGATTCAGTCTATGTGGCGGGTATTACCCGCTTTGATAATGGCGATCCCACCAACTGGCGCCTGTACCGCATCCCGTTGAGCCATTTTGCCAGAATCCGTACAGAAGGAAGTATTGGTTGGGACCAGATTGAAAATATGCGTCTGGTTATTTCCGGGGCAGATGGTGAATCATTGCTTCAAATTGCCAAGATCGAGTTAGTCGGTAACGAATGGAAGGAACTGGGGGTGGCCGACGATACCAGCGCCTACGTGGCGGATGACAGCGTCTTTGCCGTAGCGATTATCAATACCGATGATAACGCCGGGTACGATCCCCCCAAAGGTGTCCGTGGTGAATATGACCGGATCAACGACATCTACTCCAAGGAACAATCGCTGGTATTAAAATTCGATGAATTGCCGGCCGGGAATCGTGGGGCAGCGGAAAAAACCATGTTGGCCCTGTCCGGTGACCGGGCCCAGAGTTATCTGACTTATGACCGGATGAAAATGTATATTTATGGCAACAGTAGCCAGACCGGTCTCGAACAGACGGCGGTGGAATTTTTCCTGCAATTCGGCAAGGGGCAGAATTTCTACGAAATCACCCAGCCCGTGTATGAAGGCTGGGATGAGGACCGGGGGCGAAATTCTGTCAATCTTGACCTGGACTGGCTGACGGCCCTCAAACTGGCTGACAGCAGCAGTGTCAAGAAGTTCAACTCCACCGATATTTTTACCGATTCCACTGCCACCGGAGTGAAATTTTATCAATATACCGATGAGAACGGACAGGTGACCGGCAAACGGGTACGCATCAAAGGGGAGCCGGTGTTGTCACGGATTCAGTTCATGCGCGCCGGTGTGCGCAATACTTCCGAGTTGCCGGTCAGTGGTGAAGTCTGGCTGGACGAGTTGCGCCTGAGCGGGGTCAAAAAAGAAAAGGGTACCGCCATGCGCGTCAAGACCAAGCTGGGACTGGCGGACCTGGGAAGTGCAACCATCGCCTACAGCCGCAAGGATGCCGACTTCCATGTCTTGCAGCAACGCCTGGGATCGGCCAATACCAGTGAGAATCTTAACCTGAACCTGCGCCTGTCACTGGATAAATTTTTGCCGGACAAGTGGGGTCTTTCCATCCCGGTTAACAGCACCATCACGCAATCGGTCCGACGGCCCAAGTATTACCAGGGTACCGACGTTCTGCTCACCGGCGAGGATATCCCCGACTCCCTGCTTACCATGAATAAATCGGTTAATCTCTCAACATCAATCTCAAAACGCACAAAGTCCGAGCGAAAGCTGATCAGCTATACCCTGGATCGCATCAATATCGATCTGAGCGCCAAGCGGGCTGAGTCATCCAATAATCTGGTTAAGCGAAAATTCAGCGAAAGCTATAACGGCAAAGCCGCTTATAATCTTGGGTTTGGCAAGGATAATTACATCTCGCCCCTCAAGATTCTGGCGAAAATTCCGGTGATCGGTAAACCGGCCGAGGAGTTTCATCTGTATTATACGCCCGCCTCAGTCAACGCTAATATTAATGTGAATGAATCCTACAGCGAGGAGATTCGCTACGTGGGTGATACCAAACCCAATTATAAACTGGGGATAACGCGCAGTTATGGCATTAATTACAAACTCACCGAAAGCCTGACCACGATCAACTACTCCCGGTCGATTAACAGTAACATGGATGACCGCGACGATTATCCCTGGATATCTGTCTGGGATCTCTATCCCGGTATCGTAACCAGTGAAAATGAAAACCTGTCTTTGGCCTATACGCCCAAATTATTGGAATTCCTGCGGCCCAATTTCAGTTACAGCGCCGGTTATAACTGGAGTAAACCGCGTAACAGCCAGTTGGATGGCGCCACCATTGGCACGCGCTTGAATTTCTCCGGCAGTTTTGTGCTCAGTCCCACCAAGATCATTGAATTGTTCTATAAGCCGAAAACAACCTCCGGCCGACCGCGCCGGGGAACGCGGCCGACGCCCAATCAACAGCAGCAACCGCAGCAACAGGAAAAAGAACGGCCGATCCTGAAATCGATACATACCCATTCCAAGGATATAACCCCCCTGAATCTGCGCTATTCTTCCAACGTCACCCGCCGGGGAAATGGTGTGATGGGCGATACGCCTACCGGCTACAAATTCGGCTGGTTACCCGATCACGGCCTGGAACATGATCCCGGTGTGGGTACCAATACCGGCGACTGGCAGCATGATCAGGATATATCCCTGTCTTCGGGCCTGAAACTGACCAAAAATATCAATACGACCTTTTCCTTCACCCAGCGCGTGTCATCCTCAGTCCGCGGTTCGGCCGTGGAAACACGGAGCATGACCCGCGACGCCCTGCCCACCGGCGAGCACCTGGAGAATTCACTGCCCTTTTCCCGCTGGACCGTCAGTTGGCGCGGTTTGCAGAACTGGCCGATTTTGAAGAATATCGCCCGCACCATTACCCTGGATCACAGTTTTTCCGGCTCGGAAACCCGAAACTGGAAATTCCCGGAGGGCATCAATCAAAAAATGCCCCTCTTGTATCTGGGCTCCTTTATCGATGATCAGGAAGATAAACAGCAAAGCCTGCGCCTGAGCGCCAGTTTCTCCCCGCTGGTGGGATTATCCATGCAGTTGAAGCATGGTATCACCCTCAGCTCGCGGATGAATTATTCCCGAACCCTGGATGAGACTAACGGCGGTCAGACCTACAAGGAAAGCCGGGCGGTCACTTCCAGCGCCAGTTATAATCACAAGGGCGGAATTAATATTCCCCTGCCTTTCATGAAGGATATTGATATTCAGAATAACGTTAATTTTGCCCTCAACTTTGATCTGAACGAAGATAAAACTTTTAAACGCAACGATTTGGACACACCGTTCGGGAAAAAACCGGAGAAATTATCCAACTGGAAAGTGGGGCTGCGTATTTCCTACTCATTTACCACCCGGGTCAGCGGTGGAATTATTTATGAATACCGTGAGTCCAAACATTATTTAACCGGTAAGAAAATTGATCGTGACTTTGGTTTTGATGTTAATATTGCCATCAGTGGGTAGGAATTAATTGGAAGTGAAAATTAAGGTGAAATCCGTTTGTTATGGTTTTGGATCAATTCTGCTGGTGATGACTGGCTGCGGTCAGTCAATCCCCGAATTTGACAGTCAGAGCGCCTGGAAATATTTAACTGCCCAGTGTTCGTTCGGTCCGCGCAATCCCGGTTCCGAAGGTTATGCCTTCTGTCGTGAATATCTGACCAGTCAATTGCAGACTACCGCCGATACCGTTTTTCACCAGCCCTTTCAACTGGCAAATCCCCTGGACGGCAACCAATATCAACTGGCCAATATTATCGGGCGGTTTGCTCCGGAACACACGACGCGTTTGCTGCTGGGCGCCCACTGGGATACCCGTCCCTGGGCGGATCGTGACCCTGATCCGCAGCGGCGCAGTGAGCCCATCCTCGGTGCTAATGACGGCGCCAGCGGGGTGGCCGTCCTGTTGGAAATTGCCCGCATCCTGAAGGAAAACCCGCCACCCATCGGTATCGATATTGTCTTTTTCGACGGGGAGGATATGGGCCTGGAGGGACAACCGCGCACTTATGCCAAAGGCTCGCAGTATTTCGCCACCCATTTACCCCTGCCTGAACCACAGGCGGCGATTGTGGTGGATATGATCGGCGATCGCGATTTGTCAATCCCCGTGGAACGCAATTCCATGAACCAGAACCCCGTATTAGTCCGGAGGCTCTGGGACCTGGCCGGCGATCTCAATCTGCCCGCCTTTGAGAATCGTATCCTGCCCAATGTATATGATGACCATATTCCGCTTTATGAAATCGCCGGTATTAAGGCCATCGATATAATCGATTTTGAATACCCCAACCGCCACGCCAATTTCTGGCACACCCACCAGGATATCCCCGCTAATTGTTCCCCGGCCAGCCTCAACCAGGTGGGAACATTATTGGTGCATTACATTTATGGACAATATCAGTAAACTCAGCGTGACAAATGATGAGAAATAAATTAATTAATCCATCATATTTTGCGGGATTGATAGTCCTGGTATTAACTGGCGGCCTGTGGATCGGTTGTGATCAACCGGGAGTCCCGGCTGCCACCGGTGAAGCCGCCATCAACCGTATTGATTTCAATTATAACAAATGGGATCGCACCGCTTATCTCGCTGCCGCCGCCACGGATGACCTGAACGGGAATCCGGTTGATTCAATTATGGTGCAGATCAGCAGTCCCACCGCCCCGCATCTGGGGGCCGACCTGTTCGCGCTGAATGACAGCGGCGCCGCCGGTGATATACTGCCGGAAGATAATATCCATGCCCTCATTGTGTCGGTGGATTCCACTACCCTGGCCGCCGCTTTCGACAGCATCAGCCAACTGATAATAAAACTTGAAGTCCACGCTTTTTTCCCGGCTGATACAATTATTGACTCGGCCCGGTATGACCTGTCCAATTATCGCCCCCGCATCCTGGATGTTTCCATGCCGCTGGTTATGTACATACCCTGTGGCAGCGGTTATGATCTGGATACGCTGGTGGTCAGCGCCGCCGATTCCAACGGACTGGACGATATCCAGATCTGCTACCTGAATTTCGAGAAACCGGACGGCAGCCTGTCAAACGGCAGTCCCATCTCGCTGTATGATGACGGCCGCTCCGATCCCGGTTATTTAATCTGGGACGAGCTTGCCAGCGACGGCCAATTCTCCCGCCTGATTTTAATCGACGCCAACAGCGATGAAGGCGTTCACCAGTGCCATTATTACCTCCGTGATTACAGCGGCCTGATTTCCGATGAATACCTGCTGGAACTGGTAGTTCTGGATACCTGTTCCACCGGAAGGGGGCAGTGATATGCGCGTTTTGCTGACCGTTTTCCTGCTGATCACCGGAACTGTGGCCCAATTTCCCGCACCAACTCAATTTAGATTATCCGGTGATGATCCCCCGAATCTCCTGCGAAGTGACAGCACGCAAGTCGGTTTATACAGCAATATCATTTCGGATATTCGCGGTCAGGGTGATTCCCTGGTCTGGCTGGGCACCGGCATGGGCCTGTCGCGCGTATGGCTGGATTCCCTGGTGGTCGAAACTTATCTGACCAGCAGCGAATTGACCGACGGCAGCGGTTCGCCCTTCCTGCCGGAGGGTGGCGTTTCGGCCCTGGCAATCAATGATGATGTTATTTCGCTGGCCGTGGCCGGGCAGGACCAGGGTGTTCATACCGGTTTCGGTCTGGCCCTGACCGACAGCAGCCGTGAGGATTGGCTGTATTTCCAGCAGCCGGTGGAGACCGCAGCCGACAGTCTGGCTGAATGGATGGCGGGACAAAAATACTTCCGGGCCGAACCGGTGGTTATACCGAATAAAAATGTTACTTACGACATGTCGCTTACCGACACCCACCTGTGGATTACCTCCTGGTCCGGCGGTCTGCGGCGTTATGATCTGGACAGCGAAACCTGGGAACGGGTGCCCCTGCCGCTGGATAATCAGCCGACCTTGAATACCTGTGTCGATTCCCTTTATGATTCCAATGACATCCTGAAAGATTTTTATCTCAATCCCATCGATCCGCCCTTCGGAAATCATAACCATAAGGGTTTTGCGGTTATGGCCTATAACGATACGGTCTGGGTGGGCACGGCCAACGGCATTAATCGCGGGATTGTTGATCAGGTCAACGGCTGTATCGATTGGGAACATTACTTCTTTCCCGTCGATGGAATCTCCGGTAACTGGGTCGTGGGGTTCGCCCGCCAGGATTGGAACGGACAACGGATTATCTGGGCGGTCACCATCAATGTGGATAGCGAAGAAAAGCGTGGTTTGAGTTACACCGCCGATGACGGCGCCACCTGGCATTCGGTACTGCTGGGCGAACGGGCCTATAATGTGGCCGCTTTCGATTCCCTGGTCCTGGCTGCCACCGATAACGGTCTCTGGCGCTCCGATGACGGCCGGAACTGGGCGCTGTATAAACCGGCTTACCAGCAGTTGCCGCTGGTAGTCAACCCGGTGATCGAAACCGATGAAATCACCACCAGTACCGTGTATTCCGTTTATCGGGATGTGAACGGCTATTCACTGTGGATCGGCACCGGCGACGGGCTGGCCCGCTCCGATGATATCAACGGCCTCAACTGGCGTATATTCCGGACGGAATTCGAAGGTGATTATGCTTATCCCAACCCATTTAACGCCAGCGCATCAGGCGATCAGTATGTGCGTTTCAGTCTGGGGGTTGAACGCTCGTTTATCGTGGAGATGGATATTTTTAATTTCGCCCTGCAGAAAGTATATCATCAGATATTCGACCGGCGTGACGGCAGCCGTGGCGCCTACAAATGGGATGGCCGCGATGATAATGGCCGCCCGGTGGCTAATGGAACCTATTTTATCCGGTTCAAGTACGATAATGGCAATCACTGGCTCAAACTGATTGTGGTGAAATGATGATGCAAACTTATCAGATCAGAAAATTCCTCAGTGCCGCCATCGTATTCATCATTTCCATGGTCTCCGCCGCTGATTTTGCCGGCTATGCCGGTTCGTTTCTGCGAATGGGCACCAGCGCCCGCTCCATCGCCATGGGCAGCGCTTTCACTGCTGAAATTGACCGGGGCTTCACCGCTTACCACAATCCCGCCGGGGTGGTATTTCTGGATAAACGCCAGTTTACCGTGCTTCATCATCAACTGGCTTTGGATCGCCGCTTCTTTGCTGCCAGTTTTTCCACCGGACTGCCGCCCACCGCCGGTTTGGGTTTGGCCTGGGTGCGGGCCGGTGTCAATGATATTGACGGCCGTTCCTATTCAGGTTACCAGACCGAGAAGCTGTCGGTCAGCGAAAATGCCGTGTACGTGACTTTCGCCAATCAAATTGCCCCCGGACTGTCGATTGGCATCAATATCAAATTATTTTTTCAGCAATTGCCGCTGGATTCAAAAAGTCTGGATGGCAAGGGTACCGGATTTGACGCCGGGTTGATTTATCAGCGGATTCCCAATCTGACACTGGCTTTCACCGCCCATGATATCAATTCCAAATATGTCTGGAACACCGGTGATGTGTATGACAGCGAAGGGCGGGTGTATAATGATTTCTTTCCCACCTTCTTCCGGCTGGGTGGCAGCTACCGCCGGGGCGATCTGCTGTTGACCGCCGATTACGGCTATGGCGCCGATTTGCAGGATAATTATTATCTGGGTACGGTGATCCGCGCCGGCGCCGAATATCGCTGGAACGATCGCTATTTCATCCGGGCCGGCATCGGCAACGCCCGGTTGGCCATGGGCGTGGGGATGAATTATTCCCTGTGGAAAATCAACGATGCCTATCTGGATTATGCTTTCTCCTATGAACTGCCCGTCGGACTGGCCCATGTATTCACCTATGCTTTCAATTTATAGATCAATCGTAATCCTGCTCATTGGCTGGCAATCGCTGGGCGCCCTGGGCACCCAGTTCCTGGCGATTCCGGTTTATGCCGATCAACTGGCTGCCGGTGGGCAAACGGCCTGGACCGGCGATGGTGTGACTAATCCGGCGGCGATTGATTTCTCAGGCAGCGCCCTGCATCTGCGGGTTGGCGGCGGCCAGTGGCTGGGCGATACGCGCATCTCAGCCCTGCAATTGGGCTTCGGCGGAGACCAGTCCGTGGCCCTGGGTGTCCGTTATCTGAGTTTGGATGACCTGGAACTGCGTGATGAACGCCCCCTGGATGATCCTCTGGCCGAATACAATGCCCATGGACTGGCAGCCGATCTGGTCTGGGCCCGCTCCCTGGGATTGCTGCGGGTGGGGGCCGGGGTTCATTATCTGAACCTGGGCGTCTATACGGCCCAATCGGAGGGTCTGGCTCTTGATCTGGGCGCCCGGTATTCGCTCACTAAAAATATTAATCTGGCCGCCAGTCTGTTGAATCTGGGGCGCCTGGACAGTTTTGAGGACGAACGGCCGGATCTGCCCCGGCGTTTACTGATTGGCGCCGCCGTGGACTTAAACCACTCCCCGGTGAATACCAGCCTGGGGATGACGGTGGAGTACTCCAGTCAGGTTGATGGGATGATTTTACACCTGGGCAGCGCGAGTCAGTGGTCACGGCTGCGAATCAGCCTCGGTACCGAGCTGTCGCCTGAGGTGATCCGGGCCAGCGGTGGCATCGCCGTCAGTTTCGGACGCTATCAGTTTCAGTATGGCGCCCAGTTCGGTTCTCAGCAGGTAGGACTCCCGCAAATCTTGAGTTGTTCAATCCGGATACCCTGATCCGTCGTGCCGCACAAGAAGGACCGCCCCCCGGCAATTCCACCTGCTTCCTATGTGCTGCTGGCGGTTATCGTTGTGATCACCGCCTTGATTTTATTGTTTATCCGCAGCCGCGAAGAATCAATAACCCCGCCATCTGAAAGCCGCAGGTTGCCCCGACCGCCCGTCGTTCGGGAAAGACCAGATGAAGATGAACCGGATATCGTCGGGGAAATCGCCATCATAATTGATGATTTCGGCTATAATTATAATGGCGCCGCCCGTGGTTTTCTGGAACTGGATGCGGCGCTGACCTATGCCATAATCCCCGGGCATTCCTACAGCCGACGCTTTGCCCGCGAGGCCGGTCAGGCAGGCTATGAGACAATCATTCACATGCCGATGGAATCCGTCGCAAATTTGTCCGGCGAAGATGGGTATATTCTGCTTACCACCATGACCGAGGCTGAAATTCGGCGGCGCTTGGATACGGTGTTTGAGGAATATCCGGCGGCGGTTGGGATGAATAATCACCAGGGATCGAAAGCCACGCAGGACCCACGGGTTATGACCATCGTGGCGGAAAAGCTAAAGGCGGCCGGTCTGTATTTCATCGACAGCCGCACCACCGCGAAGACGGTTGCCGAATCCGAGATGCGGAATGCCGGGGTTTCCACGACCCGTCGGGACGTATTTTTGGATAACGATTTGGATCCGGCCCTGATTCAGCAGCAGCTTGATAAGTTGGCGGACTATGCCCGCAAGCACGGCCGGGCGGTAGGCATCGGTCACGGTCGCCGTTCTACACTGGAAGTGCTGCAAATAGCCATCCCCAAGCTGGAACGTCAGGGATTTCGTTTTGTGCATGCTTCACAAGTGGTGGAATGATTTAAATGCAGTGACATGTGACAGGTGACAAGTGACGGGGAAAAAACGGTGAAATCAATATTCTATAGCCCGACCGTTCACGGTCGGGAGACTTAAGTTCGCAGTTATGCGAGGCCGTTTTCCGCCTGCGAAGCCCGCAGGGCG
>LSCG01000073.1 GCA_001577055.1 Fidelibacterota bacterium TCS56
TCACGGTCAACAGCCGAAAGTTCAATTCCGGCGCCAGGATAATTAATCATTGGTCAATGATCTCATATTCCGCCGTGCTTACGGCGGTCTCCACCAGCTCCGCCACGGACAATCGGCGTTCATTTGCCAATACATCTTCCAGGCGGGCGCGGGTTGCGGGATGCTTGGGCACAAATAACGTACAACAATCAACATGGGGTTGAATGGAGATATCATATGATTCGATCCTGACGGCCTGGTCGATGATCTCATTTTTATCAAAACCAATCAATGGCCGCAGTACCGGAAGCTTGATACAATCATCAATAACAGCCATATTCTCAATCGTCTGTGAGGCGACCTGGCCAATGGATTCCCCGGTGATGATAGCCTGTGCCCCTTCCCGGCGGGCAATTTCTTCGGTAATGCGGAACATGAAACGGCGGTACAGCACCACACGTAATTTCTCATCAGTATTAACCAGAATCTCCTGCTGAATCGGCGTCAGGGCCACCAGGTAGAGTTTAATCCGGGGCTGGTAATCATTAAGCACTCGTATCAACTGACGTATTTTTTCGATGGCGGTCTCGGTAGTATATGGTAAAGAGTGAAAATGTACCGCCACCAGATTCACGCCGCGTTTCGCGGCATAATAGGCAGCCACCGGTGAATCGATTCCCCCGGACAGCATCAGCGTTACACGGCCGGATGAACCCACCGGCAGCCCGCCAGGACCCTCATAACGATCACAATAGACAAAAGCCGATTGATAAAATAAATCGATGCGACAGTCCACATCGGCACCCTTCAGTTTTACAGGCTTCTGCATTTGCTCTACTACGGTGGCGCCAACCAGTTCGTTGGTCAGGTGAGCCGAATGAGGAAAACCCCGCTCTGACTTGCGGGTGGTGATACGAAAAGTAGTAAAATCCCGTTGCCTCAAAAGTTGCAATACCAGCGGTTCGATGGTTTTTAATTCCGGTTCTACCCGCCAGGCCGGGGCGAAATACGCTACCCCGAACACCTTTTGCAGCCGGACAATTATTTCTTCCAGCCTTTCCTGCCCGGCCGCTGTGAGTGTCACCAGCAGGCGGCTCTGGATGCGCCTGGACTGTTCCAGCAATCCCGGCCCGACCGAACGAAGGGTTCGCTTGACATTATCCTGCAGTTTACGCTCGAAAAAACTGCGATTTTTGCCCTTAACGCCGATTTCGGCGTAATGAATAATGATATAAGGCGGCCTGTCAGGTTGAATTTTATTTGCCATAAATAGAGTATGAATGCTGGTTATTGGTCATGCCGGTTGGTTTTTACGGCTGCTAAATTACGCTGCCAACCGGAAAACTTAGTCCGCTTTACCGCCGATTTTCGGAAAATACGGCTAAAATCATTCTGGTCGTCTGACTGCCATTCTTCCAGGGTGCGGGTGGTTAACTCATTCCGGGACCGAAACCCGGCCTCAGGCGAAGGCTGCTGGAATTTAATATTCCAGGGACATACCTGCTGACAAATATCGCAGCCGTAAACCCAATCGTTGAGCCCCTGCTCCTGTTCCGGCAAAAACTCCCCCCGATGTTCAATCGTCAGATAGGAAATGCATTTTCGCGAATCCAATTGATAATCCGACAACGCTCCGGTGGGACAAGCCTCCACGCAGGCTTGGCAGGTGCCGCATAAATCTTCGCTGAATGGTGGATCGTAATCCAGTTTCAGATTCAGAATCACTTCCCCCAGAAACAGCCAACTGCCGTAATCGCGGGTAATCAGGTTGGTATGCTTACCCTGCCAACCAAGTCCGGCCCTTTGAGCCCAGACTTTCTCCAACACCGGCGAGGTGTCCACACACACGATGCCTTTCACCGCCTCCCCGGCTTCCTGCCGGATACTGGCATATAACCGGCGCAGGCGCTCTTTCACGATCAGATGGTAATCATCACCCCAGGCGTAGTTACTTAAATTGAAATCAGCCGTTACCCGGTCGTCTGAAGTGCCGGTAAAATAATTCATTCCCAGGGATATTATGGATCTCGCGCCGGGGAAATATTTCCTGATATCGACGCGCTCAGTCAGGCGGTTTTTGATCCAGTGCATCTCGCCGTGATTCCCTCGGTCAAGCCACGTTTGCAGATTTCGCCCCTCCGCCGGCAGTCCGGTGGCAGCGGTAATCCCCACCTTTTGAAACCCCAATTCCCGGGCCAGCGCTTTTATTTTATCTGACAGTGATGCCTTCATTCCGTTGAAATGTAATTAATCCTGTTTTGCCTGACCATGACTAATTTTGTCCGCAACCAAACGGACAAAACGAGGAATGATGACTGAATCCCAAGAAAAGATGAATGATCGAACCTTCCCTGTTGAGGAAGCTGTGCAAAGTTACGTCAGGGGCTTTTCCTGTTCACAAGCCCTGCTATCCGCCTTTGCGCCCCATTTGGGTCTGGACAAATCAACCGCCCTGAAACTGGCCGCCGGTTTCGGCGGCGGCCTGGCCCGTCAGGGTAAAACCTGTGGCGCCGTTACCGGCGCCATGCTGGTACTGGGGCTGCGCTATGGTTCAACCTCTGTCAACGACCGGGAAGCCAAGGAACTGACATATTCCAAGATTCAAGAACTTAATCAATTAGTGATCAACCGTTTTAAATCTGTCGAATGCAACCGGATTACCGGCTATGACATATCTTCGGAATTGGAAAGAAAGCAGGCTAAAGAAAATAATGTGTTCGATGAAATTTGCCCCGGGGTCGTGCGGGCTGCGGCGGAAATGGTAACAGAATTGATCTAGTCGATAGTGGCTTCAGTCACCACCGGCGATCCGCACTTCCGGTTCCAGCGTAAGGGCTAATTTATCTTCCACCGAATGAATTATATCCTGCGCCAACTGCCATATTTGACGGCCGGTGGCCCCGCCATAGTTAACCAGCACCAGGGCATGGCCGTCATAAACACCGCAGTTCCCGCGTCGCACACCCTTCCAGCCGCATTGTTCGATCAACCAGGCCGCCGCCACCTTTCCGCTGCCATCCGTATTGCGATAGACAACGGCCTGCGGGTATTCGCTCAATAATTGCTCGATTTCCGTCTTACCCAAAATGGGATTCTTAAAAAAACTGCCGCCACTGCCCAGCTCGGCCGTATCCGGCAATTTGGAACGGCGCAGAGCAATCACTGCTTCCATCACAGTCCGGGGCGTCAATTCCCGGTCACCCAGTATCTCTTTTAAACCGCGGTATTGAATCTTGGGGAAAAACTTCTTAGATAACTTGAGCACGACATTAAGAATCACCAATTCAGGATGATTTTTGAAATAGCTGCGGCGATAACCGAATTCTGCTTGCGATGAATCAAATTCAACGATCCGGTTTTGCCTCAGGTCAAAGGCTTTCAACCCGGCAAAAACCTGAGCCAGTTCCATGCCGTAAGCACCGATATTCTGCACCGGTGCGGCGCCCACATTCCCCGGTATCAGCGCCAGGTTTTCGATCCCGCTCCAGTCCTGACTAACCGAATATTCCACCAGATTATGCCAATTGACGCCGGCCCCGGCATCCAGCCAAATAAAATCGTCATTTTCTTCAACAATCGAAATCCCAGAGACGGCCGGATGCAAAATCCAGCCTGTGTAATCACCAACAAACAACGTATTGCTGCCGGCGCCTAAAATCAGGGGCTGCTGATCGGTAAATCTTTCACCCACCCGGGCCGCTTCGATATCCTCGGCGGTATTCACGGCTACCACGCAAGCAGCCCGTGCCGGAACGCCAAAGGTGGAGTACGCTGTCAAATCCACGTTGGTGGTCAGCTTATACATCAGCGCGCTTTCCTGCTCAAATAGCGTTCAGCCCACAGAATGCCGATAATCGTCTTAACATCGGTGATTGTGCCATCGGTGGCCATGCGCACCGCTTCCGGCAGGGATACGGGCAACGCTTCGAGAAATTCATCCCGATCCAGATTATTGGTGGTGGCGGTCAAATCGCGAGCGAGACAGATCCACATATGTTCGTCGCTGTAACCCACACAGGGATCAATCTCACCCAGCAGGATGAATTCACCGGCCCGGTATCCGATCTCCTCTTCCAGTTCCCGGGGCGCCGTGGTTAAGTAATCCTCCCCCGGATCCAACTTGCCGGCCGGCAGTTCGATCATCACTTTACGCACCGGGTAGCGGAACTGGCGGATCAGCATGATCCGGCCATCGGGCAGCAAGGGGACCATGGCTACCGCCCCCGGGTGCCGGGTGTATTCTCGGGTGGACTCTGAGTCGTTTGGCAGGCGCACCCGGTCGCGATGGATATCCAGCAGACGACCTTTGAAAATCGGCTCCGTCTCCAGGCATTTTTCGATCAGATGTTTATCTTTCATTCAGTACGGCAGAATTTTGGGACAAAATTACAGCCATTGACACCCAGGCCGAAACGATTCCCTGCCAAAGAAAAGATGCCACCGGCCTTCCGGCGGCGGCATCAATAATATTATTCCGATTGAGTGTGGTTTATAAATCTTCCAGCAATTCCCGGGCTTCTTCCTGCTGGATTTTATCGCTGTCGGAACCGGCCTTGATACCCAGGGCATTGTTATAGGCTTTTGCAGCGCCGTCTTCATCATCCAGCTCTTCCAGAGCTTTGCCCAGCCAGAGATAATTACGGATGTCTTCAGGATCTTTATCGATGGCCTGGCGGAAGAAATTAGCTGCTTCCTCGAAACTGGCCTGGGGCGGTTCGGCATAGACCCAACTGGCAATCTTGCGTTCGATCCAGCTCAGGTCAGCTAAGGCAAAATGCCAGCGGCCCATCACATGGTAATTACCGGAATCTTCCGGATCCAGATCAATCGCTTTCAAAGTATGTTCGGCCATGGGATAAGAATTTTTGATCTTCTGCTCGGTGCCTTCCAGTTCACCCACCCGGCCGATGAGAATACCATACCATTTATGTGACTCGGCTTGATCGGGACCAAGTTTCAGGGCTTTTTCGGCATACTCGAAACCATCATAGATATTTTCCTTGATCAAATCCTCGTCGGTGGTATTGTCGGAAAAATCGAAATGGGCCCGGGCCAGGCGCCAGATGACCTCATAATTGCCGGCATCCAGCTCCTCGGCCTGTTTCAGCAGTTTATAAACTCCGTCGTAGTTACTGGCTTCATGCTGCAAGTCAGCCTGTAAAATCAACGATTGGAAATCCTGGGCTAACAGTCCCGTCAGCAGAGCCAGAATCACGATTGCAAGTTTCTTCATTGCTCCATCTCCTTAAAAGTATTCGATGTAAGTGATTTTTAATTCCCGGTTAAAATAATCCACCTTGTCCTTATCGAACAGCAGATTATTGAATTCCAATTCGATATGGAGGTGCTGGACGAAAGTCCAGCGCACGGCGGCATTGAGAAATCCGCCTTTATTCAAAGCCAGTGAGCGCAGGGACTGGTTATTATCATTCATGGCGGCGTTATATTCCAATAGAATCGAAAACTCCGGGTTCAATTCCATGTCGGCCCCCACGAATAAATTCAGGTCGCGGTCACCATCAGTGGTTTCGGTGAAATTGTAATTGATTCCACCATGGATGCCTGTATTACCTAAGATGAAGCGCCAGTTTTTGCTGGCGGCGGCATACAGACCATAGGCTTTTACATCATAGCGTTTCAGACTGTCGGCCGGATGATACTGGCCGAATCCCTGGGTGTCGAGCCCGATAGCGACCCCGGGCACGGCAGTGGTTTCATCGATCAGGCGGTATTTCAGATTAGCTTCCGGCCGGGGGTAGGGTGTGGGCTTCTGATCGCCGATCAACTGGCTGGCGCCATAGGAAATACCGAACATGAAGCGGTCCGTGAGGCCGGCAGCCAGTCCGGTGGTTAAACTGCCGTTGCGCTGCAGGCGCATATCCACTACAAAACTGCCTCGCACCAGCGTTCCGGCAGTGGGCACGGTGATCAGATTCACCGGCGGCGGATAGGCCGTTTCCTGTACCTGGCTGATACCAATCGCGGTCAGTACCAGGAAAACGATAACAGCATGTTTGATGGGCTGATTGAAAAACATTAGCTATCCCGTCCGATTAATTACTAAAATCGATTAAGTTCAATTTAATTCCGGTATTCGGCGAAAAGCAAGCGCCACGATTCAGGGATAAATCCGCTGACCGTAACGTGAGATGATCACCTGCACCTGGGTCAGCGGCAGGGATAATTCATCATTGGAGGGCGGCTGACGGAAACGCACCACCGTGCCTGATAACTCCAGAAAATGGATATCCAACTCCTCCCCGGAGTTCAAGATTAATCGATCCCATTCGGTCCTGGGGATGACGGCCGGATACGGCAGGTGTTCCTTGCGGGCGGCGATTTGCTCCAGAATCAGGGCGGCTTCGTCCAGAATATTACCGCTACGCGGCGGTGGCACACGATAAAGTTCATCGGCCGGGGCCTGCTCCAGAGTAACATCGCTGATTAATTCCCCCTTCTTCCCGAACTCCCGCAAGCGGATTCCATCACTGCCATCCAGCCATTTATAATGGTAACGCCGGACCAGCCGTGTTTGTGGCAGACTATACCAGCTTTCATCCAGCAGATGCTGATGATCATCATACTGGAACTTGATTTGACCGTAACGGTGACCGCTGACAGTGGCAAATACCACCGACGCGATGCGCCCACCGGGGGTAAAGTGGAAGGAACTGGCCTGCCCCTGATAATTCAGTTGTCGCCGCGGCTGGGACTGGTATTCCCTGAAAGCCGTGCTCCACGGTTCATCTGCGCCGTACCACACGGCCCGGGTAAGCTGTTTCAGGCTGTCCAGAAAACCCTGTACCTGCAGGCGTTGCTGGTTATCGTAAGAATTGAGTATGTATCCCTGAGCGATACCCAACTGACTGTAACGGGTAATAAAAACAGGCAGTCGGTCTTCATTGTAGGCCACTTCCAGGTGAGCCTGCCCCAGACGTTCGGTGGCGGAAATGGAGTTATCAGTGGCAATATCCGTGTGAGTATTGAAATAACGGAAATAAGCCACCTGTTCCCGGCCGCAGACAGACGCAACAGCCAACAGAAAGAGAATCAGTGGGAGTTGCCGCTTCAGGGCTTAAATCTCCAGGCTACCGGCCGGTGATCGGAGATGTACTGATAGTATTCGCTCCAGCCCCCGTCCAGATAGTCATCTACCAGAATAACAGACTCGGCACTGTTGGCATCTTCAAATTCATCGAATAATTCAGAGGTGATCAGAATATGATCCAGGTGGCTAGCCCAGTTTGGTCCTGAAAAATTTGTTGATGGCCCTTCGGCAATATCCATATCAACAAATAAATAATCATTATCTGAAACCAGAAAATTGAGAAAAACATTATTTTCTGCCGGATCAGTAAGTCTATCATTCAAATCACCCACAACAATTACATTATCATTAGATAGATTGGAGCGAATATACTGGTCCAGCAACAGACAGGCGGATTGACGGCGGGTTTCATCGTCCCAGGCATTATTTTCATCAAGTGTACCATTGCCACAGCATTTGAGGTGATTGTTTATCACTGTGAAATCTTCATCGCCAACAGAAAATTGCAAGATGTATGGCTCCCTGGGAAAAGCAGCCCCTTCGGAGTGATAAATTTCAAAGGGTTGAGTAGTCACAGTTACCTGGCTGGTGTTAACAATATATGCCAGTTCCATCATAAAATCATCGTCAGGAACATTTGCCAGATATCCTTCCCATGTATCATCATCCAGTTCATTCAACCGATCCACGATGGCAAAAAAACTATCGCTGTCGCCGATTTCCTGAAGGCCGGTCACATCAGGTTGCAGGTAGTACAATATCCGGGCGACGTATTCCACCGTCTGCCCGCCGGCTTTGGGGAACCATTCCAGGTTCCAGGTCATAATTTCCACCGTAGCATCGCTGCCAAACGCCAGATTCTCCAGACCAATTTGATCATCGCCGTTATTTTCTATGATTTTACCACACCCGGCCACCACCAGCAAACTTAATATAAAATAGGAATGTCTGGACATTGGAAAGTTAATCAATTGGTATCGACCACAGTACCGGGCGGTGATCCGACAGGGTTTGCTCGTAGATTTCCCAGCCACCAACGTTGTCTTCCGGTTTCAGGGTTTGTACCTGACCGCCAGCAGATTGTTCATCAAAGAATCCTCGGGCATACAGGATATGATCGAGAAAACTGGGCCAGGAGGGATAAGAGGCCTGATCGGGGTCACGATAGATTTCTTCCGTGGCGAAACGAAAATTATCCCGATCATCCAAAAACACGGTAAATGACTGCTCCAGACCCACGTCGGCCAGGTCGTCATTCCAGTCGCCCACGACAATGATATTATCAAAACCATCTGCCAGATATTCAGTAAGCAGGTCGTGGAGTTGCTCCATGGAGCGCTGGCGGCGGTAAAGCCCGTCGCCGCAGCATTTCAGATGCATGTTAATCAGGGAAAACTCCCGTTGATTATCACCGCAGCGCCAGAGGAAATCCACCATGAACGGCGGCCGTCCGGCATAATAATAATCATTTTCGGCAAAGGGTTCCCGGCGCCCGAGGAAAGTGACGGCATCCTTGCGATAAACAATGGCCTGGTCCATGAACGAGGACATTTCGCTGATGACAAAAGCGTGATCGGGCAGAAATTCCATCATACGGGCAAATTGGCCCACATTCTTGATTTCCTGGAAAGCCACGATATCCACCTGCCAGTCCGCTACAATTTCCGCTACGGAACGGAGGGTGGTATCGCCGGCGGCCGGGAACCACTCCAGGTTCCAGGTCACCACTTCCAGCCGCTCGGGACGGCCGTAAACCGGCACATCAAACTCATCCGCCACAGATGCAACCGGGATTGTTCCACAGTCAGCCGGGGGCAAACCAGCGATTTTTTGACTGTAATCGGGACGGGAATAATCCACCGCGGCGGCGGCCCACTGACGGATTTGCTCGTCCATCTGCTGATCGGGCCAGATATCATCCTCCAGCAGGGAAATCATGATGCCGCGATCAGTGGGATAATCATAGCTGATAATACGGTGCGTCTGCCGGTCGATATTCAAGATCAAATGGCCGATACCGGTGAGATTACCGTAATTCTGCACCACCATCGTGTGCGTCAGAGGGTCTTCCCAGGGATCATCGTAACCTTTGGATACACCACCGGTTACCACCACATCCACGCCGGGGACCAGGTGGGCCAGGACCATGGCGTCGTGCTCTTTGACTTCTTCATCGGTCTCAAGGCCCTGTTCAATCTGGATCAGGAATTCCTCAAAGACTTCCTCCCGATCATAGGGGATTCCCATGTGGGCCAGCAGGACCACCACATCGGCGCCCTGGTCGCGCACATCAGCCACCAGTTGCCGGGCGGCGGCGATATCAGCTTTAAACTCCAGGCCGGCGGTATTCTCCGGGAAAGTCTGGTCCGGGAGGCTGGCGGCTGACAGACCAACGACGGCTACTTGCAGGCCATTGAAATCACGGATTAACCAGGGTTTCAGCCAGGCGGGATGATCACCCGATTCGTTGAATATATTGCCGGAGAGAAAGGGGAAATCCGCCTCGTGGGCGGCAGCCGCCAGATTATCGGGGCCGAAATCAAAATCTTCCAGGCCGGGCGTCAAGGCGTCGTAGCCCATGGTGTTCATCCAGCGGATAATGGTTTTTCCGCCATCCCTGGCACCCAGTGGCGCGCCCTGGAAAAAATTGCCACCATCCAGTAAAAGTACGGCATCTCCCGCCTGGGCGGCGGCTTCACGCACCTGTTGGACGTAGGCAAACGCTCCGGCCCCGCCGGTCAACTGGGGACCGAATTCGGGATTCATGAAGTCTGCGGTAAAGCGATGGATGGCTCCGTGGATATCATTGGTAAACAGAAGATGTACCCGATTGGGAGCGGCCGCCAGAGATCCAACTATGATGAGAATCGAGGTAGCTAGTTTAATTATTCGCATTTACGCCCGGCCTCAAAATGGGATCGTCACAGAAAGATTTACCGCAGTCTGGGACTCGGTCACGACCTCCAGGTCATCCTTGGGCGGTTCGCCCACGCCGGTGAAAATATCTTGGTAGCGATAGCTCATGTTGCCGAATATTGCCGCCACATCAATAATTGCCGGTCCCACCTGATAACCGCCGCCGACGGTGATGCGGGTGGATTCAAACTCCCGGCCCAGAGGCGACTGGGCATAGATGACGCCGAAGCGGAAAGGCAGGCGGTCAAGAATAATATGTTCTACCCCGGCATGGACTTCCCAGGTATCGTTGAAATTATGCGGCAGGGTGGCCAGGGTATCGGGCATGGGATCGTATTCCAACTCATACTCCGACCAGAATTTCCGGCGGATTTCCACCGCGGCAGTGGTGGCGATCGGGTTAGGCAGGCGGGCCTGGATACCGGCGGCAACCGTACCCGGAAGCTTTATCGTCATGGCAGTGGTCGTATCAGGCGCGACATATTCCGGCAGCAGGGTTGACTCGCCGATATCCGGGATCAACTGGAAATCAGACATTTCCAGAGTAACGGTTGATGAGTAGCGCAATCCAATATTCAACCCCGGTTTCGGTTCGACAGCCAGTCCGGCGGTGATACCCATGGGGGCATTGGCCAACTCGGGTAAGGTCTCAATTATTGTGTCATTGCTTGCAGCTAATGCATCATCCTGGAAATTTACTATAACTGCTTTTCGATTGACTAATTCAATAGCAGACAGCAGATGGGCGGCCAGTCCCAGGTTTAATCCCTGCCAGGGTTGCCAGGCCAGGCCGGCGCTGTGGGCAGAGATTTTCCCCTCATTATGAATTTCATGGTATCCGGCCAGGGGATCGCGATTATAATTGCCGGCCGGCAGGCTGCCCCGGACTTCTTCCAGGTAATCGTAGCGAAAATCCCAAAAAGTTGAGCGGGAAATTGCAGCAGTTAACCCCATTGGCAAAGTTGCTACGAAGCCAAAATTGAAATCCGAATAAAAATTGCGATTGGAGACATAGACATTATCAGCCACCACGTCATCGAACATGTCGTACACCGGATAGGACCGCTGCTCTTCGAAGCGCCGCAGATTGCCGTCAAACGACAGGGCGAAACGCCTGTCACCGGCGGAGAGCAGGGCCGGGTTGGTAAACAGGTTGCCATAGCCGATTGAACCGGCGACCCCCACGCCACCCATAGCCAGCGCTTTGGTGGACTGCAGTTCATGTCCGGTAGGCAGAAGCAACCCAAAATAAGATTGGGCGCTGATTCCGGTTATCAGGATTAGCGTGGTAATTAGTGATTTAGTCATAAATTTTTTAATCTTAGTATTTTCTGGTACTTGATTGACTTGCAAAGAGGTAAGAGCAAAGAGGTAAGAGGAAAGAAGAAAGAGCGAAGAGAGGAAAATATCCAATCTCCAATTTCAAATTTCAAATAACTGTTCTCCATCTCTGTGTTCTCTGCCTGCCCGCCGACCTGTCTTGCCGAAGCGTTGCGTAGGCAGAAGTCTTGGCACAGGCGGGTGCCTCTGCGGCAATTCCGATTTGTTTGTTTAAAAAGCATAATCCACCTGTACTCTTATATCAGAATTTTCCATACGGGCAATCGTGGAGGTATCGGGATAGCGCACATTGGCACCCCCATCGGCGGGCGGGTAGGCATAATTGGTGATGGGAACACCGGATTCGGTGGTCCATTTGACGCGCACGGCCCAGTTATTCCCCAGGCGACTGAATACCGTCACCCACCAGCGCAGGGCGTCGGTGGTGGATTCAAACACGCGGAAATCGGTATCTTCAAAATTCCAGATAAATCCATTGTAAACCAGGGCCTGTCCGATGATTTTTAGCCGGTCATTAAAATTATGGGTAACCGTTACACCCACCCCTTCACTGGGCGATCCGGCTGAGCCAACCCAGTTGGGATTGCGGCCCGTATCAGGATTGTAAATCAACCGGCGGCGGCTGGTGAAATCGACAAATGAGCGCGTGTAAGTCAGGGTCACATTATTATAGCGCGACAGTCGCAATTGGGCCCGGAGAATGGTTTCGCGGGAATAAAAAGATGAGGGATCGTACTGGTTGTAGGAGGCGCGCATCTGCCATTTCTGACGAATATGAAAACGGTAATTGAAGGCGGGGCGATACTGCAAACGGGCCACCGTACGATAATAGCGGGCGTTATCGGCCACCCGGGTCCAGGTGTCGAAATCAGCCACAAATACAAATTGACGGTGAAACTGGTAGCGGGTATTCACATAAATACCGCGCTCGGCCTGGGGCTGGGCGGCGCCATTATATAATTGGGCAAAATCAGAGGAAACCAGATAAAAATCATCTTCAAAAATTGTTCCTTTATAGCGCTGATAATTGGAAAATGACCGCTGATAGGGATTATCAAATTCCAGATCATAATCGCGGTAAACCACCAGAAAACTGAGACTGTTGAACTGGAGATAACCGCTGAGAAACAGGGCTGTGGGATCATTGGAGAAATCATTGATTACCCCGTTTTTATCCAGGATGCCATATTCACCCTGCAGAGCCAGGTTCTTAATCACCGCGGTAAAGTCGAAACCCAATACACGTCGCAGGGCTCTGGCTTCGTCCCAGATGGGTGATTCGGCTCGAGAGGCATACATGGCGGCGATTTCCGTATCGGCGGTATTGCCGATAGAGGTCAGGAACAAACCCTCATTGGCGGTGGCGATAACCGATTTCTGAATCTGCGGATCAAGTTCGCGGTCATACAGACTTTCATAGGTGGAAAAGCCCAGCATCAAGCCCGGTTTCAGGTGCAGGCGCAGGTTGGCGCCGAAGGTGGTTTCATTCACCTGGTCCAGCACATCAATGGAATTATTCACTCCATTGGATGGATTAATCCGCGGGTAAAGGGTAATCAGGGTGGAAAAGCTGCTGTCGGCATTAACAATGGCGTCGCGGGGAGCCCGGGAGAAAAATCCCATGGCCAGTACCGGCCCACAACTGGCCTGGGCCGCCACACCCTGCAGGGCCGTCTGGTGATTGCGGGACAGATCGGGAAATACGCCCACCACCCGGCGGCTCCAGCCATAACCGGAACGGCGCGGGGAGAAGAAATCAGTACTTTCCATTACCACCCCATGGCCCATGGTCACGGAGTAATTGCCCAGAATCAACTGGTTGAGCACGACCGGCCCTAATCCTAAATCACGGAAGGTGAAAGCGTATTTCAGGTTATCCAGCGCCAGGGGATAATGCTGCTGGCCCATCTGGCGGTTGTAGGATATTCCGGCTTTGAAATGTTGGCCGGGCGTAACCACCAGCTTTTGCAGAATGTCACCCGGATGGGAACGGACCGGCTTAAGCCATTGATTGGACCGCCCCCCCTCCTCCGATGACTGATTGGAGGGAAAAGTCTTGAAGGTGGTATTATACCAGAAGTGGAAATCCTGTGCAGGATATTCTTCGCCATAGGTGAAAAAATCCACCATATTGCGATAGCCCCAGTACGACAGGCCGATGGCTCCCCGCAGGGCGCGGGGGTAATCGATGGAACCTTCCTGCTGGCGCTTCAGCACCGCCACCGCATCTACGGGACTGACGTTCTGCAGAGCCATCAGATCATCATAGGTGGCGTTGTTAACATTAATCGGTTCCGCCAGACGATCCAGCCACAACTCGATCAAGCCTTCGTTGGCCCCCTCTTCCGCCGTCCAGTTCTCCACCTTGCGGTAACTGTCCTGCAGGCGGGAGGCAAAAACCTTCTTTTTCTCCAGCTCCAGCGACACCAGCGGTTTCAATTCTTCCAGCGTGGCGCTGTCAAATCCGGGAATGCGCCCTAAATCGTAAATGCTGGTCACCGGACCCTGGAATTTGACGAACAGGTAGAGGTCGTCGGCCTGCTCTTTGGTCAACGGCAGGGATGCAATCTCTTCCGGGGTGGCGGAGTTGAGCAGCAGCGGCTGCGCTCCAACCGCGGCGACTAAAAAGACCAGGATTAAAAATTTCCGCATCAGAGCGCCACCCCCAGTGATAATTGCTGGGTCACGGGCAGCACCGGATGGGTCAGCAGGCCGTAATCCACCGCAAATGAACGCAGCTCGATCCGCAGACCCAGTCCCAGGCGATTGGGGTTGGATTGCACACCGGTGAGCAGCGCCACCTGCTCCAGGATGCGGTATTCGATCCCGGCGGAGTACTGGGTATCCAGGCCGCCGGTGCGCTGCATGGAGGCGGTGGTCCACACCAGATCATAGGGAGAATAGGCCAGACCGATTTGCATTGACCAGGGCAAGTCGGCGGCAAAATTGGCCTGCCCCATCTGGGGCCGGTTGATATTGGAGACGCGGGCCGCCACCCGGTAGCGTTCCCGCAGACTGGCGGTGATACCCAGGTCAACCCCCATCGTCGAACTGCTGCCCAGGCTGACGCCATCGCTGCCATCGCCGCTGGCCCCGGCGGATTTACCGTAATCCACCGTCAGGTATTTCAGGTTGTAACCCAGCGCCAGGGTGGAATTGCCGTCCTTCTGCAGGAAAAATCCGTGGCTCAATCCGATGGCGGTTTCGGTGGCCAGGGTATTGCCGCCGTATTCCACGCCGGAGCGGTCGAACATGAGTCCCACCGTACCAAAACGAGATACGGGCATGACCGCTGAAAACAGGGAATGGGACAGAAAATCGTAACCATAACCGTTATCATAGCCAAAGGCAGCGGCGATACCGGTCACCCGGGACAATCCCGAAGGATTATTGAAGGCAGCCCAGGCATCCTGCTGGGCGGCCACGGCACTGCCACCCAGGGCCAGGGCGCGAGCCCCGGCAAAGGGGCGGTCGCTGGTGACTTGCGCGAAAACGCAACAAGATAAAAGAAGAAAAGATAAAAGATAAAAACGGATTGGTTTGATCATTGGATTTCTCATTGGCCGTACACTCCGATCACCACCGGGGCGCTGTCCACCGATAATTTACCGGTCTTTATATCGGTAACCTCCAGATGCATGATATAAGTACCGGCCGGCACATAGCGGTTGAACTCATCGCGACCATTCCAATAGCTGTCATTTTTCAGGTAGGAGACGGTGCGGTACTGATCATAAAGAGTGGTAATGTAGCGACCGGCCAGATCGAAGACACGCAGCTTTATGCGGGCATCATCGGGAAAACTGAATTCATAATTAATACGTTCACCCAGTTGCGGTACGAACGGATAGGGCGCCACGGTGAGACTGGTCTGATAGTCACCGGCGATACCTTCCAGCTTCTCGCCAATATCTTCACGAAAGGCCGGGACCAACTGACTGGCGCTGTTATAATCATCGGCGATGCCATACACCTCGATCTGATTGCCGATCTGCAACAGGGAATCCAGGGCCGGGTTGACCAGGTTGGCTGATTCGTCGTACAGAATATTAGTGGAATTCCAGATACGGACGGTGGTCTGCTGACCGCTTTCATCCTGGATATCCACATTGGCGCCGGTATTATTCGAGGCCAGATTCGGCTCCGACCTGGCGGTGATTTTACCCCAGATTTTGACGAAAGTCGCACTGTATTCCAGCGTGTTCAATTCTTCGATGGTCAGTTCCGCATAAGGCAGCGCCACATCGGATTTCAGTACTTCCACGGTGTAATTAATCAACTGGGGAGTGGTGCCGTCATAAAGATCCACCTCGGCGGTAACCAGCACTGAATCGCCACGGGTGATGGAAGCATCGATGGGGGTGGATTTATCCAGAATAATCCCCCGTCCCGATTCATCCTGCAGATAAGCCTGGCTGCGACCGGTCCATAAAAGTCCGGCCGGGACAGTAAC
>LSCG01000074.1 GCA_001577055.1 Fidelibacterota bacterium TCS56
TGACCTTGAATAATGCTGTTAGGGTAATCACGCTGCTGGAACCGAATATGCTGTATGGTCTCTATCAATACCAGGAGTACCGCGATTTGATTGATGCTGATGGTGTAATACCAGTATATCGGATTGTTCAATAATTTTGTGCTGTTTGATTTTATCTGACATATCTATGGTCCATAAAAGCAAAAGCCTCGTCTAAAAACGAGGCTTATTTTTACAACATGAGGCATCTCCAAACCGTCCGATTCCGCCTGATTTTGCTTCATACCGCCGTTAAACTTCATGAACGATTAAAAACCGGATTGAAATTAATCGCACAACTGCTACTACCCATTTATTCAAAATCACTGAAACCGGCTTTTTGAGGAAGCCCTAATTAATTCCATATTGTTCCTTCTATTGGGAATACGTTACAACCAGGGTTAACATTATGTCAGGTATAATTTACATTATGTCATCCAGAAACGACTAGTGCGGTTACTCTTTCATTTTGCTACGAACGCGATTTACCAGGCTGAATCTGCTGCTATATATCCAGCACGTGACAAGCTCCGGCCATTCGCAGGAGCAGCTCCTCGGTGGCGCCGGCACCGAAAACACTGTCCATCAGCTCACAGAAATCAGAATAATCATTCAGATGGACGTAAGCCTGAATTGTGCCGGCAAATCCGCCACCGTGCACACGGACCACACCACGTCCCCGTTCATCAAAGAAAAAACCGGCAATTCCCAGGGCCAGTGCCATACTTTGCTCCCGTCCGGTGGTCGTGGGCGGAATAATATTCTGCAGCAGATTCTGCGAGGAATTACCGCTGGCCCCCACCAGATTCAGAAATCCGGTGAAATCATTTGAGAGCAGCGCATCCGCCATTTGCTTGACACGCCGGTTCTCACTGAAATAATGCAACGCCCTTTGGATTGCCCTGTCACCTGCGGAATTGCGCAGTTGGGGTATATTGGCGAAAAGATCCTCAGGAATTACAGATCGCAATACCAGTCCGTCCAGCTCCCGAGCCACTGATTTCATTTCCACCGGAATGGCGGCATAAGCCGGTGTCAGATCGGCATGGTCGCTGCCCACATTTACTACTGCCAATTGATAGCCGGTACTATCCATATCATAATCGATTTTGCGAATACCAATGGACTCATGATTCTCAAAATCAATTTCCAGGATCCCGCCTAATGCTGAAGCGGACTGGTCCATTAAGCCGCAGGGTTTACCAAAATAAGTATTCTCTGCAAACTGGCCGATGCGGGCAATCTCTTCTGCCAGTATCCTGCGGTTATTAAATAAATGATTTACAATAGTACCAATCACTACCTCAAAACTGGCCGAGGATGAAAGTCCCGAACCGATCCCGACCGCACTGGTTATCCAAGCTTCGAATCCCCCCAACTCACCACCCTGTCGTTTAATACCAGCCAATACTCCTCGAATCAAAGCAGTGGTAGTCCCGGTCTCATTGGGCTGGGTAGCCAGGTTCTGAAAGTCCACTTTGAAGGGCGTCGGATATCCTTCCGAGTGGACAACAACCTCATCGGTCTGATTTGGCCGTACAACAGCCAGCGCATCGTGACGAACGGCAGCACACAGCACTAAACCATTATTATGATCAGTGTGATTACCACCCAACTCGGTCCGTCCGGGAGCACTGAATAATTGGCACGGCCCGCTACCGGCTGCCTGGACTAATCGGCTGATACGTTCCAGACAGGATTGATCATTGGATGAATAACCATATAAATCGGCCAGCAAATCCATCTTACCCTGACGGCCCACTTCTTGTTTGATATCATTTTTAGTAAGATTCATAGTCCGATTTTCTTACATTATGGTTTTCCGGCAAATTTCTCAGACGGGCCGCTGCCTGCTCGGCGGTGAGATCCCGTTGTGGCTCCCCCAGCATTTCATAGCCCACCATGAATTTACGCACGGTGGCCGAGCGCAACAGCGGTGGGTAGATATGCCCGTGGAAAGTCCAGTGATCATTCGCCCCGGAACCATTAGGTGCACCATGCCAACCCATACTAAACGGAAAGGGCACACTGAACAGATTATCGTATTTGGTCAGCAATCCTTTCAGCAGGCGGGCCAGTCCGCTGATTTGCACTGGTGACAAATCAGTTATGGCTCCCACAGGTGAGCGGGGCAAGATAATTACCTCGAAAGGCCACACCGCCCAAAATGGTACGGCTGCCACCCACTGGTCAAGTTCCACAACAAGTCGTTCACCTGATTTGAGCTCGTCAACAATATAATCTAGCAACAGATGACTCTTATGCTGCTTGAAATACTCGCGCTGTCGCCGGTCTTCCTTTTCCATTTCAGTGGGCAGAAAATCACCGGCCCATATTTGTCCGTGGGGATGGGGATTGGAGGCCCCCATGGCCGCACCCTTATTCTCGAAAATCTGCACCCATTTATATTGGTCACCCAGTTCACTGGCCTGATTAATCCAGGTATTGATAACGGCTTCAATTTCCGGCAGATCCAGTTGCCCCAGCGACAGATCGTGACGTGGTGAGTAACAAATCACCCGCGAAGTTCCCCGCACCGGTTGCCAGCGATGCAGGGCAACAGACGGGTCAGACCCTGCTTCATCACAATCGGGAAGCAGGGCTGGAAAATCATTGGTAAAAACCAAGGTGTTCTGATAAGCTGGATTTGTTTTACCACCGGCCCGACGGTTCCCCGGACAAAGATAACAATCCTGATCATACGTCGGTAAATCGGCAGGTGAAATTTCCTCCCGCTCACCGCTCCAGGGGCGTTCGGTACGGTGGCTGGACACCAGCACCCATTCACCGGTAAGGGGATTATACCGGCGGTGTGGCTTATCTCCGGGGTGAACCATTTCAGCTTCTTTCTACCAGAAGATAATGTATAGCAGGATGGTCAAGACCACTACCGTCCAGCCCATGGCCTTGATGCGCGTATCCGGTTTGCCATCGAAACCTTCCCGTTCCGGCATTACCACCGGGGCAACCAGCGGTTTAAGAACGGTAATAATACCCATGATCAGCAGAATCATAATAAATGTAATGGCCATACGGTTCAAGAAAGCAATATCGCTGAAAGCAAAATACAGGAAGCCATAGATCACTGGTGAGGCGATTAAGGCTATGACTCCGACCACCCTGGGCGCCTTTTTAACAAAAAGACCGAAGATGAAGGCCGCCAGAATTCCGGGAGAAATAAAGCCCTGGAATTCCTGGATATAATTAAAAATACCCTGGAAGCGAGGATTGCCCAGCTGCGGGGCAATAAAGCAGCCGATAACTACTAACACCATGGTGGTAATCCGTCCTACACTTACCTCAGTTTTTGGTCCGGCGGACTTATTAAAGTATTTCTTGTACACATCCATGGTGAAAATTGTGGAGGCGGAATTGAGCATGGAAGCCAGGGAACTGATCACCGCTCCGGCTATCGAGGCAAAGATGAAGCCTCGAATACCCTGGGGAATCAGGTTTTTGATCAGCAACGGATAGGCTGCATCGGAGGTTTCCATCTGGCCGCCGTAAAGTTGCAGGGAAATAATACCAGGAATTACAATCGCAAAAGGGATCAGCAATTTCAGCCCGGCAGCAAATATTACACCCATCTGACCTTCGCGTAAGGTTTTTGCTGCCAGAGTCCGTTGGGTGATATATTGATTCAAGCCCCAGTAATAAAAATTGGGAATCCACAGGCCGATCACCAGCGCTGTCCACGGAATTACCTGGTGGTCAGCGGGTAGAATCATATGAAGGCGGTCTGCATTGGCGGTGGCGAAGGCGTCAATACCACCGACGGCTTTCAAACCCAGCACCAGAGTGAGCAGCCCACCCAGTATCAATGCCGAACCCTGAAAGAGATCGGCCCAGGCCACGGCTTTAAGTCCGCCCCAGGTAGTATACAGAGCGGCAATACCACCAATCAGCCAGACGGCGAAGATAAAATCCATGTTAAATATAGTGTTCAGAGTCAGGGCACCGGAATAGAGCACAGCTGAGATAGTAACGCCGACATATATAATCATGGTGTACAGAGCCATGAGGCTGCGGGCGCCGGGACTGTAGCGGTATTCCAGGTATTCGGGCATGGTATAAATACCGGCTCTGAGGAATTTGGGCAGGAAGAAAAAGGCGATCACTATCAGGGTGATCGCTGCCATCCATTCATAGCTGGCCACGGCCATACCCACATTCCCGGCGCTCTGGCCGGACATACCTACAAATTGCTCGGTGGAAATATTAGCAGCAATCAGTGACAAACCGATGAAGGGCCACAGCAAACCGCGGCTGGCCAGGAAGAAATCCTCACCGGATTTTTCGTGACGACTTTTGTACATACTGATGCCAATTACAAACAGGAAAAAAACCAGGAAAAACAGAATATCCATCACGCTGAGATTCATCGTCGCATCTCCATTTGATTAAGTGTTTAAAGTCTTGGTTTGAAATTCAGCATCCACCGTACTGAATTGGTAAATAATCGTCCGCCGGTATATTTCACCAGGGTGAATTAAGGTTGAAGGAAAACCTTCCTCATTTGGTGCATTCGGAAATGACTGGGGCTCCAGGCAGAGAGCATGATGACGGTGGTGAAATTGTCCCCGTATTCCCGGGCCAGCTTGAAGAAAATTCCCGGAATAAAACTGCATCCCGGGAGCATCGGTATTTACTATCAGACGTCGCCCGGATTCCGGCGATATCAAAGAGGCGGCACGGTGCAACGGTGTATCTGTACCATTGAGCACAAAACAATTATCATATCCGCCTGTAATTGAAATTTGTTCGTTTGACTCACATAAAAGGTCACCAATCACGGCACCCTGCCGAAAATCAAAATTGGATCCTGCTACAGATCGGGGTCTACTTTCCGGCAGCATTGAACTGGTCACCGGCAGATAATCCCGGGAATCAATCTGTAGAATATGATTGTGAATATTTGTCTGGTGATCATTGTTCAGGTTGAAATAGGGGTGATAGGTTGGATTAAAAATCCCGGTCTGGTCGGTTCTGGCACTGAACTCCAGCTGCAACTCATTGGCTTCATTCAGGCTGATGAACACATCAACATCAAGATTGCCTGGATAGCCTTCCTGCTGATGAGGACTGAAATGGTGCAATTTCAAAGCCTGATAAGAATCCCGGTCAACGATTTCCCCATCCCAGACAATCCGATTGAAACCGGTAACCCCGCCATGCAGATGCAGATCATTATCATTCCGACTCAATTCGGTCGCCTGCCCATTCAGGGTAAAGCGGCCATTGGCAATCCGGTTGGCATAACGACCGATAAGGGCCCCCATATAGGTTTTATCATTTAAATATCCGGACAGATCATCATATCCCAGAGTGATTTCACCAAGTTTTCCTTGTTGATCATGGGTTTTCAGGCTGGTCAGAATTCCGCCATAGTTCAGAATGTGCGCCTCGGTGCCAACGGGATTTCGAAGGATATACTCATGAATCTCTCGACCATCTGGTAATTGCCCGTAGGTCCGGACAGATATCTTATCGGTAATTATGGCGTTGGTCATGCCAGGTTATGTATTAATATTTTGTGGTTGAGTTGACTGTCGCACGATTAATTCACCGTCAATGAATATTGTTTGATCGGTGGTTACAGGCCGTTGGTTATTGATTTCCTCCAACAATATCCTGGCAGCGGTCTGTCCCAATTTGTAACCATGCTGGTCCACGGTGGTCATGGTTGGGCTCAACATGGATGTAATTGGGTTATTACTGAACCCGGTAACGCCCACGTCATTGGGGATATTTAATCCGGCCTGGCGTAATTCCTGATAAACGCCGACGGCCACAGGATCATTAATACAACAAATGGCATCGGTAGGTGGCGATTGCGCCAACAGATTCCGGGCCCCGCGAGCTCCTGATTCCTCACTCAGGTGACAACAGATAATCAAATTTGGATCCACCTCCATCCCGTGGTCTTTCAGAGCTTGCCGGTAACCGCCCAGTCTTTTTTGGGAAATATTAAGATGCTCCGGTCCGGCCAGATGGGCGATGCGACGATAACCGGCCTCGATTAAATGGGTCACGGTTTTATAAGCGCTATCAAAATCATTACTGAGGACTTTAGCCACCTCCATATCTTCGAGGATTCGATCAAAAAATACCAGCGGGATATCGCGGGCGATAATTCGTTTAAAATGAAGACCCCGGGTCGTGGCCTGGCTGATAGAAGCAATCACACCGGCCACCCTGTTAGAGATCAGTCCTTCCGTATTCAGCACCTCCCGTTCTAAATCTTCATTGGATTTGGCCACCATGATGGTATAGCCTTCTTTATAGGTCACATCTTCAATTCCATCAATAGCGGATGAAAAGAAAAAATGGCGGATTTCCGGTACGATCACTCCGATTGTGCGGCTGCTTTTTTTCTTCAGACTTTTTGCTACAGCGTCAGGAAAGTAGCCCATCTTCTGGGCTAGTTCCAGCGTGCGCTCGATAGTGCGCTTACTAATGGCCGGATGATTCTGTAAGGCACGGGAAACCGTGGAAACCGACAGGTTCAACTCCCGGGCCAGGTCTTTTAGGGTGGGGTTCTTTTTCATGTTTGTGGCAATTCAATCAATTAATTATTCACCAAGTCCTTGATACAAAAGCAGAGTGTGAGCAGCCGACCAGCTGAAATGATTAACCCGCATGCCTTCTCCATCCAGAGGCCAGTAATTTTCGCGGATCGGCTCCGGGCTGCCCATCAAACCCTGGGCATTGGAGTACAATTGCCTGGTCAAGGCTTCCGCCTCTCCAGTATATCCATAATTGTGAAAAGCGCTGATAGCAAAATAGACCTGATCCAGCCAAACCGTCCCACGCCAGTATCCCCGGGAGAAGTCCGGTGCATCAATCGCTACTGTCGGGAAAGGAACATGGGTGGCAAATTTGGTGGTATCTCGCATGGCGTCCAGCACTGTTGCGGCCTGTTGCACAGTTGCCAGGCGGGACCACAGAGGTATCCAACCCTCGGGACCAAACGGCAAAATGCTGGTACCGTTATCCAATCTAATATCATGATAATAACCAGTCTCAGGATTATACATATTCACCTGGACCAATTTTTGTAATTCAACGGCCTCGGCCAGCCATGCTTTATTGTTCTGCCCTAATTCGGCGGCAATTTTAGCCAGATATTTTTTATCTGCAAATAAGAAGGCGTTCAGGTCCACTGACTCCTGGTCCATGCTCCAGGCCGTCGGGCTGGATTGCAGCATCTTGGTACTGTCAAAACGGATGGCATTATCCATACCGCTTTCCCACCGGGCTGCGACAATCGTACCATCTGTGGATCCATATTCGCAGAGACCATTGTTATTCACATCCCGATCATTATACCACCACTGATGATATTTAACCAGCAGGGGATACATCTCTTTCAAAAATTCACGGTCGCCATCAGCAGAGAAGACCGACCATACGGCCCAGGCCGCCAGTGGTGGTTTGGTGTCGCGATTATTATTTTCGGACTTATCAGCATAGATCACATCGGGTACCATGCCGGCGGCATCCTGCCAGTCGAACATGACCCGAATCTGGTCCTTGGCAATTTCCGGTGCAAAAGTGGCCAGGGCTACGGCATGCTTCCAGGAATCCCAGGCCCAGAACCCATTGAAATACCAGATGGCATACGAGGGGAACAGACCACCGAAATGGAGGTCGCCCCGGGGACCTTTCCAATTATTGATCAGGGTCACGAGCGCCTTCACCGCCACCCGTTGATATTGGGTATCATTTCGCCATGGTGCCGTGGATTCCAGGGCTGAATTAAGATAATTGGTCCAACGGGTGATATTGTTGGCAAAAGCCTTTTCAATGTCATTTTTACTTGATACCAATGGTTCCGCAGCGCCATCCTCCTGTGACAGCCCTACCGCCATTTTTGATTCCATTCCCGGTCCCAGGGTCACTGATTCATTCAACCAGGCAGAGTATTTTTCCTTCCCTATATCAATAATCAATCCTTCATCGGCCAGAAACCGCAGGACAAATTTCTCTTTGTTCTCCAGGGGGATTACCACCACATCATTCTGCCGTTTGATCTTCTGTTTCGCATCGAAGACCATTCCCCGACAACCGGGAGTAAAAGTCAGCGGTTGGCTGGTCAGATTGGTGACTTTCAAACGGGCATAGGCCGTGGTCTGGCTGGCAAAAATCAATTCCAGCTTCACGTTAAGTCCGTTTAATGAAAACTCCTGTTCCAGGCGACCGGGATAATAAGTGGCGGAAAAATCGGTGGCAGTACCCAGGTCAATGGTATTTCCCTTACCATCTTTTAACTGCAATTGAAGCAAGGCCGGTGACAGCCACTGACCGTGACTCATAAGAAACGGTCCGGCAAAAGCACCAATTGCTTTGGAGTCATCAATTGGAGGCAGACCAAAACCAAACCAGGCCCCCTGATCACTATGACAGAAGGTTGACCGGTCATCGGCAGTGACAGGGATGTTGTGAATATCCAGCACATTGGGAAAATCGGTGGGATAAAATTCGGAGGCAGCGCCGGCAGTGGCCTCACAGCCAAAATGGCCGATCACCGCAACCACGAGAATGGCTGACAAAATTAAAGATAGCGCGTATTTACTTTGCATTATTTACCCCCACAACTGCACGGCAGGCGGTAACTGCGCAATCCTTCCGGATCATCCTGGGGACCGTATGGTCGCAGGCGGAAACGATAGCTATAGTCGCGCATATAAAGCGTGTATTTGGCATGGGGTCGAGCGCCCCAGGCGTTGTCGCCTCCGACGCCCATCTGTTTCCAATCCAGATTGAGGGTGACGATATCGGTTCGCTTCAGCTCACTTCCGTGTCGCTGACCACCTTCCACATAATTCAGCTCTGAATTCTCGAAGGGATACACACTGGCGCTGAGATAGGGAGCGCCAACGGCCAGCAGTCCAAAGCCGTCATCGCGGCTCACGGACAGCCAGCGCACATCGGTCTTGTTTCCCGTTTCCTGTGGACGCACATAGCGGAAAAACTGATCATCGATCAAGCCGCTATGGCGGGTCACCGCCGCGCCGGTTTTGCGGTCCCAATAGCTTTCGTGGGGACCGCGACCGAACCACTCCACTTTGGTGAATTCATCCGGCAGGCGCAGAGCCATCCCGAAGCGGGGCAGGGCCGGCAGGGTTTCTTCCCGGGGTGAAAAATAATTTTTTATTTCAACATCGCCACTGCCATAAATCAGGTAGGTCGTCCGGTAGCGAGCCTTCCCTTCCAGCAGGGATGAGAAAACCTCCACTTTAACCAAGGCTGGTTTGGGATGGTAAATCTTGAAGCGTGAAATTTCCTGATCGGGACCTGCTGTCTTCCAGGGAGCGGCTCGCAAATGCAGCTGATTCCAGTTGGCTACGTCACTGTCCACACCGCCGCGCCAGAAATTGGGTTGTGGACCACTGGCAATCATCGGCTGGTCCTGATAAGTCCAATCAACTATTTGCCCCTGTTTCTTATCGAACTTGATTTTGAATTCATAGCCGGAAATGACTGCTGTACTGTCGTCCTGTTCCAGCTTCAGCGGCGGTACACCGGTAAGATCAAGTGGTGTTGCCGGAGTCTTGCCAATGGGAAATTGTCCCCAAGCAATCAAATGGCCGGCAGGAACTCCAAGGGTAGCCTTCCGGGTTTTGGCCTCAATTTTCAGCAACCACTCTTCGCCGGCCGCCGGTCCTTTCCGTGGCAGTTTAATCCGCACGGCAGTCTTTTGACCCGGCGCTAAATCAATGGTCGCCAGCATACCCGATTTGATGGCCTCACCATTGGATTCCAGCACCCAGCCGAAATCATATTGGGACAGATTTGTGAAAGCAAATTTATTCTCGATGGTGAACCGACCTTTTTTCAAATCAGCGACGGCAAACCCGATGTTCTGATAAACTTTTTTCACCTCCCAGATATGAGGCTTGATTTCCCGGTCGGCGTGGACCAGTCCGTTGGCACAGAAAGATGAATCGTTGTTCAGCTTTGCATCCCCCATATCACCACCGTAGGCCCAGAATTCCACGCCATCCTCACCAGTCTGACGGAAGGTCTGATCCACCCAGTCCCAGATGAACCCGCCCTGCAGGTTAGGATATTTTTCAAAGACATCCCAGTAATCCTGTAGATTACCAATGGCGTTACCCATTGCATGGGAATACTCACAGAAAATAAATGGTCGCTCGGGGTCGTAGTCGTGGTAGCGCTCCAGGAACCAGATATCACGATACATGGGACAAATGATATCGGTATGTTCTTCCCACCAGGCCGGCTGGTACATCACCGGACGGGCGGGATCACGCTGCTTCAGCCAGCGATAATTATTGACGAAATTGCGACCATCCCCCGCTTCGTTACCCATAGACCAGATAATAATCGACGGGTGGTTCTTGTCCCTTTCCAGCATACGCTGGGTGCGCTCCAGGTAAGCATGTTCCCATTCGGGGTGATCACTGAGATAGCTGATACCTTCGGGATGAAACTGGATACCATGGGTCTCGATGTTAGCCTCATCCACTACATAGAGGCCATATTCATCGCAGAGATCGTACCAGCGGGGATCGTTGGGATAATGACTGGTGCGCACGGCATTGATATTGAATTGTTTCATCAGCTCAATATCTTTTATCATGGATTCCAGTGGTGTGTGGCGGCCGTGGTCCGGATGCGTTTCACAACGGTTCACACCCTTTACATAAATCGGTACACCATTGACATGGAGCTTGCCATCTTTGATCTCGATTTTCCGAAATCCGGTACGGCAGGAGAGAAACTCCTCCTCCCCATTTGGCCCGTTCAATTTCAGGACCAAACGATAAAGACTGGGGGTTTCCGCAGTCCATTTTTCCGGGTTGGTAATTGTTCCGCCGAAAGCCAGATCAATCTCAGGTTTACCTGCCAGTTCCTGCGACTGATTGGCGGTCCAGATAACCTGTTCCCCATCCAGCAAAGTAAGTGTTACGGTGGCCGTTCCCTCCACCCGATTACGGTTACGGAGCTTTACATCCACAGCAAAAAGACCATCCCGGTAATGCTCATCCAGGTCGGCACGCACAAAATAATCATGTATATTTACCGGTGGTTTGGCGTACACAAACACTTCCCGCTCAAGTCCGCTGATGCGCCAGGCATCCTGCCCTTCCAGATAGGAGCCATCACTGAATCGATAAACCTGAACTGCCACCACATTCTCTCCGGTTGTCACATAATCGGTCACATCGAATTCGGAGGGGGTTTTACTCCCCTGGGTATAGCCCACCATCCTACCGTTAACCCACACATAGGCGGCAGAACGGATGGCAGCAAAATGAAGAAAGATGGACTGACCGGACCATTCAGCCGGGATAGTGAAATCCCGGCGATAGGAACCCACCGGATTATTTTCCGGATCGTGACCTGGTGGTGTAGGGTCAAAGGGATATTCTTCATCCAGATAACGGGGCACACCATAACCCTGCAGCTCCCAACTCCCCGGTACATTTATTTCATTCCAGTTTTTCACATCATACGCAGGCAGATAAAAATCTTCAGCCTTTTCCGCCGGCTTGGGTGCCCAGTGAAATTTCCACTTACCATCGAGTTTGATAAGACTGGAAGCCTGCTCCCAATTGCCGGCCTGGGCTTCCTCAAATGTGGCATAATCAATATTCTCAGTGTGGCCCGGTTCCTTATTAATGCCCACTACTGCCGGATTTTCCCAATCATTGGCGGTTGCCATTGCCGTACCCGCCATTAGAATCACGCTTCCGATTGCAATAAAAATCCTGTGGTATGCTTCCATAGCGATTCCCTGCCCATATTCTGGTTTAGTGGTTTTAAATCCACGGGACCTACCCGCACTCTACCTTGTAAACTATCCGGTCATTATAGCTGGTAATGATTTTATAATAGCCTGCCATCTGGTGATCCAGTTCTGTGTCACCGGTATCGATCAACAGGCTGCGGCCCTTCAAATCCAAAATCTTGCGCTTGGTGGCAATTACCATCAGATTGTCCTTCCCCACCTGTCGCAGTATCGCCGGACTGATCTGCTGATTGCCCCGGCCAAAAATGAATCCCTGTCCGCCAATGGGAGTCACAATGATTTTCACATTTTTCCCCGCCGTTGATTCCAGTAACTCCGATTCATTCAAATCGCATTCCACAATCTGTTGACTGTGTAATAGATCAACCCCCAACAGCGTGGCAGGTAGACCCAGGTAATTGAGAATGGCATTAGTGGTACTGCCGGGTCCGATGATATAACTGTATTCACGATCGAAATCGGCGGCCACCGCTTCGGCAATCCCCTGCTGATCGCTGCGGTCACTGGCCGGACTGCCGGCTTTCAAACCCTGGGTCAAGCGTCGATCTGCCGGTATTTTCAGATAACCGTACAGTCTGGTATTCAATCGACCCTGGCGATAATTATTCTCATCGATATCCAGAACTTCAGCGTCCTGGCAGTTTCGACCACCCCCATTCAAAAAGCGCTTGGCCAGGGCAGCGGCACTCAATGGTGTTTTGGCGTAAACGGCCGAATGAATTTTCACACCGGCAGGGATGCCCAGAACCGGTTGATTTCCACCGATGGCGCTGACCATATCGCGGGCGGTGCCGTCGCCACCGGCAAACAACAGCAGGTCAACCCCCTCATCTGCCAATTGACGGGCCAGCCTGATTGTATCCTCGCTGGTGGTAGATTTATATCTGCTTGTACCTACGATCTCCGGCTCAAGTCCCACCTCCCGGACCACCGACTCACCCATATCTCCTGGCGGGGATTTCACTTGCAATCCCTGGATCTTGGCAGCCAACTCTTTCAAGGTGATTTGTGCACGCAGCCCGGCCACCGGAACAGCTCCCAGCACACGGGCGCGGGCCAGGATGTCCGGTCCGTCAGTGCCCTTCAAGCCAACCCGACCGCCCATACCGGCAATGGGATTTACCAATACTCCGATGGTGGGGCCGGAGCTCATTTTCCTTTGCGGTCCAATTGTTCGCCGGGACGCTTCTTCAGGAAGGAGCGCCAGGTGATGGCCCATTTTTCCGGATCATCCAGTGTGCTGTGGTCAACGCGATGGATCACACTATTGTGGGGCGCTGCAGTAACTAATTCCGGTTTGTTATAAGCCTCATTGGAGATTTGCTCCAAACCGGATAGATATTCATCCAGTTCCAGTTTGGAATAGGATTCAGTAGGCTCGATAGTGAATGGCTCCGGTACCACAAAGGGATGATGGCTGGACCAGAGATGAAAACCGAAATCGGCCATGCGGGCGGTTACGTCTTCCGTGCCCACACCGGTTTCATCAGTCAGTTGCTCCCAGGAGTACCGGACCTGTTCGATGCGGTGGCAGCCTTCCGCGTAAGGAGCGCTGGCACCACGAATCTGACGAATGCGATTCAGCAGGTAATTATTATTGAGGACTGCCACACGGGCCGCCTCAAGCAATCCTCTGGCACCCATGGCCCGTACCCAGCAATAGGCTTTTAATATCACCGGGAAGATGCCATAAAAACTGCGCACTTTTCCAATGGTATGGGGTAGATCATAGTCTAGCTGGTAGCCATCATCTGATTTGACTACCAGCGGGACCGGCATATAATCCCGTAATTCGGCGGTTACACCAATTGCACCGGTTCCCGGTCCGCCACAGCCATGGGGCGTGGAGAATGTCTTATGGAGGTTGAAGAAGCACATGTCAAAATCCGCCTCCCGGGCCCTGGTTATGCCCAGAACGCCATTGGCATTGGCCTGGTCGTAGCAGCAGAGGGCCCCGGCCTCGTGGACCACCCTGGTAAATTCCCTGATCAACGGATTGAAAATACCTGTATCCTCGGGATTGGTGATAAACAAGGCTGCGGTCCGCTCGGACACCGCCGCTTTCAGCGCATCCAGGTCGGGAAGACCGTCCTCATTCTGTTGCAGATTGATGACCTTGTAGCCCTTTACCGCCACGGCTGAATAATCGGAGGGGTGACTGAAAATCGTGGTGATTATTTCATCACGCTGGTCTTGTTCGCCACGGACCCGATGATACTTCTCTACGATGGAGGCCATGGTGAAAATGGCAGCAGAACCGGACGGTGGCTGGAAAGAGAAATAATCCAGGCCAGAGATGGCTCGCAGGTAGGTATCCAGGTTGTTGGTGATTTCCAAGGCACCCTGCACAGTGGATTCATCCTGCCAGGGATGGATTTCCGTCACCTGCGGCAAACCGGCCAGATGCTTATTAATTTTAGGATTGTATTTAATAGTACAGGTGCCCTGGCCGATATCAATATTCAGATCGGCGCCCAAGGTCTGCTGTGACAGACGCAGGAAATGTTTCAGTACGCGCATCTGTCCCACTTCCGGCAGGGACGGCGCTGTGTCCCGCCGCAGGGAAGCAGGCAGACTGGAAAGTCCGTCGCCCACCCTATCGGAGATGCCTTTCTCCACTGCCGGCACCATCACGCCCCGTTCGCCAGGGTTGTGCAATTCAAAAATGATTTCTTCGTCCCATTTGGCCTGATGGAATTTGCGGGTCTGTCGTGCAAAGCGTTTGTCCATGAATCCTCCCATCATCCGTTTAAAATTTCGGTTAAATGATTGACCAGTTCATCGATATCGGCCTTGGTGTGGATTTCGGTGAAGCAATACAGGGCGGCCTGTCCAAAACGGGGAAAATCGGCGCTTAAATCTTTCCCGCCGAAGATTCCCCTCTCCAGGAGGGCGACGTTAATCGCCTGCACCGATTTTCCCGTATCGGAAAAATCGACCACGAATTCCTTGAAATGCGCGGCCACGAACAAGGGAGATTTGACGCTTGGCAGGGTATTCAGCCGCTGCTGAGCATAAAGTGAAGTCTGCAAAATATTCTGCCCCAGTTCGACCATGCCCTTGGGACCCATGAGCGAAAGGTAAACCCCGGCGGTTATGCCCCACAGGGCCGCTGCCGTACCCACATATTCCTTACTGTTTTCCCGGTCGCCAAAGGAGGTTCGATCATAGAGAACGTCACCAAAACCATACTCACCATCTTCGGTAGTTTTGGTAATACCAAATAATCGAGAAGGGTATTCGCTGACGATTTTTTCATCGTCCCTGGTACCAATAAAACCACCCAGAGCGCCGCCATAATTAAGATGCATCCCCAATGGTTGAATGTCTCCGCATGTTATGTCGGCGCCGCAACGACTAGGTGGATTAATAACGCCCAGGGAACTTGGATCAACCCCCACAACCAGTAAGGCCCCGGCGGCGTGGGTCAAATCAGCGATTTCCCGGCCGTGTTCCTCAAGGTGCCCCAGAAAACTGGGGGCTTCATAATATACCCCGGCCACTTCAGTGGTGAGCAGGGATTTCAAATGCTCCAGATTAATTTGCCCGGTGTCAGGGTCGTGATCAAAGGTGACCACTTCCATCACCGGTTCTAAATAATTTCTGATCATGGCCAGGCGTTCAGGGCCGGTCCATTCGGAAACCAGGGCAATTTTACGCCCGGTTATTCGTCCCGTCATGCGCAGACTGGTGGAAGCGGCCTGGCTCCAATCGAAATTGGGAACATTCACCACATCCACATCCAGCAGCTCGGCCATAAGACTCTGGTATTCGAACAGGGACTGGAAACGGCCCTGGTCTTCGTAGGGTTCACCGGCGTAAGCCGTAAGAAATTCGGCCCGGCCGTTTATTTCATCACAAATAGCCGGCACATAATGGGGCCAGCAGCCCCCGCCCTGGAATGAAAGATGGTCGGCACAGGTTG
>LSCG01000076.1 GCA_001577055.1 Fidelibacterota bacterium TCS56
TTACCGCATGGTAACTAACCACATGGTAAGTTACTGTAGAGTAAGTTACTCTTTGGTAAGTCGGGTGTGTTATGTATATTACGCCATGCAATCCCCGTTTATCTATGGCAAAATCACCAGTGAACCAGCCTTCACCGACCGCATTGATGAAACTGCCAAGCTGATTGCCAATTTTGAGAGTGGCATAAATACGATTATTATCTCGCCGCGCCGGTGGGGGAAATCATCACTGGTAAAACATGCCGCCGATAAAATTGCCGGACAGAATCCTGCAAATAAGGTTATCCAGATTGATTTATTCCAGATTCGCAGTGAAGAGGAATTTTATAATCACTATGCCCAGGTTGTTATCAAAGCTACTTCTGATAAGCTTGACGATTGGATAAATACCGCCAAATCGTTGTTGGGGAAATTCGTGCCGAAAATTTCAATCGGCATTGATCCGCAAACAGAATTTCAGATTAGTCTGGATGTGAAAAGTCAGCCGCAATCGGCAATTGATATTTTAAATCTGCCTCAAAAGATCGCCGAGGAAAAAGGACTGAAAGTGTTGGTTTGTCTGGATGAATTCCAGAATATTACCTTCTTTGATTCTCCCACTCAATTTCAGCAAATCCTGCGATCCGCCGGGCAACACCACCAGCAGGTTGTATATGTGCTGTATGGTAGTAAGCGCACTATGCTTTATGATTTGTTTGAGCATCGATCAAAACCGCTGTACAAATTTGGCGAACTGTTGCCGCTCCAACTGATTGATGCACGACACTGGATACCATTCTTAATTGAACGTTTCGCACAGGGAAAGAAAAAAATCACTGAAGCCAATGCGGCAGAGATTGTTGAATTGACCTGCGGACACCCGTATTATACCCAGCAATTATCTCATTTCATTTGGTTGCGGACTCCGGGCACAGTCACGAAACCGATTATTGCCGATGCTTTGGATGAAATATTGACAACCCAATCCATTTTCTTCGAGCGGGAAGTGGAGCAATTTAGTAACACCCAGTTGCGATTTCTCAGTGCCGTGGCCCGGGGCTACACAAATGGTTTGTCATCAGTGGATAGGATGATGGAATTCAAACTGGGCACATCGGCTAATGTCACAAAAAATAAACGGCGTCTGATTGATCTTGAAATATTGTATCAGCAGAATGGTAACCTGGGCTTCATCGATCCCATGTTTGATTTATGGTTCCGGAAGCGTTTCCTGAAACTGCCGGACTAATAGCTGCAAATTTTTCTATTATTCTCCCAACATAAACCGCCAGGCGCAGTGAAATTCCGGCGGGTGGTCGTCCGGAGGGCAGGCCAGGCACTCGGTGGTGATGCGCTCATCGATGGTGCGGGCAAATTCACGGTATTCCACGATCCCCACCGATTTGCAGGGGAAATCATCCAGCCCTTTCCGTTCCCGGGCGGTCTGCACCCGGCAGGCATTCATGTAAAAGACAAAGGAATGCTCAGTTTCATCTATAATTTCCTGGCGATTCAGCCGGGCATAGAGGCGATAACCCAAAGCTTTTTTAAGTCCGGCCAGACCGCTGCCGGGCTCAATTCCATGGCGTTTCATGATTCGTTTGGCCTCGATTACAGTAAAAATCCGCCAGGCTTCACGGTCACATTCGATGGCCGCTTCCATGCCATACTTTTGCTCCACCGCCTGAAACCAGAGTCCGTCGTGGGCCAGCCAGTTTTTGGCAAAATCATCCAGCATTCCCCCTAATAGCTCCGTGGTCGGTTCATTATTTTCCGGTTTCATCTTTTTCCCCCGCATAAGTATTGGTGGTTTTGTCAATAAATTTTTCCGCATTGATTTCCAGGGCCTGTAACTGCGCCAGCCTGGTTTCATGAAAATTCACATGGGCAATCCGGACGGCTTCAAGGATTTCCCGGAACCAGCGATCATAAGCCGGTAATGACATTTCGGGATAATTTTCTTCCCGGGGCAACCGGTTGTATTCTTCATGTATCGCCTGGGCCAGATCATCGAAAAAGGCGCTCATTTCATCGAAGTCAATCCCGATGTCTTCCAGCAGGGCGCTTACCCGGTTAAGGTGGCGATAGGCATCTACCGTATCTAGTTCGGTGGTCGGTTTGATTCCCAACTGGTCGGCGGTTTGCTCCAAGCCGGTGATTTTGATCAGCAGTTCACCTTCGTGGTATTTCATTTCTTTCCCTCCGATTGCATAATAGACATGAGCAATCTACCACGAATTGATCCTGACCCTCAAATCGTAATCGCCGCCATGGGCATGGTTATTGCACATTTTACCAAGGATGATTACACCAATTTGAATAACTGTGGCGACAGCACAACATAACATATTATTGGGTGACGCTTTTTCGCTGGATGGAAGCGGGTTTTTCGGCCGGGCGGTGGCCAATCGCAGTCTGCTGAAGGCAATTATCACCGCCCAATCAGTGAAGCGGGTGATCACCACTCTGCCAGCGGCGGCTTTTGCGCATCAACCTGGTTTGCCGGTGGAAAAATTGTGAGCTGTGCGTCGCTGAGTCAATTGATTGACAATATCAGAGCAAATCCGCCGGCCGCAATCTTCTGTTCTGATTTTGTGGCCACTTACCCGGAATGGATCGATTTCCGCAACAGGCAGGGATTGGATTGTCCGGTGTACGGCTGGACCCACAGCCTGAGTTACCAGCGTTATACTGCCGATATCATGCGCATTCTGAATGCCGGTCCCCGGCCGGAAGACGGAGTTTTGTGTACTTCACCCAGCGCTGTGGCCGTAGTGGGAAAATTACTGGATTCAGCACGATCGACATTAAGACAAACGTTATCCGGACCCGGTTGCTATTTATTCCCACTGCCGTTTGAGAGTCAACCGTCACAGGCCCGGCAGAAAATTACCGGCGACAAATTACAGGTGTTGACCCTGGGGCGGCTGGACTGGCAGACGAAAGCCGGTCTGCTGGTTCTGGAACCGTTGATCAGACAACTGAAGAATCCGGAAAAATTCAAATTCGTAATTGCCGGCGGGGGCGATAACCGGAGTTATATTACTTTACTGCAAAGAATACTGGGTCCGCTGGGCGTTGAAATTAAAGTCGATATCAGTGATGAAGATAAATCACACCTGTATCAAACCAGTCAGGTGTTATTCATGCCTGTGGATAATTATCAGGAGACCTTTGGACTGGTTATTCCGGAAGCCCAGAGTCACGGATGTGTTCCGCTGGTATCTGATTTCGATGGTTTTCGCTCGCTGGTTAAACATGGTGAAAACGGTCTGCTATTGCCAACCTATGCGGCAAAAATCCCCGATCAATTAAAAATTATATCAGCAATGCCATTAAGTATTCGCCTGATGGGAAACGCCTGGATGTGAAAATCCGCAAGGAAATCGACCAACTGGTGGTGGATTTCATCGATTATGGTCCCACCATTCCACCTGAGAAATCGCCGCTGGTTTTTAATCGCGGGGTACGACTGGAGAAAGGAAAAACCAAAGGACGCGGTTTGGGACTGGCGATTGTTAAACGGATTGCCGAAGCGCATAACGGCCAAGTGGGGGTCCTGCCCAATAAACCACAGGGCAATATTTTTTACCTGACCCTGCCTAAGTAAATTTCATTTTTAGCCTTTAAAGGGGACTTCCTTTATGCGGGAGTTTTTTTGCATCCGTTTTCTGACTAACGAATCGTTTGTTGGCGGCGGTTTTTATCATCCCGACAACATCACCGGCTATCAGGGTAGTTCAGGATAAAAATTCTTTATCAACAATAGATATGTAACGGTCAACCGGGGATGCATCAGTTCCGGTTTTTGACCACCTAAAGCCACCAGTTCGATGCCAGCGCTGAATTGCCAGCGCGCCGATTTCGTGTTTACCGTGAGCGGTATTCGGACCAACCCACGATGAAAATTATTGTGCAATATTTCTGAGACCAGCCCCAGTCGCCCCACCGCCCGGATGGCCAGCCACGGTGTCAATTGGAAATGCAAATCACCGACTTGCAGCTCACTGCGCAGGATCAATTGGTCCAGGTGGTCCCCTAAATCAGGATCGTTGGTGGTGGCATCGGGACTCAGAGCCAGCGCGGCACCCCATCGTCCGGTGGAACCTCCACGGCGTTGGAGCAGGGATATTGACCAGACGGACCGGGGCAGATAGTCAGCCTGATCCATGCTAACCCGGTAGGACCAGCGCCGCCCGAATATCGTGGCCGACAGGCCGTTTGGTAATATGGCGGCCTTTTCGTCGTTGATAAAAATTTTGTCAACCGCCAGTGCCAGTGAATCAGAAGCCGGTAAAACGGTGAAAAATACAGTGACAATCAGGGGCAGGATGAGCTTATTATTCATTTGGATCAGGTTATTTATTTTACAGACCGAAAGAATTTATCATTCGATTTACTAGTAGTGGAGAATTTTCCTGATCCGCATCAGAATAAAAGGGGCAGCGTAAAAAAAGCCACCGCAGGCGATGGCTATGTACGCCAGGGAGGAATCGAACCCCCAACCAATTGATTAAGAGTCAACTGCTCTGCCAATTGAGCTACTGGCGCAAACGGGCTATAAAAAGCGTGCCGAAATTATCCCCTTTCCGCCGATTTCCCAAATTGGATTACTTACAGTGGAAAGAATATCGGCACCTCGGATATGACATTTGTCACATAATTGAATAATCACTGGTTTTTACCGGTTAGCGGAATTAAAATCGGATTAATCCACTCGTTTACGAAGGGTGTCATTCTGATTGGTTTAAAAAACACGATCATATTTTTTATTTTGTCTTCACTGCTGTTTTGCGCGTCACCGGCCGACGGTAATCTGTTGATGGAAATCCGGGCCGGCTCATTGCGGTCATCACTGGACTCATTCAAGAAAATTTACCGGCAGGATGAACCATTTCCCACCCTGGCCGCCGGTTTCGGTGCCAGCCAATCATTTCTGACGGCACGTTACGTTTTATTTAAAGAATGGGGTGAGCCGATTATCAAAGGTGCACCGCTGGAAGGAATGGCCCACTGGCAGCAGGAAATCATGTCACTGGGGCTTCGCACCTATGAAGGTTCGGCCTATGCTGAAGTCGGTCTGGCAATTGTCACAATCGAAGAGACTATTCAGGGCGGTGGTTACGCAGATGACCCCCTGTATTCACATTTTCAGGAAGATGATATTCGCGGTGGACTGGTGGCCGCCGGATTTTACCGGCCCATGTTGCTGGGCATCCACCTGAGTGGCGAAGTCTGCTATTATTATTTACCACTGGAAATTGATAACGCCGGTAAAAAAGTGAATACCGGTGGCTGGGTGTTTTCCCTGGGAATCGGAGTGATGTTATGAAGAAGCAATTGCTTTTCTGCACCATTTTGCCGATCATTTTAATGATCTTTTTCGGCTCCTGCGAACCGGTGACCGAGCCTGATGAAGAGCTGGGTGACCCGGTGGCAATTTATCTGACGGCGGAGAGTGACACCATGCTGCTGCTCACCGGAAAATCCCAAAATATCAAGCTAAATGGTATCTTCACCGAAACCGTGGAAGCCAAGGTCACTAATAACGGGGTGTTGACCGAAGCCGTTTTTACGTATTTGACCACAGACACCACCATTGACCGCCTTTCCGCTTCTCAGGCCGACTGGCATTCGTCCAACGAAGATGTGGTCACCGTATCAGCCGGTGAGGTGGCAGGGGTCTCTCCGGGGCAGGCCCAAATCTGGGCCACCTATCTCGAGCTTACCAGCGATACTATTACCATTGACGTCAGTTCGCCCCAGCTCCCGCCGGACCTGATCGTTGACCCGCCCCTAATGCAATTGGTTTTCCAGGACAGCTCAACCGTGGCCGGTAATATCACTGCCGGCATGGATGCCACCCTCTTGATCAACAGCGATACGGTTTCTTATGCGGCCAACGGCCGTTTTGCGGAAGTGGTGTATTTGGACTTGGGGGCGAATACTTTTTTAGTCAAAGCCATTAACAATAATAATAATCTCTATGCCACCCGCACCAAGCGGATAACCTATTTGCCCATGGCCGATGCCGGTATCACCGGTCGCTGGGAAGGGGAAACCCTCACCCGGCCTTTCGGTTTTGATATCGTGGAGCAATTCGGTGTATTTGTGCTCAACGGCACCATGATCGTCGATTTCACCATGCTGGGCGGACCGCTGATGATTCAGGATATCATCATCGCCGGGCAGGTTAATCCCGACGGCAATATTGAAGCGCAATTATCCGGAGAGTACCAGGGATTTACCATCAGTGGCTGGCTGCGCGGCACGTTTCGCGATTCCGGGTATGCCAACGGACGCTACGGGGTGATGATTGAAAAACCGGGCTGGCCCACGGCCTCGACCAATGCCGCCTGGTGGGCGGAACGCCAGTAACTTAGTCCGAGTACCGCCGATTTTCGGTATAGACCGACAATAGATTTTTGTAATATCTCCCGCATTGATGGCTACCAAGAATACTAATCTGGCGAACAAATCCAATCTATCGGATAAATCCGGCCTGGCCGGTCTCAGCCTGGCCGATCTGGTTGAATTCTGCCGCGTGGTGGATCAACCGCGATACCGGGCCGAGCAACTTTATTACTGGCTGTATACCAAGCAGGTGGCCGATTTCGACGCCATGACCAATATCCCCAAATCCTTCCGGGCCTGGCTGGCAGAGAATGCCGCTATCAACAGTCTGACACAGCACCGTTTGACCGTCTCAGATGATGGTTCCACCACCAAACTGCTGTTTCAGACTCACGACGGTAATTTTATCGAATCAGTCTTGATGCACGAGGGTGGGCGTGTAACGGTCTGTCTGTCCACCCAGGTGGGCTGTAAACTGGATTGCCAGTTCTGTGCCACGGCGCAAATGGGGTTTCACCGTAATTTGTCGGTGGGTGAAATCATCGACCAGTTTCTCCTGCTCCAGCGCCGGGAGCGGCGGCGGATTACCAATGTGGTTTTCATGGGTATGGGTGAACCTTTTCTCAATTACCAGCGGGTTGTTGACGCCGCTCACCTGCTTAACGGGCAGGATGGCATCAACCTGGGGGCCCGCAAGATTACCATCTCCACGGTGGGGATTATTCCGGCGATCCGCCGCTTTACCGCCGAGCGCCAGCGTTTTAAGCTGGCCATCAGTCTGAATGCCAGTGATCAACCAACCCGCCAGCGCATTATGCCCATTGCCCGAGAATTTCCCCTGCCGGAACTACTGGCGGCCGTCAGTGATTATTATCAAGCCACCCGCAACCGTCCCACTTTTGAATATGTGCTGCTGGCCGGCATCAACGACGATGCGGACTCCGCCCGCCGCCTGGTGGATAAAATCGACGGCCTGCCCTGCAAGGTTAACCTGATACCCTATAATGAGATTAACGGTCCCTATCGACGGCCAACAGACGACACGATTGAGGCCTTTACCGAATTACTTTACAATGCCCCTTTTACCGTTACCGTGCGCTGGAGTAAAGGGACGGGTATCAAGGCCGGGTGCGGTCAACTGGCGACTGAAAATCAACCGAGGGATTAATATGCGATATAACCTGAGTGAAATGACGGATTATATAAATGATCATCACCCGGGGGAGCCGGGAATTGCAATTGTACTGGGCTCGGGATTAGGCGATTTCGCCGATGGCTTGGATGATGCCTCGACGATCGCCTACCGTGATATCCCCGGCTATCCAAAACCCACGGTTGAAGGTCATGCCGGCCAACTGGTTTTTGGTCGCCTCGATGAGATTCCCCTGGTTTGCGCCAAAGGTCGCTTCCATTTTTATGAAGGCCATGATTTTAACACCGTAACCCTGCCGATCCAGTTGTTTGCCCATTTGGGCGTACGGGCCCTGATTATAACCAACGCCGCCGGGTCCACCAGCCGCAAACTGCCGCCCGGTACGCTCATGGCCATCCACGGCCACATGGATGGTACTTTTCGCCACGGTATCGGCGATCCCCAACCGGTTACGGGAGCGCCATTCCATTCCCCGCAGTTGCTGGCGCTGGCTCATCAGGCTGCCGGGATTACAAAGGTAGAATTAGCTGAAGGTGTCTATTGTTGGACATTGGGACCGGGCTACGAGACGCCGGAGGAAATTAAATATTTCTCTTCCCTGGGTGCCGATGCAGTGGGTATGAGTACCGTTCCCGAACTCCAGGCAGCGGCCGACCTGGACATACCGGCGCTGGGCATCTCCTGCCTGACCAATTTTGCGGCCGGAATCTCCGACCAGCCCCTGACCCATGATGAAGTCATCGAAACCGCCGATCGGGTAAAGGTTCAGTTTGCCGACCTGTTGCGGGAGATGGTGCGGCTGGCAGGCGCGGAATTAAATTTATGATATGCCAATCAAATGATTTGAAAGGGATATTTGGCGTATAACAAGAAAATCCATCATCGCCGATCAATCCGATTGCAGGGATACGATTATTCACAGCCCGGTATTTATTATATCACCATTTGCACCCATAACCGCGATCATTATTTCGGAGAAATCATAAATCACAAAATGGTTTTGAATGCCGCCGGGCAAATGGTCGAAAAATGGTATTTTGAATTGCCAAATAAATTTGCCGATATCAAATGTGATACCCGCATAATAATGCCCAACCACATGCATTTCATCATTAAAAATATCGGTAACGTAGGGGCAGACCTCCGTGTCTGCCCCTACGCCGGTGATGCCGCCCATCCCGCCGGTGATGCCGCCCATCCCGCCGGTGATGCCGCCCATCCCACCGGTGATGAACCACATCACGGTGGCGGTAGGGGCGAACATGCGGATAGGGGCGAACACGCGGATAGGGGCGAACACGGAGGTTCGCCCCTACCGCGGGTTATCCAATGGTTTAAAACCATGACAACCAATGAATATATCCGCAATGTGAAACAATTGGGGTGGAAACCATTTGACGGAAAATTATGGCAACGTAATTATTATGAACATATTGTCCGCAATGAAATGGCATTGCATAAAATCCGGAATTACATTGTGCAAAACCCGTCGAATTGGTGCAAGGACCGGAATTATCGATAATTTATCCACACCAATCCGGCATTGATAAATCTGATTAATC
>LSCG01000075.1 GCA_001577055.1 Fidelibacterota bacterium TCS56
ACCTGACCATTACCGCCCCCGTTTCCGGACAACTTACCAGCCTGAATGCAGAGATCGGTGAGTCCAAAGTAAGGGGTGAACGGTTGGGACAGATCGATGTGCTGGACGGCTTCAAGCTGCGGGTGCGTGTTGATGAATATTATATCTCACGTGTAGCCATTGGCCAGACCGGCACCTTCACCTTTGCCGGTGAGCAGTACCAATTGACGGTGAGCAAGGTTTACCCGGAAGTGATCAACGGCCGTTTTGAAGTGGATATGGAGTTTACCGGAACCGAACCGGAAGGCATCCGCCGCGGCCAGAGCCAGCACATCCGCCTGGAGCTGGGTGATCCGGCGGAAGCCCTGCTGTTAAACCGGGGTGGTTTCTTCCAGAAAACCGGCGGCCAGTGGGTTTATCTGGTGGATGAATCCGGCAGCTATGCCGTGAAGCAGCCCATCCGTCTGGGACGCCAGAACAGTGATATGTTTGAAGTATTGGAAGGCCTCCAGCCCGGTGATCGGGTTATCACATCATCTTATGATACCTTCGGTGACATCGACAAACTGGTAATCGGAGATGGATAAAAACATTACCACGGAATGCACGGAAAGACACGGAATAGAAGAAAGAATTAAGAGCATGGGAGCAGAGGAGCATGGGAGCAGAGGAGCAGGGGGGCAGAGGAGTTGAGGCGTAGCGGAGTATTTTCAATTCTCATCTTTGTGGCCTTTGTGTTCTCAGTGTCTTTGTGTTGAAAGTTTCTAACCAAAATCTCAAAAAGGAGTATGACATGATCAAAACCAATGACTGAGGTGGACCCCATTGACTGCCTGCCTACCGTAGCCTTGGCGTAGGTTTGGACACTTTTTTTCACTTTTAAGGTGTAGTGTCAACTCTGCGGTTTCGTTCATTATGCCGCCAACTCATTTGTTGGCTGATTGAAGTATACTTCTTCTGGAGTTTTTCGGTCAAGGGATTGATGGGTTCTATCATGATTGTAAAAGGTGATCCAGTTCCCAATTCCTGCTTTTGCTTCAGCCACTGTTTCATAGGCTTTGAGGTAAACTTCTTCATACTTCAAGCTCCGCCAGAGCCTCTCAATGAAAACATTGTCCATCCAGCGGCCTTTTCCGTCCATGCTGATTTTGATTTTGGATTTCTTCAATGTACCGGTGAATTCATCACTGGTGAACTGTGCTCCTTGGTCAGTATTAAAGATTTCCGGTTTTCCATATTTATTCCCCGACCCTGAAGGGCCGGGCTATGGAAACCACTACCTGGTTTCTATACCCGGCGATAAACCAACCACTATTATTCCGCCCCTTCAGGGTTAATCTAAAGGGCGACCACTTCACTATAATAGTTTCACCCCTGCGGGGTTTTATCCATTCTCCGGTTTCCTGTCTCCAGTCTCCGTAAAAAGCCGTGACTGACTACACCCTGCAGGTTACGTCAGTTAAAAACGACCTGTGCCGAATGGTGTTCGTCTATTACCCAGCCATAATCCACTACACCCTTCGGGTTTCGCAGGTTAAAAAGGACGGGTTATTGATTCCAATCCCAAAGGGATTGAATGTGAATAACCGGTGGTGCAACCGCCGGATAAAAGATGGCATATGCAACGACCCTGAAGGGGTCGAATCGAATATCCATCAAGGATTAACGATTTGTGAAGTGTGAAGAACGTATTGGGTAAATCACTTCAATAATCAACATTCGTTAATCCTTGTTCTTAAATCATAAGGCCGTAAACGGCCTTGCTGGCAGCATGTTATCTCACAACCCAGCCCAAAAGGACTTGGGTACAGAAAATTGCATTTCGTTTTTTTCTCTCGTCAGTACTTTTCCGTTAGTCGTTCCTTGTCCTTCATCACCAGTCACTCATCACTCTTCACTGTTTTTAAAACCATGCCACTAGTAACGGGAATGGTGACGGTATTTGATACCAGCGGGCCGTCACCATCATAAACTCGTTTACCATCCGCCAGCACTCGCCAAGTTGCTTCGGGTAAAGTGTAATCCAGTTCACGATCAGACTGGCCGTTTAATACTACACAGTATTGTCCGCCCAAAATATAATTCACCACCGGTAAATGATCCCGCAGGATAAAGTGGTACTCCGCCTGGTTGCTATGGCGAAAAGCGGGGTGCTCTTTACGCAATTGAATCAATCCCCGGTAATAATTCACCAGCTCGGGATTCAGGTCTTTTTCATCCCAGTTGAGCCAGTTGGTGGTATTGTCCTTATTATAGGAATTGTGATCGATCTGCCCCACCTGGTCATCGGGTGCGTCAGTGGCTGCCACCACCTTGCTGCGGGCCCACTCCTGGCCTTCGTGGATCATCACCGGTCCCTGGCTGGTGAGCAGGAACAGGGCCGCCAGTTTATTAAGCGCCAGTTGGCGACCGGTGACACGGGCGTTATCCACCGGATCAACGATGATTTGCCCGTCAGCCACCCGGCCGCTCCCCAGGCGGATGAAATCCCCCAGAGTATGGTCGTCATGCGATTCGAGATAATTGATGGAATGGGCCGCATCCAGAAATTGACCGCCATTGTCCCGCAGTGAGCCGGTGACATAGCGCAGGAGGGAGGCGGGATCATTAGCTCCCTGCCACTTGCCAAAGATGAAACCCCGGTCGTCGTGGGGATTCTGGCCTTTCACTCCGTTGCGAAACTGGTCGTTCCAGGCTGCCCAGCCGATGTCGGAGAAGCCATCGGGATCGTACCCGCCGCCCCAGGGTTCGGCGATAATAATCACGTTGGGATTGATCTTGCGGGCTGCTTCCAGAATCAATTTGCAGGTCTCTTTATCGATCAACTGGGCCAGGTCGAAACGGAAGCCGTCGATGTGGTATTCCGTCATCCAGTACTTCACGCTCTCGATAATGAGCTGGCGCATGGCCGGTTCTTCGGTGCGGGTGTCGTTGCCACAGCCACTCTGGGCAATATAGCTGCCATCTTCATTCAAACGAAAATAGCGCTCCCGGTCAATATGCTTGAACGGATGGTAATCATAATTGGAAACGTGGTTGTACACCACATCCATGAGAACGGCGATGCCATCCCGGTGGAATTCCTTTACCATCTGTTTGAATTCAGTTACCGCCCGTCCGTCAGTGCCGTTCCACGCTCCCGGTTGGTCGGTTCCATCGCTGGCGTAATAGGTTTCGGGGGCGAAAAAGAAGGTGGTCATATAGCCCCAGTGATTGCGGGCGTAGGGATTCCAGGTGTTGAAAACGGGCGCCGACTCGTCGCGGTAGGGGATTTCCACGTTGGCGAAATCCTGGGCCGGCAGCAGTTCCACCGCATTGAAACCCATTTCTTTGATATGGCGAATGCCGCCGCGGTGATCGGGATCAACCAGCGCCTGGTAGGTGCCGGGATCGGCAGCCTCAGATGCAGGATGAGCGGTTAAATCGCGGACATGCATTTCGTAGATGATGGCGTCCCGGGGATTAAGCGTCAGGGGCTGGTCGCCTTCCCAGTCAAAGCTGTCATCGATCACCAGCGATTTGGCCACATGACGGTAGCTGTTTTGGGTCACCGCCGCCTTTGTGTAGGGATCGGCCACGATGATTTCCGGATCGTTGATTTCCGGCGGACCCTCCAGCCGGTAGCCATACAAAGTACCGGGGCCGGTGTTACGGCGGGTGATTTTCCAGACGCCATCGGCGTCTTTTTTCATCGGGTATTCTTTTCCCGTTTCCGCCTCCGGTGAGTCGAAAATGACCAGGTAAACCTGGTGGGAACGAGGGGCTAATAATCTGAATTCGGTGGAATTACCTTTGACAAAAGCTCCGTACGACAGCATTACTTCCTCTTGACTTGTGCTACAATTGAAAAACATCAGGGTGCTGATGACCAGCAGAATGACCAATTTTCTGTGCATACTGTTTCTCTTTTAATGCTTAACTCTGATTGGAGTTACTAAATTACGCCTTTCAGCGCTAATCAAAAACAGAATGATCAGCCGCCGGCATCTGCAAGCGGCGGTAATGGAATTGACTATGAGAAGAACAGATTTACTGTTAGTAATAATTTTTCTGCTGGCCGGTTGCGCCCGTGAAATGCCGCAATTGCTGCACCCGGTTCCCACCCTCACCGTTCGCCAGGGAATCACCAGCGGTTTTGATTTATCCGTGTATAAAAAATCTCCGGCCACACAGATTGCCGTTACCGGTCACCCCGACCTTGATATTCGCTATGTGGCCGCTGTTGACAGTCTGTATATCCGTCCGCTGGACAGCGCCACCGGACTGCTGACTGTACCATTCACCGCCGACGGGCTGCCCTATTCGCTGATGGTTAAGGTGAAAAAGATGATTCGCCACACTTTCACCTGGCAGCGCCAGCCCGGCGATACGCTGGTGGTGGTGATGGGCGCTTTCAATGACTGGTCCCGAACAGCTCTGCCCCTCACCGATGTGGATGGCGACAGCGTGTTGGAGCGCGCTGTTTATCTGCGCCCGGAACGGCATGAATACAAATTTGTGGTTAACCGGCAGGAGGTGATCGATCCGGCCAATCCGATTTATATTTCGAATAATATTGGCGGCTGGAATTCCATTCTGGATTTGTCCGATCAGCGGACCCGATCCGGCGGGCGGTTTGTGAAGAAAACAACCCATGGTTCACGGCTGGAGTACAGCTACCAACCGGAGGAAGACGGAGCTTTGCCCATGCTGATACAAGTGCTGGTTGATAATACTCCCCTGACCGATATGGAATACGATCCCCAACCCGATGGCAGCCTGATTGTTAATACCTCCGGCTGGGATAACGGACTGGTCCGTATCCTGGGATTGGATGCCGAACAGCGGCTAATCGCCGAAAATCATACGATCCTTAAAAACGGCCGTCCCCTGGCGGTGGAAAATGAGCCTGACGACTGGCATTTCGCCACGATTTATTCCGTGATGGTGGATCGTTTTAACGATGGTGATCCCGCCAATAACATGCCGGTGGGCGCACCCGAATTGCATCCACTGGCCGATTTTAACGGCGGCGACCTGGCGGGGATCACGGCTAAAATCAACGAAGGGTATTTCGATGACTTAGGTATCAGCACCCTGTGGATTTTTCCCGTTAATCGTCAGCCGCAGGGCGCCTATGTGGAATCGATCCCGCCGCACCGCAGTTTTACCGGCTATCATGGCTACTGGCCGGTACACCCGCGGGAAATCGACCCCCGCTTTGGCACGGCGGAAGATTTTACCGAACTGGTGCAGGCCGCTCACGGTCGGGGAATGAAAGTCCTGCTGGATTTTGTCTCCAACCATGTCCATGAAGATCATATTTACAATCAACAGCACCCGGAATGGTTTGGCTCCATGTACCTGCCGGACGGAACGGTGAACATTCGCAACTGGAGCGAGGAAACCCGTCTCACCACCTGGTTCGATGAATTCATTCCGTCCTTCGATTTTCCCGCCGCCCCGGCAGCCATCGATCAGGTGGTGGATGATGCCATCTGGTGGCTGGAGACTTTCGATCTGGATGGTTTTCGCCAGGACGCCGTGAAGCACGTGCCCCATAAATTCTGGCGCCAGCTCACCGCCACCATGAAGCAGCGTTTCCCGGAAAAGGATTTCTACCAGATCGGCGAATCCTTCGGCTCCGATGAATTGATCGCCAGTTATGTCAATCCCGGGGAATTGAATTCCCAGTTCAATTTTGCCATTTATTTCAATGCCCGCGGGCCCTTCAGCGCCGATGAAGCCGACTTCTCACATCTGGGTACTATCATGGCCGATAATCCCGAGGTTTTCGGTCCGGTTAACCTGATGGGGAATATCACCTCCAGTCATGATCAGGGCCGGTTCATGGGTTTTGCCGACGGACAGGTGTCATTCAGCGAAAATGGTACCGAGCGAGCTTTTAATAATCCTCCAACTGCGGTCACCCAGGCTTCCAGTTATGGCAAGATGGCCAATTTTACTGCCTTCAATATGACCATTCCGGGGGTGCCGGTAATTTATTACGGCGAGGAAATCGGACTGATGGGCGCCGCCGATCCGGACAATCGTCGTCCCATGTATTTCGGCGATCAATTATCCGAAGCCGAAAAAGAGCTGCTGGAATTGACCGGCCGGCTGACCAAGCTGCGCCGTAAATACAGCGCCCTGGCCATTGGTGATCATATTCCGATTCAATCCGGCGGACCGGTACTGGCCTACGGCCGGGCCTATTTCGATGAATTGATTGTGGTGGTGATCAACCAGAGTCCCGCGCAAAGGGAAGTGGAGCTGTGGGTATCGGTTTCCGCCACTGTCGGACAGGATTTGCTTTCCGGTGATGAGATTAATCTCGATGGAAATTCATTGAAGCTGGAGCT
>LSCG01000077.1 GCA_001577055.1 Fidelibacterota bacterium TCS56
GGATTTTGCGTCTTCGACCCATTCGATTACCCGGATCGCTTCCGCTTCATTTATCATGGGTCCCATATCCGTATCTTCATCCAGTTGGAAACCGGTCTTGTATTTTTTAGTGCGGGCCACGAAGCGGTCGCGGAAATCATCGTAAATCGCAGCTTGGATATAAATCCGCTGGACGCCGATGCAATTCTGACCCACGGCCCAGAAAGCGCCGGAGACGCATGATTCCACGGCATTCTCGATATCGCAATCGTCCATGACGATTACCGGTGAGTTGGAGCCCAGCTCCATGCCCACTTTTTTCAGGCCGACCTTGGTCATGATATGGTTGCCAGCTTCCACGCCGCCGGTGAAGGAAACCATCCGCACGCGCTTATCGGAAACCAGCGTGTCACCGATCTGGCTGCCGTGGCCGGTGACCACCGACAGGATTTTCGGCGGCAGACCGGCTTCCAGCAGGATTTTCGCCAGCTTCAGTGCCGACAGGGGCGTCACGGTGGCCGGTTTCAGCACCACCGAATTGCCGCCGGCGATGGCCGGTCCCAGTTTATGGGCCACCAGATTCAACGGATCGTTGAAGGGCGTGATGGCGGCGATGATACCGATGGGGAAGCGGTAATAATAGCCGACCTTGTTCTCCGAACCGGGGGCGCTGTCGAAAGGCAGGGTCTCGCCGCAGATACGGCGCGCCTCTTCGGCGGAAATCGTCATCGTGTTGATGGCCCGGCCAACTTCCTTGCGCGCTTCGCCGATCGTTTTCGAGCCTTCGGTGGCAATCGTTTTGGCCAGCTCCTCGTAACGTTCTTCCATGATTTCACAGGTCTTTTTCAGGATTGAAATCCGCTCATGCACCGGCAGGTTGCGATTGATTTCATAGCCTGCCACGGCCGTGTCGATGGCGGCCTGTACATCTGCGGCGCTGCCGGCAGGAACGGTATCAATGAGGGAACCGTCAAAAGGATTAATCACATCAATGGTTTCGTTTTTTGCGGTCCACTGACCGCCGATTAACATTTTCATATTTCCTCCGTTAAATCAAGTCCAGGCAGCGTGCCAGGTCGGTTTCCAAATCTTCCGCCGTCTCACAGCCCACCGATAACCGCACCAGTCCGGCGCTGATGCCGGCTTTTTCCTGATCGGTCTTGCTCATGCCGGCGTGGGTCATGGAAGCCGGGTGCTGGATCAGCGATTCGTAGCCCCCCAGCGACACAGCCAGGGTGGGGACTTCCACGTTATCCATTATCGTCTTGCCGGCAGCGGCGCCGCCAACCACGCCGAAGCTGATCATGAAACCGGGACCGTCCATCTGCCGGCGGGCCAGATCATGCTGGGGATGGGATTCCAATCCCGGGAAGCGCACCCATTCCACTTTGGGGTGCTGCTCCAGAAATTCCGCCAGCCGGATGGCATTTTCCTGGGCTTTCTCTACGCGCATGCCCAGGGTGCGGAGGCCTCGCAAGACCAGCCATGACTGATGGGGATCCATGGTGCCGCCCATGGAGCGCAGCACCGGCCGGATTTTATTGAATAATTCTTCGGTTTTGGCAATGATGATTCCCGCCACTACATCGGTGTGACCGTTCAGGGCTTTAGTCATGCTGTGAATAATCACATCGGCGCCCAGCTCGAAGGGCCGCTGCAACACCGGCGTCATGAAGGTGTTGTCCACCACCAGGATAGCCCCATGCTCGTGGGCGATATCGGCACAGGCCTGGATATCGGTTAATTTGATGGTGGGATTGGCAGGAGTTTCGATGTACACCATTTTGGTGTTGGGCTTCATGGCCTGCTGGACAATCTCCGGGTCGGCGGTGTCCACGAAATCGTACTCCACACCGAATCGGGAGAATTCTTTCTCAATCACCACACGCGAGGGGCCATAAACCGAATCGGTACCAACCATGTGGGCGCCCTGCTCCAGAAAAGCCATGTATACCGTTGTGACAGCAGCCATGCCACTGGCGGTTGCTAATGCTCCGCAGCCATTTTCCAGGGTGGCAACTGCTTCTTCCAGGGCATTTATGGTCGGGTTACCCAGCCGGGTGTAAATATAGCCGGCTTCCTGTCCGGCGAAGCGGGCGGCACCCTGGTCGGCGGATTCGAAACTGAATGTGGATGATTGATAAATCGGTGGAGCGGCACTGCCGTAAGTTTTATCGGGGTTGGCACCGGAGTGGGTGATTTTAGTTTCAAGACCTTTGTTCTGAATGTTTTTCATGGTGAATTCCTTATTTGGTCACATACCACGGTGAATGGCAATTAAATCAGTTAAAATTGAGTAGCCGGTTTCGATGCGGCCGGCGCCGGCGCCGACGATGGTTATATCACCCATGAGATCGGTGGCAAATGTCAGGGCGTTGGTGGCGTCCATGATGCCCGCCAGCGGATGGCTCAGGGGCACCATCTCCGGTTTGACGGCGGCTTTGATACCATCGGTGGTCTTTTCGATTGTTCCCAGCAGCTTCCAGCGGGCTTGCTTGGCTTTGGCCTCCGCGATCATGGCCGGGGTGATCCCGGTGATCCCTTCCCGCTCCACCTCTTTGGCGGATATGGGAGCATCCATTACAACGTTGGCCAGGATGATTACTTTGGCCATGGCGTCGTAACCTTCCACATCGCCGGTGGGGTCGGCTTCGGCATAGCCCAGTTCCTGGGCTTTCTGCAAGGCAGTTTCGTATTCCATGCCCGCTTCCATCTGGCATAAAATATAATTGGTGGTGCCGTTCAGGATGCCTTTGATTGAAGAAAAAGAGCAACCGGCCAGGGGTCCGCCGGCCAAATTAATAATCGGCGTCCCGGACACAACTGTGCCTTCAATCATGAATTTTACATTATGTTTCTCAGCCAGGGACTGCATACCGGCAAAGTCCACGGCGGCGGGACCCTTGTTGCTGGTTACGATATTTTTGCCAGTTTCGAAGGCCGCTTTACAATGATCGATGGCCGGCTGGCCGGTTTCCACATTGGTAAAGGCCAGTTCGCAAACCGTGTCGGCATTGGATTCGCGGATGGTTTTCAGAGCGTCCCAGCCGAACCGGGCTTGGGCTTTATCACATTTGCATTCATATTTATCCAGCGATATCCCATCGCTGGCTAGCTTCAGCAACTTGGAAACATTCAGGCCATCCGGACAGTAGACCGATCCTTTAACCGGGTCGGATACAGCCACTATCTGCCAGTCGAAGCCGTATTTCTCATTCAGATATTCTTCTTTGTCCAACAGGATTTCGCACAGTCCCTGTCCGACGGTGCCAAATCCGATTAACGCGATTTTATGTGACATGGTTGTTTTCCTTTAAAGTTTGTATTGGAGCATGGAAAGAGCGAAGAGCAGAGAGCATGGAGCAAAGAGTGAAGTGCAATCATAATGATCGTGAAAAGGCTTTGATCATCCGGGAGATTTCATCCAATTCAGCCAGCGAATGATCTGTGTCGATTTTGATTTTACTCAACTGCGAAATGATCATAAGTATGTTAGCGGTTTCGAAAATTGATCGGCGGGCATAGCCAAGGAATTTTCTGAATTCCGCCTTACTGTTTGCCCCGCTGCCTTCGGCAATATTATTGGTGATGGAAAGCGTGGCCCCTCGCAATTGCTCTGCAAACCGAAACTTATGAGCGTCCTCCAATTGGTTGGCATATCGGAATAATCTCATCGACAAGGCAGCGGATCGTTGCCAGATTTCCAAATCCTGAAAACGAAAATGCATCTGTCTTTTCTCGGACATTACCGTATTCTCTTTGCTCTTACCTCTCGGCTCTTAGCTATTCTTTAAATTCTATTAAGTCCACGAGTCAAATCCGCGATGATATCATCCCGGTGTTCCACTCCAACTGCGATGCGCACGGCGCTGGGTTTGATCGAGGCCAGGGACCGGCCTTTTTCACCTTGCTGCTGGTGGGTGGAAATGGCATTCATGGTAGCCACGGTTTTGACCCGGCCCAGATCGGTGGCACGCCAGATCATATCCAGTCCATCGTAAAATTTGCGGGTATTGGTATTTACGCCATCCCGGGCTTCCTTGATTTCCACCATCAGCATGTAACTATAGGCATTACGGCCATCATCGGCCAGACGCATATATTTTTTCGCCAGATCACGGGCGTGGTAGCTTTCCAGTCCCGGGTAGAAAACCCGGTCCACCTTGGGATGATTTTCCAAAAAGCGGGACACGGTCAGCGCCGTGTCGCTCATCTGGGCGATGCGCGGGCGCAGGGTACGCATATCGTTCAGGGTCATGATGGCGCCCATGGCGTGCAGTCCGGGACCGTTATCGCGGAAGGGCCAGAATTTGGCCCAGGTGGCGAAATCGGCTTGCATCTCGTCGTTGCCCACTCGGCTGACGATATCGTGTTTGGCGATCAGCAGTCCCACGACGGAAGTACCGCTGGCGGCCATTACTTTGGTGGCGGACTGCACGACAATATCGGCGCCCCAGGCCAGGGGACGGGTCAGGGCCGGCGAGGCGCAGGTGGAATCCACGATCAGGGGGATACCGTTGGCGTGGGCCAGCTTGGCCACTGCCTCGATATCGAAAATATCCACCGATGGGTTGGAAGGGAATTCGCCGTAAACAAAGCGGGTGCCCTCGTCGATTTTTTCCGCCCATTCGTCCAGGTCGGTGGGATTGGTGACCCAGCGGACATCGATGCCCTGTTCCTCACCGCGGCGGACGGAAAATTGCTGAAAGGTGCCGCCGTAAACCTTGGCGGAGGTTACGATATTCATGGGCGGCAGGGAATCATCTTTGATCAGGAACGGTTCGGTGGCGGTTCGGATGGCGGCCATGCCGCTGGCGGTGGCCACGCAACTGGCCGGCAGATCTGTGCCATAGGCTTCCAACAGGGCGGCGGTTTCTTCCAGGAAATAAGTTGAGGGGTTAGCAATCCGTGAGTAGCACCAATTAGGCATCTGGTATGAGAGACCGGCTTCCATGTGGTAAGAATCCTCATAAGCCTGGGCCGTGCTGAGGTAAACCGGCTCCATGATCGAACCGTTATTGGATTCCAGGGACTGTTGCAGATCGTAAAGTCCGTGGGTGGCCACGGTGTCAAATTTCCATTGCTTGGCCCGGTCGATGCGCCGTTGGCGGTCGGCGACCATCTGCTGGCCTTTATTAACCCAATACTGTAAATCTTTCTTTTCCATAGGACACCCCGGAGGTTTAATGGTTATTGACTGGCAACCGCGTTTCCTGCTTAATCGTTGAAAGGACGACCAGTGTCTTTAAGTTCTGGACATCCGGCAGGGCGGTCAATTTGTGTATGACAAATTCTTCATAGGCGGGAATATCATGGGTAGCCACTTTCAACAGGTAGTCCGCTTCACCGGTAATATGATGGCATTCCATTACCTCGTCCATCTCCTTTATGGCCTGATTAAAACGCTCCAGTGGCGTACTGCCGTGACGCAGCAAAGTGACCTCCACATAGGTAAAGCATGTGACGCCGACTTTATGGGGATTGACCAAAGCTACGTATCTATCGATGTAGCCCCGACGCTCCAGTTTCTTGACCCGCTCCAGCGTGGGTGGCGGGGACATTCCCAACTGTTTGGCCAGTTGCGTATTGGTAATCCGCCCCTGGGTTTGCAAGATGGAAAGAATATTTCGATCAGTAGCGTCGATTTCTTTATGATTATTCGGCATATTTACCATTATCCCTAATTATATGTTGTGCCGGAATGTAAATAGACTCAATTTATTATCCAAATTTCATTTCACACGCTTGGGAGAACACTTGAAGGGGGGATTCATAATATGTACATTGTAATAAATAACTTAAGTTTAATCGATGGAAATTGAAGGTCCATTACTGGCTGGACGGTTTGTGGAACGGCCCAATCGTTTTCTCACACGGGTGGAGATCGATGGCCGGGTGATTGACAGTCACCTGCCTGATCCCGGTCGATTGCGGGAATTATTGGTCCCGGGAGTAGAGGTATTCCTGCGGCCGGTGGCACCGGAATCACTACGCAAAACCAGGTATACCACAGTGATGGTTAAAAAGGGACATGTGTTGATCTCGCTGGTATCGGCTTTACCCAACCGGTTTGTCGCCGGGGAACTGAGCAAGCGACAATTACCAATGTTAGCCGATTTGAAACTGGTGCGTGCGGAAGTACCTGTTGGCCGTCACCGGTTTGATTTCTTATTAAGGGACAACGCCGGTGGTGATTTCTATCTGGAAGTGAAGTCGGTTACCTACGTGGAAAACGGGATCGCCCGGTTTCCCGATGCCGTTTCGGAACGGGCCAGTCGTCATGCCCTGGCCCTGGCTGATTTGATAAAAGAAGGCCAGGGAGCAGGAATTCTGTTTGTCTGCCAGCGACCGGATGCCACCGTTTTTAGTCCCATGGAAGACCGGGACCCGAAGTTTGCCCAATCCCTGTACCGGGCCTGGCGTGGCGGCGTACGGGTGTGGTGCATAGCTACTAAAGTTACCTTGGAAAAAATGACCTATTGGCGGGAAATTCCCATAATGTTAAATGGTCAAATCATTGCATAACAGTTTATCCCGAATTTTCCTGACCGCTGGATTATTGTTGTTGTTTATGGTGCCGGGCTGGCGCTGCGCCGCTGTCAAGACCCCCTCCGGCGGAGCCAAAGATACGACACCGCCGGCAGTGGTTAGCGTGAATCCGCCTGGTGAAGCTATCAATATCGCCGGTGGTACCACCCTGCGAATTGAATTTTCCGAATACGTTGATCGAAAAACCGTCGCATCGGCCTTTCATTTACAACCGCTATCCGATCAGGAACTGACGGTGGAATACGATGATGATGCCGTGGAAGTGACGCTGCCCGACAGCCTTTTGCCGGACCAGACGTATGTTATTACCATTAGCAGGAGTTTGAAGGATGAACGGGGAGTGGAGCTGGCGGAGGCTGTCCACCTGGCCTACAGTACCGGCGATCGCATCGAAAAACGCCAAATCAGCGGGCGGGTTGATTTTTCGCCTGATCCGATGGTAATTCATCTCTGGGATCTATCCCGGGTTGAAAACAGCGATACTATTTTCGCGGCGGCGCCACATTATATTACCGAATCTGCCGACGATGGGAATTTCCGGTTCCTGTACCTGCGACCCGGCGAGTACCAGATATTGGCGCTGGATCGGGCTGGTACCGGTCTGCCCTTGATGCCAGAGCGCTTCGCCTATGGCGTTTTCCATCGTAATCTGATCGATTTGTCAATCGATTCCCTGGTTACCAATGTGCGTCTGCCGGTGCAAAAGGAACCGGAACGCCTCGCCCTGTTGCGTGGCGAATGGGCCGGTCGCCGCTGGGGGCGGTTGTTCTTTAATAATCCCCTGGCGGAGTTGCCGGCTGGGATTATTTTACGTGATGATAGCGCCACGGTGATTCCCGGTGAGTATCGATTGGATCCGCTTGACAGCTCCCAGGTAATTATAGTGGCGGCCGATACGATTGGCACTGATCGCTTAAGCCTGACTGTGCAGGGCGCCAGGGATCGTTTCCGCCAGGTACTGGACAGCATCTCAGTAGCGGTGCGCCGGCCAACGGCTGATGATACCACCGCCCTGAAGCTGGTCCGTCCCGCAAATGATCAAAAATTTTCAGCAGATAAATTGCTGGTACAGTTCAGCGCCGACAGACCGATAGTGGATTGGGGCGGGATATCAATATGGCGGCAGGATACAATCCGGTTGCCCGTCCAGGTAACCGAAAGCCATTTTGCCAATTTTGCACTGTCGCTAACCGGAGAATCAACAGCCGGGGAAAATCTTACTGCCCGTATATCAGGTGACAGCCTGGTTGCCATCGACAGCACGACCCTGTCTGATTCACTGTTAAATATTAACCTGCCGGTGGTGCAACCAGTCGGCCGTGGTGGTTTGACGGGAGAAATTCCCGGTCTGGACCCGCCGATTGGCCTGCGATTGTCCAGGCTGGAAAATTCACAAAAGACCCATTATACTTTTGTAAATTCTGACTTGCATTTTGAATTTGAAAGCATACCGGAAGGTCTTTACCAATTGATGGTTTTTCGTGATTTAAATCTAAATCAGAAGTTTGATTTCGGCTCCGGAATTCCATTTCGGCCCGGCGAGTGGTTCTATTTTTCCACCGACACGATCGAAATCCGGGCCAACTGGATTATTGATCAGGGAGTCCTGAATCCACAGGAGGGAGACGACTAGTGCATTGCGTTATTATGGCCGGTGGGCGGGGTACCCGTTTCTGGCCTTACAGCCGTAATTCTCGACCCAAGCAGATGTTAAACATCGTCGGAGATAAATCGATGTTGCAGATGACAGTGGATCGGCTTAAAAAAATACCGACTGTTAAAGAAATTTTTATTGTTACCGGGGAGGAACTGGCCGAAACCGTCAAGGCTGAGGTTAAGGGAATCAAGGCCGAAAACGTGATTGTGGAACCCAGCGGTAAAAACACCGCACCCTGTATCGGTTTGGCCGCCACGCGGATTTGTTTACAGGATAAAAACTGTATAATGGGAGTATTCCCGGCCGATCACCTGGTAGTAGGACATCGTGATTTCGAAAAAGCCCTGCGCACGGCCTCCCATATTGCCCGCAAACGCCATTCGCTGGTCACGATCGGTATCGAGCCAACCTATCCCGCCACGGGATACGGTTATATTCAATATGACGTGAACAGTGAGGATGATCATCTGGATGCCTACCGGGTGAAGACCTTTGCCGAAAAACCCCACCGGGAACTGGCAGAGCGCTTTCTGGAAAGCGGTGATTTTCTCTGGAACAGCGGCATGTTTATCTGGGAGACCGGAACCCTGTTGAAAGAAATGCAGCGGCACATGCCTGATCTTTTCCATAGCCTGGAATTGATGAAGAAACGCTTTAAAAAGGATATAAATGCCTCTGTTGCCGACTTGTGGAAGAACATTGCTCCCGACTCGATCGACTATGGATTATTGGAAAAATCTGAAAATATTCACGTTATCCAGGCTAAATACGATTGGAGTGACGTGGGTTCCTGGAAAGCGGCTTTTGATCTGTCATCGAAAAAATCCGGAAATAATGTAATTAAAGGTGATGGCGCCATATTAAACGGCCAGGATAATTTTATTCAGTCTGAGGGCCGTTTTACCGCCGTCGTCGGCGCCGATAATTTGGTGGTGGTTAACACCGAAGACGCCACCCTGGTTATTCCCAAAGATAAAGTGGAATCGGTTAAAGAATTGGTTGAATATCTACAAAAGACAGACCGCAAGGAATTGCTTTAATGGTACGATTGAATGAAACCGGAACAATTATTACTTCAGTTTGAGGAGTTATCCGAACGACTGGGCATCAGACTGGTAGAGGAAAAAGGAAATTTTAACGGTGGAAGCTGCCGGTTACGTGAACAGAATTGCATCGTTATTAACAAACACCGGCCAGCGGAACAGAAACTGCGGATACTGGCCGAGGCTTTTAGTCAACTGGACTTGAGTTCGGTTTATCTGGTGCCTAATCTGCGAGCCTATATCGACAAGGTCCAAACGCTGGGACTGGAGCCGACAACGGCAAAAACCCTTGATTCCGAGGCCGGATGACCTTACTATCCGCCCGCAATTTTATTGATAAAAAAGATTTGTTGAGACCAAGCTTATAACGAACTGAGAAAAGGATAATTTATGACCGAATATCAATCTGCTGATATCAGGAATTTTGCCGTTGTCGGCCATGGCGCCAGTGGTAAAACCATGTTGTGCGAATCGATATTGGCCTGCAGTGGCGTCATCAACCGGCTGGGGGCCATCGAGGCTGGTAATACGGCTTCCGATTATCATAGCGATGAACAGGAACGCCAGATTTCGATCCATTCAACTTTATTATCCGCTGAATGGCAGGGAAAGAAATTCAATATCATCGATACTCCCGGATATGCTGATTTTATCGGTGAATCATTAGGGGCGCTCAGCGCCGTGGATTTTGCCCTGGTGGTCATTGGCGCCAATCAGGGCGTGGAAGTGGGTACCGAGCAGGTGTGGAATTATGCCGGGGATTACGGTCTGCCCAAGCTGCTGGTGATTAATGGAATGGATAAGGAACATGTGAATTTCGATACTACGGTTGCCCAGGCCAAAGAACGTTTCGGCAATAATGTTTTCCCCATGCAGATTCCGGTGAATCCCGGTCCGGCCTTCAACCAGGTTCTGGATGTGCTGCGCAAGAAAGTACTGACGTTTGCCACCGATGGCAGTGGGACATTCGAAGAGACGGATCCAACCGGCGACCTGGCTGACCAGGCGGAAGAATTGCATGAAGCCCTGATTGAGTATGTGGCTGAATCCGATGACAGCCTGCTGGAGAAATTCTTTGAGGAAGGCGGCCTGAGCGAAGATGAGATGCGCAACGGTTTCCACGCCGCGATTCAGTCCCAGTCGTTTATCCCGCTGTTCTGCACGGCCGGCGGCAGCAACGTGGGCGTCAGCCGCATGATGGAATTGATTGCCAAATACGGTCCGTCGCCCGAAGATCGTCCGGTGATCAAATGTAAAGATGCCAGGAATGATCAACCGGCCGAAGTGAAGATGGATGATAATGAGGTTGTGGCCGTGGTTTTCAAGACTATCAGTGAAGCCCACGTGGGTGAATTGTCCTTCTTCCGTACCTACAGCGGTACCTTGAAGACCGGCGATGATTTGACTAATGCCACCCAGGGCGGCTCGGAACGTTTTGGTCAATTCTTCGTAATGGCCGGAAAAAACCGTACCAACGTCAGTATTTTGCACGCCGGCGATATCGGCGCGGTGGTCAAATTGAAAAACACCCACACCGGCGATACCCTGTGTGGCGGGAAAACCAGGGTGTTGTTGGACCCGGTGAATTATCCCAAGCCCAATATTCATTCGGCCATCAAGCCCAAGGCCAAGGGGGATGAGGAGAAAATCGCCGTGGGACTCTCAACGCTGCATGAAGAAGACCCCACTTTCGTTTACCGCGTGGATTCGGAGCTTAAGCAGACCATTATCAGCGGTCAGGGTGAGCTGCACCTGAATGTCATTGCTAATCGTTTGCAGAAACGATTCAACGTGGATATCGTTACCATGCAGACTAAAATCCCCTATCGGGAAACGATTAAGGGCAAGGGTGAATCCAAGTATCGTCATAAGAAACAATCCGGGGGCGCCGGTCAGTTTGCTGAAGTGTGGATGCGTATTGAACCCCTCCAACGCGGTGAAGGAATTGATTTTGTCGATTCGCTGGTTGGACAGAATGTGGACCGGGTATTTGTTCCCTCAGTGGAAAAAGGTGTCACTTCGGCCGTTACCGATGGCGTGGTGGCCGGTTACCGGGTAGTGGATGTGAGAATCGATTTTTACGACGGTAAGCAGCATCCGGTGGACTCCAAGGATATCGCCTTCCAGATTGCGGGTAAACACGCTTTCAAAGAAGCTTTTAATGGGGCCAAACCCTGTCTGCTGGAGCCAATCATGACTATCGAAGTCAAGGTGCCCGAAGATTTTATGGGTGATGTGATGGGTGATATCAGTGGCCGGCGCGGCAAGATTCTGGGCATGGATTCCGATGGTGGTTTCCAGATCATCAAGGCCCAGGTACCGCAATCCGAATTGTACCACTATTCAACGACTATCCGCTCGCTTACCGGCGGCCGGGGAATACACAGCGAAGAGCTGTCCCACTACGAAGAGGTACCAAGGGATTTAGAAAAGAAAATCATCGCTGCTTCTCAGAAAGACGAAGAAGACGAATAACGGCGTGCCGGATACGAAACGATTATGGGCGCCCTGGCGCATGGAATATGTTCAGGCGCCTAAGGAATCAGGCTGCATTTTTTGTGAGAAGCCCCGGCAAAAAAACGATCGGGAGAATCTCGTGTTGTATCGCGGTTCAGAGTGTTGTTTATTGATGAATTTATACCCCTACAATAATGGTCATTTGCTGATTGCGCCCTATCAGCATGTGGATAATACGCATGAATTGAGCCGTGAGATTCAGACGGAAATCATGGATCTGGCCGATAAAGCAATCGGTATCATGGAGAAAACCATGCACCCGCAGGGATTCAACTTCGGCGCCAATATCGGCAGCGCCGCCGGGGCCGGAATCGCCGAGCATATTCATTTTCATATTGTGCCGCGCTGGACCGGTGACACCAATGTGATGCCGGTGATCGGCCACACCAAGGTTATGGTGCAGGGATTACAGGAAACTTATGATCTGCTTAAACCGGAATTTGAACGGCTGGAGATGCAACCGAATCCGTTTGAAGATTGAAGCAGAGTTTTGTAATCTCTAACTCATTTTAAAACAGGTAATGAGACTATGCTGACATTTCAACACACATGGCTTCCCTATCTCTATTTGTACATTGTCGGGGGCTTGTTTTTCCTGCTGGGAATGATCATCATTCGTAAAAGCGGGGCCATTAATCTGAAACGCCCGATGCATCGATTCTGGAACCGGGTATTAATATTTGGTTTTTTCTGGTTTGTAGTGATGCACGGAATTCTAACCTACGCAGCATTGAATTGGTGATCTATGGAAACTTATCATAATATCGGAACCTCCACTGACTGGATCGTTATGGTCCTGTATTTTCTGGGGGTGATGCTGTTTGGCACCTATTTTGGTCGCTATACCCGCAGCACTTCGGACTTCTTTTTCGGCGGGCGCCGTTTTTCCTGGTGGCTGATTGCCATGTCGATCGTGGCCACCGGGGTGGGCAGTCACAGTTTTGTTAAATATTCGGCCAAAGCCTGGGAACATGGTCTTTCATCATCGATGACCTATATCAACGATTGGTTTTTCGTGCCATTCTTCCTGTTCGGCTGGCTGCCGATCATCGTCTATTCCAAGGTCCGGTCAATTCCGGAGTATTTTGAGAAACGCTTCAGTCCCTCGGCCCGCTTCCTGGCCACGGTGCTGTTGATGCTGTATATGATCGGCTATATCGGAATCGGCTTCCTGACCCTGGGTAAAGCCGTGCTGCCCATGCTGCCGGAGGCTTTCACAATCTTCGGAGTCGGCTTTGATGTGACCCTGATGCGGGCCGTGATTGTTATTGCCATCATCACCGGCATCTATATCACTTTCGGGGGACAGACAGCGGTTATTTTCACCGACCTGTTGCAGGGTTTCATCCTGATCTTTGCCGGACTGTTTTTATTCGCACTGGGCATCGATTATCTAGGCGGGTTTGGTATTTTCTGGCGCTTGTTGCCAGTGGAATGGAGGTTGCCACTGGCGCATTTCAATGACCCCTCCAGTTTTAATTTTGTGGGGATTTTCTGGCAGGACGGCGTAGCCGGTTCCATTGGTTTCCTGTTCATGAACCAGGGATTGATCATGCGCTTCATGGCCACTCGCAGCGTTAACGAGGGGCGGAAAGCGGCGGCTTTCAATATCCTGTTTATGTTGCCGATTTCGGCAATTGTTGTCGGTAACGCCGGCTGGCTCGGCAAAGCGATATCAGTTGCAGATCCCGCCGTAGTGGCACCCAACAGCGCTCCCGATCAGATTTTCGTGGTAGTTGCCAGTATCATCGCCCGGCCCGGTGTGTTCGGTTTTATCATGGCGGCCCTTACGGCGGCGCTGATGTCAACTGTTGATACGCTGATTAACGCCACGGCGGCGATTTTCATCAATGATGTTTATCGCCCGACGAAATTATTCCTGAAAAAGGTGAGCAAAGGCGAAGTCCAGGATGATAAAGACGAATTACTGGCAGCGCGTTTTGCCTCCATAGCGATTACGGCCACCGGTGTGCTGGCAGTGCTGGCCTTTAAAAATTTCCCCACGGTTTACGAAGCCCATGGATTTTTCCACTCCACCCTGACCCCGCCGCTGGTGGTGGCGATTTTCCTGGGGGTTTTCTGGCGCAGGTTTACGCCTGCCGCCGTTATTACCACCTTTGTGGGGGGCGTGGTCCTGATGATGCTGGGAGCCCGTTATCCGGGGGTCTTGATTGCGCCTTTCGACCATGGTATTATAATGGATCCGGAGCATCCCTACTCTTATATCCGCGCACTTTATAATACGTTCGTCTGCTTCGGTGTGGGTGTTCTGGTGACTTTCACATCCAGTTGGCAGAAATCACTGGTTGCCCGGCTGAAAGCGCGGGAAAATGGTGATCAGATTGGTTATGGATTAGTCGGCCTGACAGCGTTGCTGTTTTTCGTTGTAGCACTGAATTTTGGCGGGTTGAACCTGCTGGTAATTGCCGCTTTGCTGGTGATTGTCCTGGTACCCCTCATTACCACCTACTTCGTGTATTATGACGATGCCATCCATACGGTTGGTTTAACTTCCTGGACACTGGATACCGCCAAAGAACGGTTCAAAGGCAGTAAAATCAATGACCGGCCCGGTGAAATAGTTAATGTCCATTGGAAAATTGCTGCCGGCGAAAGCAATATTATTCGGATGTCCGCCAATGATATGCAGAAGATGGCCGCCGATGAAGGTGATCTTCTGTATCTCTGCGACAAGCGTAAATGGCTGGGGGGACTGAAATCAATCCATGCCGTTTTCGGCAAACCGCATGATGAAGACGGCGCGATTTTCATCACCGAAGATCAGCAAAAGGGCGGAATGTTTGTGGCCGGTAAAATCCTGACGGCTGAAAAGGAAATGTAGTCCTTTCACAGGCTGCGATTTGTTACTAAATTCGCCCCGCTTTTTTGAAGAACTAAACACGGAGACACCAAGTACACAAAGGTCTCTGAAGTTTTAAATAATTCCGGAGTAGCTCAATGGTAGAGCGGGTGGCTGTTAACCACTAGGCTGGGGGTTCGAGTCCCTCCTCCGGAGCGATAAAGCCCTGCGAAAGCGGGGCTTTATGTTTTTTAAGGATGGGAATTGAACAACGATTGGGACGAGTTTTACCCGCCGAAGCCTTGGCGTAGGCGGGCCCTCCTCCGGAGCTAATCAGAAGCCCGACTTCGATGAAGTCGGGCTTTTCTATTTTCGGACCAGGGACCGAGGTTTATCCCACGTGGTGAAGCGAAGCGGGATGACCCTCCTCCGGAGCGTACTACAAGGCTGTCAGCTGCGTTAAGTATCTGAAGGTTTTTTATATTTGTTGGAGATACGGTATTTAAAGATAAAATGTCACTAGTGTCCGGTTAAAAAAATGAAATAGGTCTGGCGCTCCTCAAAATTGGGATAAATTATCCC
>LSCG01000079.1 GCA_001577055.1 Fidelibacterota bacterium TCS56
CTGAATAATTATCGTGAAACGATTCCCATCAATGAAGAAGTACTTGAATCAGCGGAAGAGGACCTGAAGCTGGTGCAGGAGCAGTATTCCCTGGGGTCGGTAACCATTCTGGAAGTGCTGGATGCCCAGCTCTCGGTGACTCGAGCCCGATCATCACTGGTGTCGGCCCGCTACGATGCCCAAATCCAGGCCGCCGCCCTGGAAGCCCTGCTGGGCACCCTGGATCAAAACTATTAATCATTAAAATTTGGAATATTCCCGTGTCTGAAAATCAGAAATCAAAATCTGGAAAAAAGTCTAAGAAAAAGCGGATCATAATTGCCGTTGCCGTGGTCATTCTACTGGTGGTGGTTGTCGTGGCCGCTTTGAATCAGAATAAAACCGAAACCATTGCAGTTGAGATTGAAAAAGTTGCACGCCAGAAGGTGGTGCATAAAGTCAATGCCAGCGGAAAAATCCAACCGGAGACCGAAATTAAGATCAGCGCCAATATTTCCGCCTATATCACGGAAATAACGGTCGAGCAGGGCGATTACGTGGAGAAAGGTCAGCATTTGATTTCCCTGGATGAGACCCAGTACCGGGCACTATTCGAACAGGCCCAGTCCTCGGTGCGCTCGGCCACTGCCCGCCTGAAACAGGTGGAGGCTCAGAAATCCCGCGTAGCGGCGCTCTTCGGGCAGAAGCTGGTTTCATCCCAGGAAATGGAATCGGTGGAGGCCGAGTACGAGTTGGCCCAAAGCCAGTTGGAACAGGCTCAGGCTGCCCTGAGAACCCGTGAAGATGAATTGGCTAAAACCCGCCTGCTGGCTCCCAACGCCGGCCTGGTGACTTTGATTAACAAAGAGGTGGGTGAAATGGCCCTGGGTTCCATGTTTCAGGCTGATGTGTTGATGATGGTGGCGGATCTGAGCCGCATGGAAGTGGTGGTGGATGTCAATGAGAACGATGTGGTCTCGGTAACCATGAACGATACGGTGGAGATCGAAATCGATGCTTTTCAGGACACGATGTTTTACGGTATCGTCAGTGAAATAGCCCATGTAGCCCAAACCAGCGGACTGGGTACCCAGGAACAGGTCACCAATTTTGAGGTGCGGGTGAGCATGTTGGAAGTCCCGGACCGTATTCGTCCGGGCATGAGCGCCACCGCCGATATCATCACCGATGTGCGCAACGACGTCCTGGCAATCCCAATCCAGAGTCTCACCGTCCGGCGTGAAGGCTGGGAGGAGCAACCAGCGAAAAAATCAGGCAGGCGTGGCGGTCGTGGCGCAGATCGCCCCGATCCCGATCCAGCCGATAGCGTTAAGCAACCGCCGATCGATGAAAATATTCCGGCGGAGAAGAAAGAAATGGTGGAGGTGCTGTTTACCGTATCCGATGAGCCGGCTTTTGAACTGAAAGGCAAACGCCCCAAGGAAGTACGCTATGCTCATATCCGCCAGGTGCAGGTAGGGATATCCAGTGACACCCATTATGAAATTATCAGCGGACTGGAAGAGGGCGAAGAAATTGTCACAGGCAGTTACCGGGCGATCAGCCGTGATTTGAAACATAATTCAGCCGTGAAGGCCGGTTCCGACGAACAGCGCCGAGGTGGTAGCCGGCGGCGTCCCCGCTGATTCGGCGGATAGCAAATGAATGCCGTGAATGATTTAATCAGTTTAAACAATATTTCCCGTATTTACCAGGTGGGGCAGGAGGAGGTCCGCGCCCTGTACCAGGTGGAATTGACAATCGAACATAATGAATATATTTCGATTATGGGCCCCTCCGGTTCAGGAAAATCCACTTTAATGAATATCATCGGCTGCCTGGACACACCCACGGCCGGTGAATATGTCTTCGAAGGTGAATTTGTCCACGAAATGGACGATAATCAACTGGCTTCCATCCGCAACCGGAAAATCGGTTTTGTGTTCCAGACATTTAACCTGCTGCCGAAAGCCA
>LSCG01000078.1 GCA_001577055.1 Fidelibacterota bacterium TCS56
GTGGTGTCCAGCAGGCAGGCGGTGTGGTCGTCGTTCCAGTGGTAGCCCGGTTCGCATTCGCCATTTACTCCCGGATATGTTTGGTTACAGTGAGTTTGTTTCTTGGAAAATCAACCAAATTCCACCTGTAACTCATCCACCACCCCCACGATAATCGAGCGGATCGGTCCCATGGGATCGTCCACCACCTGGCGGGCGGAATTGCCCTCATCAATCACCAGCACCGTTTCACCATCACCACAGTCCACCCAGTCCACGGCAATCAGGTAATCGCCGGTGGGCCGGCTGTCAAAATCCAGTTTATCCACCACCAGCAGGCGGCGGTTTTCATAAAATTCATGGTTTATAGTAGAATGAACCGTACCGCAGACGCGCCCCAAAATCATTGGTCACCTCCGTCATACAATTGCACGTCATCCACGATGCCCACCACGGCATGGTCAACCGGCACAAACCAGGGATCCATGGCCAGGGCCGCCTCGCGGCTGCTTTCATAATACACCAGTTCCCCCGGCCCCGCCATGCGTGTACTATCGGCGGCGATCACCGGTGATTTAACCGGCTGCCTGTGTTTATCCAGGGGCTGCATTACCAGCAGTGGGACGCCCTCCAAGCCATCATAAACCGTGGATGGCGTTAAGGTGCCGATGATTTTCCCCAGTTTCATTCGCTCTCCGTCAGTTTATCCAGGTTGGCTCTGCCGAAATAGGTCGTGGCATCCACCTGGGCCGCCATTTCCGGATGCAGGTTGGGTATTATCGTGTCCCGCAGCCAGTTCTCGGCACTGGTACAGGCCTGGCGGGCGATCCGCACCGCCGCCTCCACCTCGAAAAGGTCGCCGTTAAAAATGATAAAGGCTTTGCCGCCGACATCATCCGCCAGCCTGATTTCAATGATATTAACTTCCGCCCCTTTCACGCCGGCATCGGCTGATCTAATCGCCGCCGCGGCCGTATATGTCTCACAGATGCCCAGGGCTTCCGGGATACAGGCTTTCCTTTCACCCGTAACCGCTGCGTGAACCTGGGCGGCAACCCGGGGTAAAATAACATGATCGACCACCGCCGAGCGTCCACCGGCTGTTAATCCGGTGGCATAAGCCTCTTCCACCGCGCCCACGCTGCCACCGATTAATGCCAGAAATTTACCGTTATGAACGGTTCCTGATTTGATTACGCTGATGGGCGCCGCTTTAATCATGGCGTCGGCGCAATATACCCCGGCGGTGATTCCGGAATATTCCAGCAAAGCAATCGCCGGATAGCGCGATGGTGAAGAATGGGGTGAGGGATCAGGGGTCGCTGGTATGGGTTCGGGGGCCGATTGTTTGGTTGGTTTTACCGCCGGAGCTTCCTCCGTCCGTTTCTGAGCCGCGCGTTGCCGCCGTAATTCTCCGGGGGTTGGTTTTTTTTCACTCATGACTAATCACTCATTATTTTTCATTAATCACACAATACGGAAATGATCCACCAGCACACAACGCCGTTCCCGGGAAAAACTGCGGGGATTGGTGATGCCTTCGCCGGTGGGACTGGCAATCGAGAACGAGCAGAAACCTTCACCGTCATAGCCCAGTCCCGCCAGAGAGGGGCCGTTTTTAACAAAAATACTGCAGTTCATCACCCGGGCCATGCGGCTCAGGTTATCCAGATTGCGGGAATGCATCATGGCGGTATGACCGAAACCATGCTCCGCTTCCAGGGCCAGATCGATGGCCTGATTGGCATCGGGTACGGTTACAAAGGGGATCACCGGCATCATCTGTTCGGTCCACACCAGGGGATGATTGGCATCTACCGGGGCGACAGCCAGGCGAATATTATCATCAACCTTCAGGTCGATTTTCGCCAGGATTTCCTGAACATTTTTACCTATCAAATCTTTATTCATCACCGCTGCCTGCCGTGGGCCGCGCTGTTCGTTGAAGATCACGCCTTCCAGCTCCTTGACCTGATGCTCTTTCAACACATAGGCGTCGTAGCGCAACAGGGCCGACAGCAGTTGCGGGGCCACAGCCTCCACCACGATGATTTCCTTTTCCAGAATGCAGATCAGGTTATTATCCATGGCGGCGCCTTTGACGATGCTGCGCGCGGCTTTCTCGATATCGGCGGTTTCATCCACCACCACCGGCGGATTTCCCGGTCCGGCGCAGACGGCCCGTTTGCCGCTGGTCATGGCCGCTTCCACCACGGCGGATCCACCGGTCACCACCAGCAGGTGCACCCCGGGATGGCGCATCAATTCCTGGGCGCTGGCGATAGTGGGTTCGGCAATGGTAGTCACAAGGTTAGGCGGGCCACCGGCTTCCGTGACGGCAGCGTTCAGTAACTCCACATTATAAATTGATACGCTTTTCGCCGAAGGATGGACATTAAAAACCACCGCGTTTCCCGCCGCCAGCATACCGATGGTATTGCAGATAATAGTGGAAGTGGGGTTGGTGCAGGGCGTGATTGAACCGATCACGCCGTAGGGTGCCGGTTCCATCAATGTCAGACCGTGATCGCCGGTTTCAGCCCGGGGTTTCAGAATTTCCGTTCCCGGGGTTTTGGTGGTCACCAGCCGGTTCTTCTCGATCTTGTCCGCCACCCGACCGAGACCGGTTTCGGTGTGGGCGCGTCGGGCCAGATCTTGATTGTTAGCCGTCATCACCCTGCGGATCGAGGCGATGATATCATCGCGCTTGGAAAGCGACAGGGCGTTGAGCTGCTCGAAGGCCTTGGCGGCGGCGGAAACAGCCAGATCAATGGTGGGAAAAATCCCCATACCACTGGCGGCGACGGTCGAATCAGCCGGTTCCGGTTTAGCCGGTACCGACTGTTCCGGTTGCATGCGCCGCACCAGCCGGGCAGCAATTTTTTCAACCTGTTCCTGGGTCAATTGTGCCATAGCGTATCCTTTGGCGGGACAATTAACTGGATTGCGTCATGCCGGGCAAATCAAAGCATGACAGGAAAACGCCCATTACCCTTCAACAAGCCAAGGGTGACGGGATTTACCATAGATCAGCTAATCGTTCACGCCTTTTTTATAGCGGATTTCACCGTCTACCTCCCAGTTATCGACGATGGCCATCACCACGGCATCACAGGGCCGTTTGTCGGTCATCACCGTCTGGCGGGCGGAACTTCCGCTGGCATAGAGAACCATTTCACCCACCCCGGCCTGGACGGCGTCAGCGGCGACAACAAAGCCGCCGCTGGTTTTACCATCCATATCAACATTCCGGAGCAGCAGGAATTTAAGGCCCTCCAAGCTCTGTTCTTTTTGTGTGGCTACCAGAGTACCCACGACTTGTGCCAGAACCAAAACTAAGCCTTATTCCTCGGTCAGTTTGGCCTTGGGCTTGTCACCGCGACCGATGGGCATCACCGCGTCCACATTGCTGTGGGGACGGGCAATCACATGTACGGCCACGATTTCGCCAACGCGGGCGGCGCCGGCCTTACCGGCATCGCAGGCGGCCTTCACTGCGGCCACATCACCACGGACGATGGCCGAAACATAGCCGCCGCCGGTTTTTTCATAAGATACCAACTCCACCTTGGCCGCTTTGACCATGGCGTCGGCGGCTTCCACAACAGCGGGAAAACTGCGCGTTTCGATCATTCCAAGTGCTTCTGCCATTGTACTTCCTCCAGTGAATTAAGAATTCCGGAAACCTCGAATTACGCAAAATATCAATTCGATCTTTCCAGTTTCAATTGTTAAAAATCTTTTACTTTGTCATCACCCTTCGACAGGCTCAGGGTGACGGATAACATGTCATGGTGTGCTTGTCGAACCATAATTGAATTATTTATCCTTGTCGACGCCGGTGACTTCCTCGATGCATTTCACGGCAGCACGCCAGCCCACGTCAATATCACGTTCGGCGCCACCGAGATAAATCCGGCCGAAACTACCGAAAGTCCGCACTTCCAGGATATTGATTTCGGCGGCTTTTTCCGCCTCGTTGGCGGCCAGGGCGGCATAGGCGGCAGGCTGGACCTCCATCACGAACAGCGTTTCACCGGGAACAATCATATTCCCGTGCCGCATGCGGTTGATCAACTGGGTTTGGTGATCATCGATATGGCGGATCACCTGCTGCGAGTAAATTTTAGGTTTCCAGCGCTGCTCCTCCTGCAGATCCAGGGCAGCCAGAATAGCCTTACCGGCCTGACGCACATCGGCCTGGGATTCGGAATGGATTTCCAGCATGCCGTAGAGGCGTTCCACAATCTGCATCCCGGGGGTCACATGGGTTGATTTCAGGGCAATATCGGTAATCCGGTTGATCTCGATCCCGGGGGATATTTCCACATACAGCGAGGCCATCCCGGCAATCGGTAAGAAACCTTTGGCCACCGTCCCTAAAAATGCGGCGTACTGAGGCTGAATGCTGTCCAGAAAAACATATGCGCGTAAATCGACCACGATTCTTCTCCTTGGGCTTAATTCGAAATTGTTGTTTCTTTGGCACCCTTCACGATACCGATGCTGGCACTGGCGCCGATCCGGGTGGCTCCCGCTTCAACCATCTTGCGGGCGTCGTCATAAGATTTGATGCCGCCGGCGGCCTTCACGCCAATCCCGGCTCCCCGCACTACGCGGCTCATCAGGGCCACATCTCCGGCGGTGGCGCCGCCGGGACCAAAGCCGGTGGATGTTTTCACGAAATTGGCCCGCGCATTTTTCGACAGTTCACAGGCCCGGACCTTTTCATCATCGCTGAGCAGGGCCGCTTCGATGATAACCTTGCTGGTGGCACTACCGTCTTCACAGGCCTCGCTGACACCACGGATGTCGCGATACACCTGTTCATCCTCACCGCTTTTCAAGGCGCCGATATTGATAACCATGTCAATTTCCCGCGCCCCGTCACGGATGGCCTGGCGGGCTTCCAGGGCCTTGATCTCAGGGGCGTGAGCCCCGGAGGGGAAGCCTACTACCGTGCAAACTTTCACGTCGGAGCCGGCCAGCTCTTTGGCCGCCAGCTTCACGTAGCTGGGACTGACACAAACGGTGGCAAAATGGAATTCCCGGGCCTCGGCGCAGAGTTTTTTAATATCGGCTTCGGTGGCATCCGGTTTCAGCACCGTATGATCGATGCAACGGGCGATATCTTCCGGTACATTCTCGCAGCCGGTGCCGTTGTGGTAACCGACGCGTTCCACGCCAAAATCCATAAATTTGCGCACGGCATCGGGCTGCCGCACCATCTGCTTATGGCGAATATAGTCCGCTTCCGCCGGCTGGGGAACACCGGTTGGCGAAAGCGTGATCCCGGATTGGGACAACAGTTTTTCCACTTCTGCGGTGATGCGGGTCAGGTCCGATTCGGATAAACCCGTATCCACAGTATCGGCCGGTGGAGTCACCGGAAATTCAATCTCCGGTTGCTGTTCGCCGGCGCTGATCATCTGTACCCGCCGCAAATGACGCTCGGCGGTACAATCGCTGGTGATAAATGTTTCCACGATCTGCCGGGCCAGGGCGGCGCCGATCAGTCCGGCACCAAGGGTCAGAACCCGGGCGTCATTGTGTTCGCGGGCGTTACGGGCGGTGGATACATCGTAACACAGGGCGGCACGAACGCCGGGGACTTTATTGGCGGTCATGGCCGACCCGATTCCGGCGCCGTCCACCATTATACCGAAATCGGCTTCGCCGGCCGCTACTTTGCGGGCCACGGCCAGGGCAAATTCAGGGTAATCCACAGCTTCGCCGCTGTCCGTACCACAATCAATAATTTCCGCTACCGTACCGGCCAGGTCATCCCTGATCTGGTTTTTCAAAAGATAGCCGCCGTGGTCGGCCCCGACGGCGATTTTCAATTCTGATTTATTTTTCATAAGTCTGCTCGGTTTTTATCGTCTTCATATTCAGTCGGCGGACAGCAACCTGGTTGCCACCCATTCATCAGTAATCAGTGTATTAAATAATTTGCCCTGTAAACCGGCACGGATGGCCGCCAGCTTGCGCTCACCGCCGGCCACGGCAATCGACCAGGATTTATCGTTGATCTCATTCAGTTCGATGCCGATAGTGCGTTGATTCAGGGAATTTGAACAAATCTTTCCGGATTTATCAATAATGCGCGAGCAAATGTCCCCCACGGCTCCGTCCGCCAGTAGTTGATCTACTTCGACGTCATTAAAATATTCAGCCTTTACCAGGACCGAATGTCGGCCGAAAGAACCAATGGTAAACATGGCCACGGTTGCTTGACGGGCCAGTTCCAGGGTGCGGCCGATATTGCGATCGGAAGTGATGGCGTCTTTCACGGTTTTGCTGTCAACGATGGCCGGTAACGGCAGCAGATAGGGGATGGCGCCGTATTTTTTGCTGATCTCTTTGGCGATCTCACTGGCGTGGGTATCAAATTCAGCCCGGGAAATACCACCGTTCAATTGAACTACGGTCATATTCTTTTGCTGCCGGTCGCCTACGCTGCCCGCCACGGCCTGCATGGTAGTTCCCCATGAGACGGCGATTGTCAGACCGTCATTGGCCAGGCGGTCCAGCATTTGCGCCGCCGCCTGCCCCAGCCGTTTTTGTACTTGACGATAATTCCCGCTATCGCCGGGAACAACCACCGCTTCCCGCAGCCCAAACTGTTCGATCAGTTGCTGCTCCAGTCGCTTGCCGCCGGTAGTGGGATCATTGATGGTAATCATCACAATCCCCTGATCGCGGGCGGTCTGCAGCATCCGCGATACGCCGGGCCGGGAAACACCAAGCCGGCGGGCAATCTGCTGCTGCGAGAGACCGTGCTCATAGTACAATCGCGCCGCTTCTACCAGGATTGTGGTTCGCTCAGCATCCATTTTACTACTCTGAACATATGTTCGCAGGATAATAACATATGTGCAAACCTACTGGCGGTACGGCAGAATGTCAATGATAAAAATGTACTTTAGATATACATCTGCAAGGTTGAAGAAACAGCGATAAGAGCAGCGAGTGAGATTAGCATTCATCCCCGCACAAAGGAGGTCTTCTGCGAAGACGGATGATTAAATCAGGGATTTCACTTGTTGCACCAGATTACGGGCCAGTTCCTCCGACGTTGCTTCGGCGTAAATACGCATGATCGGTTCGGTATTGGATTTCCGCAAATGGACCCAGTGATCATCCCAGGTGAATTTAACTCCGTCCACCAGATTGATTTCAGCATCGGTAAATTCCTGCTTAACAAATTCCAGTGATTGGTTTACATCCACGCCTTCCAGGTTAACCTTGTCTTTCACAATTACAAATTGAGGCAGGGATTCTATGATCTCACTCAATGGTCGGTCAGATTGAGCCAGGCGATTCAGTACCATGGCGGCGCCTACCAGCGAATCCCGGCCCAAATGAGCCGCTTTCAATATTACACCGCCGTTGCCTTCACCACCCAGGGAGGCGTCCACCGACTGCATCATTTGAACTACGTTGATTTCTCCCACGGCCGAACGCAGGACTTTGGTATCATAACGTTCCGCCAGTTTATCCAGGGCCATGGTCGTGGAAAGATTAACCACGATTGGCTCCGGGCGTCCGGTGGTCTGCCAGTAGCCGTCCGCCGCCAGGACCAGGGTATTTTCTTCACCCAGCGGATCACCTTCTTCCGCGACTACCGCCAATCGATCAGCATCAGGGTCAACGGCAAAACCGGCGTCAGCCTGATTGGCGGTAACGGCGTTGCCCAGGTCGATCAGGTTTTCCGGCAGTGGCTCGGTCCCCCGCAGGAAATCCCCGGTGGGCTCGCAATAAACTGGAAATACTTCACAATCCAGAGCATGTAGTAACGTCGGCAGGGCTTCGGCGCCGGCGCCGTTGACCGCATCGATAGCAATCTTGAATTTCCGTTTTCGAATCGCTTCAACGTTGATGCAGTCCAGATCAAGAATGTGATAGATATGAGCCTCAATGGCATCTGTCCGGGTTATGTGCTGGCCAGCTTCAGCCACATGAATGGTTTCACAACCGGCATCCACCTGGGCGAATAATTCATCGCACTCTTGCGGCAGAAAAAAGGTGCCGTCGGCCCGGACGAATTTAAGGCCGTTCCATTCAATTGGGTTATGACTGGCGGTTACGATGATACCACCAACCGCCGCCGAATGTTCGGTAATGAATTGGACAGTTGGAGTGGGAACGATATCGCAATCCACCACGTTCCGACCCAGGGCCAGCAATTCGTCGCTGATGGCTTTAATCAGGGCCACACCGGAAGGACGGCTGTCGCGTCCCAGAACAATTTCTCCGGCTGGTAAAAGTTTATCGACGGCGCGGGCGTATCCCCGGGCAATCTCCGGGGTGAGGTGACTGGCTACCAGTCCCCGCACACCTGAGATACTGCGAATTAGCATGCTAAATACCTATGATTTGCTGGTCGTAAAATTAATTCTGTTTAATAAAAAAGTCCGGGAGAACCCGGACTTTTTATTGCGGTAAAAATCAAATGGCTTAATAATAACGGGCCATTCGGGCAAGGCGACGGGCGGTCTTTTTCCGCTGGGCGCGTTTTTCATCACTGGGCTTGACGTAATAAGACTTCGTCTTTAACGTACGCAGGACGCCGGCGCGTTCCCACTTCTTCTTGAAGCGGCGTAACGCCCGTTCCAGCGGTTCGTCTTTTCTGACCGTCACTTCCACCATAGAATCACCTCCCTTGGTGGCCGTTTTAACCGGTAACCCGGTTTATTAATAATTATCACTCGAAAAAAGCCTGCAAGTTTACGGCTAAAATTAATTTATAGCAAAGAGGGAAGAGGAAAGAGCGAAGAGCTTGGAGCGGAGAGGGAAGAGTAGAGGTGCGGTGGAGAAAAGGTGCCGAGAGACCGGAGAATGTTAACACTCTAACACTCTAACACTCTAACACTTTATAGATCATCGTAAGCGGCTTGGTAGATTTCATGGTTGTCGTGGTCCAACTGGATCAAATCGGCCAGTATTTGCTTCTGCCCCAGCATGGAAAGCATTTTGGTTAATTCCTGGGCGTGGGCGGTCATGAAAATCCCTGTGTAGTAGTCGCGGCCCAGGCGTTTAAATACTTCTGCCAGTCCGTCGATTAGATTTTTGAATTGTTCAAGTGACTGATCCAGCTCCCCGCTGGCGAACAGGTCGCGGCCGTAATAATAAGCCAGTCGGACTTTCCGCAGGCCGTAATTGGAGCTGAGTTCGTCAACGGTTCGGCTGCGATCGGACCAGCCTTTGGAATAATCAGAAGTTGCGCCCCGCAGGCTCAATTCACGGGAGATCTCGTAAAATTTATTACCGCCATTCAATTCATAGGTATCGGCTTCCCCGGCCAGAATCAGGTAGCCGTAGTAAGTCAACAGACTGGGCAGGGGTTCGAACATCCCCGGATTAAACATCAGACTGCTGCCGGCGGCATAGGGGAATTGTACGGTTTTATCAAAATAGCGCTGGTCACTGCCATTGGATACCAGTAACTGGGCCAGAAAAATGGTTTCGCCGGCTTTGGGCGCCGTACCCTGGAAAATCAATTGAATATGCAGGGGCAGACCCAGATCGGCGTAATCGTCGTCCCAGAGCGAGGTGCTGTAGAAGCGCCGGATTTCATCGCCCAGCAAGCGTACCGCCTGGCGGTCATTTTCCTTGATCAGGCGATCATCAATGGTTACCGACACTTCGGCGAATTGGGCCAGGCTCACCGAGATTAACAGAAGCGGGATAAATAAATGATTTAGTTTGTGATGCATGATAGTTAAAGATAGCTCTGCGGCCTTTGTTTCGCAAGAATAATGATCCGGTTGCAACTGGCAAATAATCAGAAAATCCGGGCACCCGATTTACCGGACCTCCACTCTTACTCCTTTACGCTTGTTGACCGTAATTTCTTCTGTGGCAAATTTGCGCGAAATAATCAAAACCAATCACCTGGTTTTCGAAACTTTGTCAGCGGCTGGCCAACTGGCGGCGGAGCTGAAACAGGATATCTACGTCGTAGGCGGAGTGGTGCGTGATCTGTTACTCGATCATCCCCTGAAGGAAATCGATCTGATGGTGATTGGTGATGGAATCGCTTTTGCACAGTCCCTGGCGGAGCGATTGGGGGTCAAGAAAATCGTCCCGTTTTCGCAATTTTCCACCGCCCGGATTCCTTACCGGCAGATTCCCATCGAAGTGGCTGCTGCCCGTACCGAGGAGTATGATCGGAATTCCCGCAAACCGTCACTGATTCGATATACCGATCTGCCCGGCGATTTGCTCCGGCGTGATTTCACCATCAATGCCATGGCTATCGATCTGCATCCGCAGCGCTTTGGTGAACTGCATGATCCTCACGGCGGCATCGGGGATTTACACCGCCGGCGACTGGTAACGCCGCTCGATCCGCTGGAAACCTTCGCAGAAGATCCGGTGCGGATGCTGCGGGCAGCTTATTTTGCCGCCCGCCTTGGTTTTGAGATTGAACCCGGTTGCCGGCAGGCCATTGAATTTCAGACCCAACGCCTGAAAATCGTCTCACCGGAACGTATTACCAACGAGTTTATGAAAACTCTGGCGGCGCCCAGACCATCAGTGGGATTGTGGATCTTACAGGACACGGGTTTAATGGAATTGGTCTTTCCGGAAATCGCCGTTATGTATGGCATGGAACAGCCCAAAGAATGGCATCACAAGGACGTGTTTTCCCATACCTTGAAAGTGGTGGACAATGTGGCGGAGATGTCGGAGAAAGTCAAGCTGCGGCTGGCGGCCCTGGTGCATGATATTGCCAAGCCCGTTACGCGGATGGTCGATTCGCGGAAAGGCGTCAGTTTTCACGGTCACGATGAAATCGGCGCCCGGATGTTGTATAAAGTGGCCCGGCGCATGAAGCTGTCCAATGATTTGCGTGACTACCTGCAGAAAATGACCCGTCTGCACCTGCGGCCGATTGCCTTGGCCAAGGATGGTGTAACCGATTCAGCCGTGCGGCGTCTGATGGTGGCGGCGGGAGATGAAATTGACGACTTAATAATGCTCTGCCGCGCCGACATTACTACCAAAAATCCACGATTGGTCAAACGCTATATGGGCAATTTCGAGCGGGTGGAAGCCCGTATGCGCGATGTGGAGGAGCGTGACGACCTGCGGGCTTTTCAGTCGCCGGTGCGCGGTGCTGAAATCATGGAAATCTGTAATTTAAAAGAAGGACCCAAGGTCGGTGAGCTGAAGTCCGCAATCGAAGAGGCCATTTTAAATGGCGAAATCGAAAATACTTATGCGGCGGCGCGGGCCTATCTGGACCGGATTTATCCAGACCTGATTACTTCGGGAAAAAACTGATTTACTGACAACTATTTAATAATTTAGCGGTCTAAACCGACTAAAGATCAGTTTAGTTCACCTGGAGGACCTATGTCATTCGTTGCGAGATTGGCTAATATTTTTTTAGCACCGGGCGAGGTTTTTAGCGCCATCGCCGACCGTCGGGACTGGCGGGATTTATGGATTCCACTCATCATTCTAATAGTGGCGGGGATTGTTTCTACCGCTGTCCTTGACGATGTTTCCGTTGATTACAAACTGGATATGCTGGAAAGAGCGATCGAGAACAGCGACCGGATACCTGACGAGCAGAAAGCAGAAATAATTGCCAACCGGACGGATAAAATCCTGAATCCCAGCCTCTTCAGCCGTTTTATGGGCTATTTCCAGGCGGCCCTGATGAATCCGATTCGCATCTTGTTTTGGGCGCTGGTGGCATTGATGGTTGGGAATTTCATTCTTGGCGGGGGAGCGAAATACCAGGACCACCTGGTAAACAGCGGGTACATCTACCTGATTGTGGTGCTGGAACTGGTGGTTAAAATTCCGATTATGTTGTACAACTGGGATTTGAATGTCTCCACCGGACTGGGCCTGCTGGGGATCGGGGAGTTGGGTGATTTCATTTACCATTTTCTGGCCCAGATTGATATTTTCGCCATCTGGCGTATTATTCTGTTTGGAATCGGCATGGGGGTTATCTATAAGAAATCCTCCGGTTCCTATCTGATTGCCATGACGGTGGTCTGGCTGATCATTATTTCCATTAACGCAGTATTGGGAGCTGCTTTCGTATGAAGATTAAAAGCTTAATTATGGTACTGGCCCTGGTTACCGGACTGAGCCAGGCCCAGATGTACACGCTGGACCAATGTATTGAACTGGCTCTGCAAAACAAGGAAAGCCTGCAAAATGCCGTTTTGGATGTTGAATCGGC
>LSCG01000005.1 GCA_001577055.1 Fidelibacterota bacterium TCS56
AACGCGGAGCATTGAAACCAGTGCAGGAGTGATCTGTCCGGTGCGTTCTTCTTACTTCATAAATCGTTAATCCATGTTGGACATTCAATTTATTCGACCCCTTCAGGGTCGCTGTTTCTTCCTATCTTTAATCCGGTGGTTGCACCACCGGTTATTCACGTTCAATCCCTGCGGGATTGTCCAATAAGGCATGGGGAACGTAATTTAAAATAATTTTGATTTTCGTAAGGACACTGCGTGCCGTGTCCTTAATGAGTTTTCGGACAGAACACTGTTCTGTCCCTACCCATCAGAATATGATCTGCGTTTACTCTGATTGAGTTTTAACGCGGAGCATTGAAACCAGTGCAGGAGTGATTTGTCCGGCGCGTTCTTCTTACTTCATAAATCGTTAATCTGTGTTGGATATTCAATTTATTCGACCCCTGCAGGTCTTTACCGACAAAATTGCAGCAAGGTTCGTGATAATTCCCTATTGAGACTCAATTCAGAGCGGTATATATTCACATGCAGATCGCTTCATGTTAAATGAGATTCAATAACAAAAGTTGTAACTAATTTATGCCAAAGCCATCTAAATTGCAGGTTCAATCAAGGAGAAAAATTCGATGTTAACTATTGCTGTTCTTAAAGATACGGCTCCCGGAGAACGCCGAATCGCACTGGTCCCCGAAAGCGTCAAACGCCTTACAAGGCTGGGTGCCCGTATCCTGATCCAGGAAGGGGCCGGGGCCGAGGCCGGATTTACCCGGGAGGAGTTTGAAAAGAACGGGGCCACTTTTATTGCTGACTACGACCAGTTATTACAGGAAGGGAATGTTTTTCTGAAAGCCCAACTGGTCTGCCTTACCGATGAAGAAACCCTGAAAATGATCGATCCCCTGCCCAAGGGATCGGCCATCATCGGCTTCATGAATCCCTTTAAATACATCCACAACGTGGAGAAACTGGCGGAGAAGGGTGTCACCAGTTTAGCCATGGAACTGGTGCCGCGCATCAGCCGGGCCCAGCGCATGGACGCCCTCAGCGCCATGAGTTCAGCCGCCGGCTATAAAGCGGTAGTCATGGCCGCGGCCTCGTTAAACAAATTTTTCCCGTTGATGATGACCGCCGCCGGCACGATCTCACCGGCTAAAGTGCTGGTCATTGGCGCCGGAGTGGCCGGTTTGCAGGCCATCGCCACCGCCAAGCGACTGGGAGCTAAAGTCTTTGCCTTCGATACCCGACCCGTGGTGAAGGAACAGGTTGAAAGTCTGGGCGCCAGTTTTGTATCCCTGGAAACCACCGAGGAAGCTGAGACCACCGGTGGTTATGCCACCGAACAGTCAGAGGATTTTTACCGCCACGAACAGGCGATTGTGGCCGAGCATCTACAGAATACCGATGTGGTGATCACCACCGCCCAGATTTTCGGGAAACGGGCGCCGTTGCTGATTACCGAAGAAATGGTTGAATCCATGCGCTCCGGGTCGGTAATCGTTGACCTGGCGGCGGAAGCCGGTGGCAACTGCGAACTGACTGTAAGCGGTAAATCGGTGGAACGGTACGGTGTCAGCATCCATGGTGAAACCGATCTGCCGGGATCGCTCAGTTATCATGCCAGTGAAATGTACAGCCGCAATGTTACCGCCCTGCTGCAGGAGATGATTGTAGATGGTGAGCTGGCCATCGACCCCGAAGACGATGTGGTGGGCGGTACGCTGTTAACCCATGCTGGTAAAATTATGAATAAACATGTCCGGGACTTACTGGACCGGGACAAGGAGGAGAAATGAACTCGGACCTGTTAATCCAGATTTATGTCTTTGTGCTGGCGGTTTTCGTTGGCTTTGAAGTTATCACCAAGGTCCCGCCGACCCTGCATACGCCGTTGATGTCCGGTTCCAATGCCATCTCCGGCATCACCATTGTGGGGGCCTTGATGGCCGCCGGATTTACCGATCTGCGGCTGGAGACCTTGTGGGGTGATTTGAATATCACTGCGGTTCTCGGTTTCCTGGCCATCGTGTTTGCCACCATTAATGTGGTGGGAGGCTTTATGGTCACCGACCGTATGTTGAAAATGTTCAAGGGTAAGTGAGGGCGGCCATGGAATTTTTACAAGAAATTTTGATTCCGGTGGCTTATTTGCTGTCGGCGGTCCTGTTTATCATGGGACTGAAAAAATTATCCCATCCCAAAACCGCGCCGGCCGGCAATCGAACGGCGGCCATCGGTATGCTGATAGCGATTATCGCTACCCTGGTTTACCGCGATGTAATCGACTACACTCTGATTATCGCCGGTATCATCATTGGCGGCGCTATTGGCTCCTATGCCGCCAAAAAAGTGGAAATGACGTCCATGCCGCAGATGGTGGCGATTTTCAACGGCTTCGGTGGCGGCGCTTCCGTGCTGGTGGCCACGGCGGAATTTTACCGGCTGGTTAGCGGCGTGGGTCAGTTGCCGGCCTTCACCATGACCACGATCGGCCTCAGTATAATAATTGGTGGCATCACTTTCACCGGCAGTATCGTGGCCTTTGCCAAACTGCAGGGCATCATGCGTGGCGCCCCGATTCTGTTTAGGGGTCAGCAAGTATTAAACAGCCTGTTGTTGCTGGGAGTTTTGACCCTGATGGTGCTGGCGGTACTGGCCGGCGCCGAGGAAGGGATGTATATCCTCGGTATCATCACCGTCGCCCTGGTGCTGGGCTATATGTTCGTAATTCCCATCGGCGGCGCTGATATGCCGGTGGTCATTTCCCTGCTTAACTCCTTCTCCGGGATCGCCGCCGCCGCCACGGGATTTGTCCTGTCGAACAACGCCTTGATCATCAGCGGATCGCTGGTTGGCGCCAGCGGCATCATTCTCACGGACATAATGTGCAAGGGGATGAACCGCACAATCTGGAATGTGCTGTTTGCCGGTTTCGGCGGTGAAGACCTGGCGCCCGGTGAGGGCGGCGCCGCTGCGGCAGCGAAGCCGGTCAAATCATACGAACCGGAAGATACGGTGGTGATCTTCGAAAATGCCAGCCAGGTGATTGTCGTACCCGGTTACGGTATGGCCGTAGCCCAGGCCCAGCATGCGGTGCATGAGCTGGAAAAAGTGTTGGAAGCCAAAGGTGTAAAAGTTAAATACGCTGTCCATCCAGTGGCCGGTCGTATGCCGGGACATATGAATGTGTTGCTGGCGGAAGCCAATGTACCCTACGACAACCTTTACGACCTGGATCAAATCAATCCTGAATTCGAGGAAACCCAGGTGGCCCTGGTGATCGGCGCCAATGATGTGGTCAATCCGGCCGCCCGCCACGATAAATCCAGTCCGATTTACGGTATGCCGATTCTGGATGTGGATCGCGCTCAGACGGTGTTTGTGCTGAAGCGCAGCATGAACCCCGGATTTGCCGGCATTGAAAATGAGTTGTTTTTCAATGACAACACCATCATGTTGTTTGGTGATGCCAAGGATACGGTTTCGAAGCTGGTGGCGGAATTAAAATAGGTATTTTGCATATTCACCGGAAAAATATAAGGGGATTGGCGACAGTCCCCTTATTATATATTATTGCATTTCTTGACCAATTCATTGTACACTTTGATGAGTCATTTGTCAACTAACATCAGAGTTAAATGAACCAGTTATATCCTGCAATTGAGCCTTACGAAGAATTTTTCCTTTCCGTCAGCGATTTACACACGATTCGCGTTGAGCAGGCTGGTAATCCCCGGGGGCAGCCGGTAGTTTTTATCCATGGGGGACCCGGTGGTGGAATCGAACCGGTTTACCGCCAGTTTTTCAATCCTGAGAAATGGCGAATAATATTATTTGACCAAAGGGGTTGTGGCAAGAGTACGCCGTTTGCTGAACTGCGGGAAAATACGACTTGGGATCTGGTGGCGGACATGGAGAAGATTCGGGAAAAACTGGGTATCGCCAAATGGGCCGTGTTCGGCGGTAGTTGGGGGAGTACGCTGGCGCTGGCCTATAGCGAGGCACATCCCCGACGTTGCAGCCACTTAATTTTACGGGGAATATTTTTACTTAGAAAATCAGAGCTGGACTGGTTCTATCAGGACGGGGCCAGCCATATTTTCCCCGACGCCTGGGAGAAATATCTGGCGCCGATCCCGGAAGCCGAGCGCGATAATTTGCTGGCCGCCTATCATCGCCGATTGACCAGTGATGATGCCGATACCCGTTTGGAAGCGGCCAGAGCCTGGAGCATCTGGGAAGGCTCCACCAGTAAATTATACCAAAGTCCGGAGGCTTTGGAACGCTTTGGCGCCAGCCAGTTCGCTGAAGCATTTGCCCGTATCGAGTGTCATTATTTTATAAATAAAGGTTTCATGGACAGTGAAACCCAGTTGATTGATAATATCGACCGTATCCGCCATATTCAGGCTGTGATTGTACAGGGTCGTTATGACGTGGTTTGTCCCATGAATACCGCCTGGGAATTACATCGGGCCTGGCCCGAAGCAGATTTCCATGTAATACCCGATGCGGGTCACTCAATGACCGAGCCCGGTATCCGTTCGAAATTGATTGATTACACCGATCAGTTTTCCGGTTAAGGTCTGGCGATTATTGATAGCAACAAATCGTTGCCAAACAGGATCAATTAATCCGGTTACTCAGTTTGACTTGAACTGCTGAGTAATTAAATTGTCTGTTTGGAAAAACTATTTTACCAAAGAAGATTTGATTAAGAATAGGTGTTGAAAATCTAAGGAGCAACCAATGCTGAATATTAGCAAGAATCAGGAACGTAATGGTTTCACCATGGTGGAAATCATGGTGGTGGTGGTAATTGTGGCTATTTTAGCCGCTATTGCCGTGCCAACTTATTTGGATTACGTAGAAAGCGCCCGCGCCGCCGATGCCAAGAGTACGATTAGCGCCATCTATAAGAATGCCAGGATCTATTATCAGGATAATGGTGAATTTCCCACCGATACTGATGATCTGCGGATCGGCGGTTATATGACAATCGAGCGTTCCACCCTGGCACAGTGGCAGTTTGACATACGTTTGTCAGCTACCGGCGGAGAAATTGTCGCTACCAGTACCGAGGAGATGACTGCCGGTGCCGGTAAACGGATTGTTTTTGACGCCGAACGCGGCAAATTTACCGGTTATGGAACCTTTGGCAAGGATGCCCAGCAATAAATACTGATGAATCTTGACGAATTATTAGCTTATGCCCTGGAGAGCGGCGCCTCAGATCTCCACCTCAGTGTAGGTTCGATCCCCATGGTTAGAATCCATGGGACGATGAAGCCGCTGAATATGGATGTCCTGATGCAGGAACAGATGGAGTCGATCCTGCCCCAGGTAATGAATAAGGATCAAATACGGATTTTTGAAGAACGCAAAGAAATCGATTTCTCTGCCAAGCTGGATGGCAAGGGCCGTTTCAGGGTCAATTTTTTCTATCAGATCAAGGGACTGGCCGGTGTATTCCGCGCAATTCCCGAAATAGCCCTGACTGCCGACGAACTGGGTCTTCCTCCGGTAATTAATAAACTGGCCATGATTGACCGGGGACTGGTACTGCTTACCGGTCCCACCGGCTCGGGTAAAAGTACCACCCTGGCGGCCATGGTGGATCATATTAATAATAATCGCCGCTGCCATATCATCACCGTTGAAGATCCGGTGGAGTATTTTCACAACTCCAATATGAGCCTGATCAACCAGCGTGAGCTTGGGGCCACGACCCTCAGTTTTGCCAACGCTCTTCGTTCGGCGCTGCGCGAAGATCCTGATGTAATTCTGGTTGGTGAAATGCGCGACCTGGAGACTATCTCGCTGGCACTGACGGCAGCGGAGACCGGTCATCTGGTCTTGTCCACCCTGCATACCTCCAGCGCCGTGAAAGCCATCGACCGGATCATCGATATCTTCCCCGCCAGCCAGAAGGGACAGATTCGTTCGATGATGTCCGAGAGTCTGGAAGCGGTGATCGCCCAGAAATTATTGGCCTCCAAGGATGGTAAAAGCCGGATACCGGCCTGTGAGGTAATGATTGCTTCCACCGCCATCCGCAACCTGATTCGCGAGGACCGGATTTACCAGGTACCTTCGGTGATTCAGTCCGGCGGTACTGATGGAATGCAAACTTTGGACCAGGATTTGCAACGACTGGTATCGCAGGGCATGATCGAGCGGTCAATGGCGGCCCAGATTGCCGATAATCCCAAATTGTTCACTTCCAATATCATTTGAAGCAAATCAGGAAATTAAAAAACCAGCGTGGATTCACTTTCGTTGAGGTGGTCATTAGCCTTATTGTGGTGAATATCGGGTTGGTCGGTCTGCTGACCGGCGCGGCCTACGCCCACAGTATCATCCGATCAACTGAAGTCAAAAATAGGGCCTTTGAGGAATTAAGAATCTATACTGAACACTTGATCGGCTTGGTTGCTCATGACAATCTTAGTACGGTTGAGCGCGCCGGTGACCCGCTGGGTGTGGATGTGCTACTGGTTGAAGCTTTTGCCGATAACCAAGATATTTACGGGACGATTAAGCGTGAAGCGATCAAGCTGGTACCGGTGCCACCGGCCGGCGATAGCGATGTGGAACAATTTCAGATTCATACCTGGATCGAGTGGCGTGATCATGCCGTCATCGGCAGCGAGATTGATAAATCGCTTGAGTTTAATGTAATCGCAACGGCTTTTCGATTATGAACCGGCTAATTCATCGTAAATCCGCTGGTACCACCTTGGTGGAGTTAACGGCCACTATCGTGATATCCTCGCTGATGGTTATTGGACTGGTAGTTTCATTTCAGAGCCTGCATTATCATTTTTATAATGAAGCAGCCGTACTGGATACCCAGGAATATGGCCGTCTGGCTATGAAAATTATTGACCGGGAAATAGCCGCTGCCCACCGCGTGGAAGACGCCGGTGTGTATAACGGCTTTGCCAGAATTAATCTGGTAACCAAGAAAAATGGGTACGATGAGAACAAAATATTAACCTTTACGGCGGATGGCGGCTTAACCATCAACGGTAAATTTCCACTGGAAGGATCATTTAAGCTTCCCCGGCACGGTCAGCTCTCCAGCGGGCAGGAACGGTCCATCGAGGTGGCTTCATTTACGATTTCTTCGGATTCGCCGGACCGGCCGGACCGCGCCAAATTAGCCAACGCCTTCTGGAATATGGAGTTGATAATCAAGGTTACTACTGAAGTTCTTTCAGACAATACCATTGATGTTAAGTATTATAATTATGAGAAAAAGGTCTTCGCCCCCAATAAATTTATCAATGACGTACTGGGACCGACACTGATATGAGACCTAAAGTCTTAAAAGGACATATTCTGCCGTTGACCACGGCCCTGACCATGTCAGGTCTTATCATCGCTCTCAGTTTCCTGAAATATTCTTCCAGCGCTTCACGCACGTTGGAATTCAGGATAGCTTCGGAAAAGGCCTATCTGGCGGCCCAATCCGGATTGAATCATGAGGTCATTCCATATTTACCATTTTATACCAGTGATACCACGCTGATCCACGAGGAGTACACCTACAAAGACGGCAGCCATGAAATCGGCAGTTACAAAGCTGTTGGTATGGGCTCATATTTTGATATGAGGGGACGGGAAGTTTATCGTGGATACGCAACCGGTATTTCCAAACTTCGCAGTTTTACCGGCGAGATGATCAGTGTGGAGCGCCAGGCCTATGCCGATTTCCGTGGCAAACCATTTTCTTACTACATGTATTTCACCCATGCGGAAGAACCAGGTGGCGGGCCGGGGCTGGGCGCTTATGTTTCATTCGGTGACAAGGACACTTTGGAAGGAGCAGTCCATACTAATGGGAATATGACCATGAGTAATTATGGCTGTCCCAAGTTTTATAACGAAACCAGCAAAGTTACGGTTGGTGGTACCATCGCCTTTAATAACTGTAATCCCGATAGTATCTTTGACGGTACCTGGGAAGACTCAGTCCTTGTACTCGATTATCCGCCGGAGGTATCCCTGGCCAGTATAAAAAATAATGCCAACTATACTTTTACAGCCGACAATTTTATCGGGCGGGGACCTTCTGTAAAAGATACGTTGATTATGACCAAATTGGTGTTCGAGGATGGTGGTTTCGTCGTTTCTCAGTGGCCCTACCTGATTCCGCCGGTTGTGTCCAGTGGACCGGAACCGATTGAATATCTGTGGAGTACGGATACCTTGGCCTCAACGGTCGATAATGGTAAACTGGGTATTGAACACTCTTTCCAGCTTCCGGGCGGTTATGTTACCAGTGATACCCTGATTATGAGCATGGAGGACATGCACGCTGTTAATGTAGCGGATGAGATAACCGGGTATTCCATCAATGATACGATGATAATCGCTTCGATGGCGCCGGACTCGTTTAAAACCATGATGGTTAAAGTGGTGTCAATACCGTCGCTCATTAGTGGCAACTACGTAATCAAGATGAATATCGTCAGTCAGTTTTTCCCCAATAATCGCGGATTTGCCGCCGACGAGCCGGTTTTGCTTTCCTATAAAGCTCCGCCGGATGATTCATTTCCCCATAACAGTTTCGCTAAATATCATAGTCATGGTCCCAGTGATATTTGCCGGACGGCGGGCCTGCATCATTACGATTTTCCGCCGGAACAGCTCTCACACGAGACACCCAAACAACCGGTTTGGATAACACCCCCGACTAAATATAATGTCACCATGGAGGTGGTGATTTATGTAAAACGCGGACAGGTCCTGGTCGAAGGTGAAATTGACGGACAGTACACGGTCATTACCGATGAGTTTACCGAGTATCGCCGCCATGATGATCCCTTCAAATGGGATCGGGTTTATAATAATATCTGGTTTGTCGATGACCTGGTTTTTAATGATTCCAACCCAATTAATGGCGCTGTTCCGCAACCGGATCCCTTAACCGGCGCCCAGGGGACTACTAATCGCATGGGTTTAATTTCCGGGGCTAATGTTATTATCGCCAATACGGCCGCCAATGGCTGGCGTAACCGCGCCGAAGGAGTTGATGTAAAAATCAACGCGGCCATTATGGCGGTTAACGAATCGTTTTCCTGCCATTATTGGCAGAACAGCACCACTGATTACCATGACCCTGAGTACGGTAATCCCGCTGCCAGCCTGGCCGATGGCAGAGGGCATCTGGTCACCGGATTGCCGTCCACCACCGGTGTGGCGGATATGCGCGGTACCGTGTACTTCTGGGGGTCACTGGTACAATTAAAACGTGGTTATATGCGCAGAAATTTGCCCGGTCCTTACCCGATAGCACCAGGAATCGGTTATTACAAGAATTACCATTTCGATTTTAATCTGTGGATCTCATCACCGCCACGGTATCCAACGACGGAAAAATCAAACGGTGGTCGTGACTTGTTGATGGTTGGTTATGGTGAATTATAAATAGTGCAAGGTAGCAGTAGAACAAATAACAACCTAAGAAAAGAGGCACCATACAGTGTTGGTAGGATTAGATATAGGACGCCAGTTTGTCAAAGCCGTATTACTGGAAAAATCAAAAGCCGGGTACAAAATCCTGGAAACCGCCATTCGACCGGTATCAGACCCGAATAAGGCCTACGATCCGGAGCAGATTAAAAAGCCTTTGTGGGTAATGGCGATTCGTGAGTTGTTTCGGGATCTTAAATTAAAACCGGCGCGTGTCCGCGGTGTTACCTCAGGGATCAACTCCGGCAATGTGAGTATTAAGCAGATCAGTACGATGGAAATGCCCACCGATGAACTGTACAGTGCCATGACGTTCGAAGCCCGGAAACACATACCCATGGATGGCACCGAAGCGGTGATCGATTTCCAGATCATGGGCGCCAACGATAAAGAAGTGGATAAAATCGATGTGGCGCTGGTGGCCTGTACCAAGAAAACCCTGAGCCAGCATATTGACATTCTTAAAGAATCCGGCCTGCGCCCGGGCAAGGTAGATGCGGATCCGGTCGCTCTTTCCAATGCCTTTTTTGTGACCCGGGATTTGCCGGAAGAAGGGGCCATAGTGATCCTGGATATCGGAACTCTGGGAACAACTTTAATCGTCCGCGGTGGAAGCGACCCCTTTTTCACTCGCGATATTCCCATCGGCTCACACCATTTCATTCGTGAAATAGCGGACAAACAATCGGTCAATTATTTAACCGCCCAGGATAAATTATACCAGTCCGGGGTAGAGGCGGTGCGGGTCAAGGAAAATGAGGGCGGAAATATTTCCGTGGCTGAACGAACGGTTTTCGACAACCTGGTGGAAGATATTCGCCGTTCGCTGCGTTATTATGCCAAGACCAACAACCAGAGCTTTTTCCTGAAAATATTTTTGAGCGGTGGCGGGGCCGCCACCGGTGGATTGGCGGAATACATACAGGAAAAATTAAATGTGGAGGTTGCGGTGTTTAATCCGCTGGAAAGCTTCCCCGGCTATGAAGCCGATACCATGCTTAACCCTAACCAGTACGCCGTGGCCACCGGCCTGGCATTGCGAGGAGGGCTGGAAGCATGAAGAAATTTATTGTTATCAATCTGAATCAGGATGAGAGCCGTGAATCAAAACTGGAACGCTGGCGCGAACGCAGTCGCTGGATGATCGTGGGAAGCTACGGACTGGTCCTGGCTTTTTTCTGTGTATTTGCCTTGATCATCAATACCAGCTACAACAGCATGATTGACGATAAAGAGCAGCAGATTGAGGATGTTCAAAAGGAAATTGAACGTTTAAGGCATGTGGGGAAGAATCTGTCCAAGGATGACATCCTGGGTTTGGCCGAATTGGAGAACCAGCGCATCCTGTGGGCCTACAATCTCCAGTTACTGGGGGAAATGACCCCCGATGACATGGCGATCACCGGGTTGAAATATGTGAATAATAAATTGATTATCGATGCTATTGCGGTTATTTACGAGGACCAGAAGGAATTTGATATCGTTAACACTTTCGTGTCCCGTTTAAGGGAAAATGACAATTTCGCCGATTCTTTCAAACGAATCCGGTTCAGTAATTTTGTTCGCCAGGATTTCAGGGGGCAGGATATCGTACAGTTCCAGGTGGAAGCCAGTCTGAAAATGATAAAAAAGTCGGCTAAGAAACTGGCTGGCAGGGATTATTAATATCATGAAGAGAAACAGTTATTTTTTAATAATCCTGGTATTCTTCACTTTACTGTTCTGGGTTGAACTGCAAGCGCTGCTGAAAGGCAAGCATGAAGAATTACGGGCTTTAATCGACGAACAATCAGACCTGAATGAACAATTGATCAGTGCCCAGATTCTGGCCAGCAAACTGGATCGGGTTTACACGTTATTCGAGCGCAATCTGGCCTTATCACAGCGCGACTCGCTGGCTGAGGATGCCTCGATGCCGTTCATGAATGACATTACCAAAATGCTGGATGATTTAGGTATTAAACTGATCAGTATTAAACCCGAGCAGCGGATAGAAAATATAAGTCACATCCGTTCACCCTACCGAATAATAATCGAAGGTACCTTCGAACAATTGGGGCAATTCATCACTGAGGTGGAGCGATCACCAAGATTGGTATCCATCGAGAAGTTTACCATAAAGAATGGTCTGGAAAAAATAAAAGGTAATATCAAAGAGGAAGAACTGGATACTCAAGTAGTTGAAATCGACTTGGCGACCCTCACGCTGGTGAAAAAACGGAATCGAGGTTATGATGAATAGTCGCACCCGCACTATTTGGCTGCTGTTAAATTTTTTCACCACATTTTCGATTATCGTGGCCGGGATCGCCTTATACCCGGTTTATCGAAAATGGGACATAACCCGTGACAAAATCAAAGTCGAACAATTCGGTACTGACAAGGAATTGGAACAGGAGATAGAATTCCTAGAACAACGGCTTGAAACCCGTAACCAATATCAGTTTGAGTTGGAGAGCGAGCCACTGCGTCTGACTAATGTAGTTTATCTGATGGACGCTTTCGGCCGCCCCAAACGTTATCGCCAGAAAGAGAAAGTACGGGTCACCGCCATCATCGATGGTAACCAGCAACAGGCCGTGATCAATTTCGATAATAAAAATTTCACCGTTACCGTGGGTGATTCAGTTGCTGGTGGAGAAGTTGTCTGGATCGATGCCGAGGAAGTTGTAATCATCAACGGCGATAAGGAAATGCATTACCAGATAACCAGCCTTATGAATCCGACCAAAAATTCAGCCGAAAATTCGAAAAGGAGCAAGAATTAATCATGAAGCGCCATATTTCATACTTGGCAGTTCTCATTCTAGCCACTTGCAGTGTCGCCCTTTATTCTCAGGATGTGGGCACGATATCAGCCCGGGAGCAATTAAATCCAACCCATGTTACGGTGCATGCCGAAGACGCTTACCTGCCCAGTATATTGGCAATCCTGGCTGACGAAAGCGGTTATAATATCGTCACCGATCCCAACGTGAATAAGCAGGATCAGATTTCCATCCATTTGGACGAAGTTCCAATCGAACAGGCTATCAATCTGGTGGTGCGCGCCGTCGGTCTCAGTTATGAAGTAGTAGGCAATTCGTTTTTGGTGGCCGATCCCAAGAAACTGGCCAAGGAGGTCGGGGTTACTTCGCGGGTAATCGAACTCAAATATGCCGAGGCTGCCGAAGTCAAGGAATTGCTCAGCGATCTAACCAGTCAGATTCAGGTCGATATAGCCGGAAATAAAATCCTGGTCAACGCCAGTCCCAAAAAGATCGCCGAGATTGAAGAAGTGGTCCGGCAGATTGATATCCCGGCCCTGCAAATCCAACTGGAAACAAGATTGATTGAAATCGGAATGGATGATGATGAGGATCTGGGAATCGACTGGTCCAAGTTGGCTAAATATACCAATATATTCGCTGAGAACGGCGTACCTCCGGCCGGTATTCCCAATGCCGGCAGCGCCGTGCCTTTCCTTGATCAGAAGCAGGGCTACGAGGATTATTCCGCCAGTGATTTTCAGGAACTGCCGGATAAAATGATTTTCAATCGGCTGTACTGGGATGAACTGGGTGATCAAAATCTGCTGCCCAATCAGTTCAGCCGCCAGATGACGGCCTTTGATTTTACCGTCAATATGCTGTTGAAGGAGAATAAGGCTGAGATTCTAGCCAATACCAATTTAGTCACACTGAACGGCCGACCGGCTTATATCAAGATGATTGACATCGTTCCCTACATTCTCAGCTCCGGCGGTGTCGGTGGACAGGTCCAGGTCCAGCGTGAAGAAGTCGGAGTTAAGATGGCTATTTTACCCACCGTCAATCAGGACGGTTACATTACGGTGAAAGTGGAACCGGAAGTATCCACAATTTTTGATTTCATCGGGCCCGATAAGAATATTCCACGGGTCAAGAGCAGGATTTCGTCCACCACGATTCGGGTGAAAGACAATGAGACATTTGTCATTGGCGGCCTGATCAGCCGTGACCGCAAGGAAACCGAATACAAATTTCCCGGGTTACATAAATTACCATGGCTCGGTGAAAAAGTATTTTCCAGCAAAAATGTAGTGGACCGCAAGACTGATTTAATCATTCAAATTACTCCCAAGATCGTAGTCGATAATTACTCTGATATCTTGAAAACCGATAACGTACTGGATTTCGAACGGTCAACCGAAGATGCTTTCTATAATTCAGAAACCGAGGAATCGGGGGACACCTCTCAGGAGGAAGTAGAAAATGAATAAAATGGATGCTGCATCAAAAAAATCTATCGCAATTATTACTTTACTGGCTTTATCGCTGATCTGGTTCAGTTGCGATGAACGAACACCAACCGACTCTTCTGACAGTGGTGTTGTCAACAATTATTCCGTGGTAGTAACTCATCAGCACATGGCTAAAGATAATAATGATTTAGACGTTGTTGTTGGTGAAGATATTGCCGGTACCGGTAGCAATACCCGCTTAACGGCCACGCTGAAAAATGCCTCGGGCAATCCGGTCGCCGGGGCCGAATTGGATTTTTCCGCTATAGCAGCCGGGTTAAGCGCAGGCAGCATCGTAGTAGTGGGTGAGAGTACTACTGATGAAAATGGGATTGTACAGGTTGATTACCTCGATGAGGGCGCGGCCATGGATAATCTCAGCACCGCCACCTTCGATGGTGTTACTGTTACCGCCAGTTACCGGCGGGACGGTGTTCCGGCCAACCCTGATACAGTGGTAATTGACAAAGGAACCACCAGCTTCAATGTAATTGATACTGCAGCAGTTACCGTTTGGCCCTACCGCATGATCATGTCCCGTGATAATGATGTCATCTACGTTGACCAGGGTGCAACCAAGTCAACCATTACGGTACATCTGCTTAATTATCAGAATCAACCGATTGAAGGCATATTAATCGGTTTTGCCACCTCGCCAGATACGCTAGGCTTGCTGAGTCCCACGTTTATCATCACTGATTCGAATGGGGAAGGTTCAGTGGAATTCACCGATATCGGTGACCCGGAAAACGTGGGTGAGGCTACGATAACGGCCAGTTTCACCCATCCGGTATTTTCTACCCTGGCTCAATCGAAGTCCGTTGTTATTCAGGAAGAACAAAGTTCCACCGGTATTAATATTGCACTTACGGTCCAGCCGGTGGTAGGAACGACCGATGCGCCTATCATCGTTGGAGAAGACGTTAACGATAATGCCCCGGGCAGTAGTCAGCGGGTGCGCACAAAAGTCACCGCCGAAGTCACGGACCAGGCCGGGAATCCGCTGAATGGCAAAATGGTGGATTTCTTCGCCATTTTTGGAAATGATACTTCATATGACCACTTTGACCTGGATTTCACCCTCACTAATTCGGAGGGTTATGCCGTCTCAAATTTCTATGATGCAGGGACGTTTGCCGTGGATAATATTTCCACGCCGGAATATGAAGGGGTCACGGTGGTGGCCAAGGTGGGCGATCTTTACGCCAACGGTCGCTTCAACGTTTATGAATCTGTCAGCGATGTTTGGGAATACCGACTCAACCTGTATCGCGATCCTGATCATATCTATCTTGATAACGGACAGACCAAGTCCAGCGTGACGGCGATTCTTTCAAACAAATTGAATAAACCGCTGAAAAATGTGGAAATTACTTTCAGCGCTACCAAAGGCTATATCGAGGAATCGGCCATTACCGATTCAACCGGTACTGCCGTGGTAGAATTTACCGATTTGGGCGACCAGGACGATGTGGGCATTTCCGAGATTCAGGCTACCTATAACCATCCGGCATTTGGTAATATTGATGACCAGGTCCAGGTCACAGTGCTGGATCCGTATTCCACCGGTATCCCCGATTACATAACCATTCCCGCCTCCCACCCAGGTGATATCATGGTCACCGGCGGCGGCGGACTTGAATCCACCGAAATCTGTGCGCGGGTATTTGACCATAACGGCGTGTTAGTGGATTCACCGGTGAATGTCAAGTTTACCTTAGGGCCTTCAACTCCCGATGGCGTTCATTTCAGTGGTGGAGGACAGATTGATTCCGCTTCAACCTCTAACGGTGAAGCCTGCGTGACGGTAATTGCCGGAACGAGACCTGGTCCTATCTATGTTACGGCTGCAATTGGTGATACAATCTCTGCCACCGCAATCCCGGTGATTGTCGTAACCGGACCGGCGCATAATATTTTCCCGGATCTGGACATCAATTCCATTGCTCCGATCGGCGGTGGATTTTATCAAATGGAAGTAGCGGCGCTGGTCAATGATCTGCACGGCAATCCGGTGGCTGACAGCACCTATGTTTATTGGAACATCGCGGTAGCACCCTCGGACGCGGACAGTATTATTGATGCCGAAATCATCGGCGTCAGCTTCACCAATAACACCAGTCTGTCCAATGACAATTTCCCCGGTCTGGCCTATTCATACCTGATCTACCCCAGCCGCGGTATTTTTGATGTGGGAAGAATCCAGGCCTATACCTACGGAGTCGGCGGTGAAGTTATCATCGATTCAGTGGAGAATGATGCCCTGTTGCCGTATTATGGCGATAATTTGATACTGGTTGCAACGCCTACCTTCCATGACTTTACCACGGGTGGTTCCCCGGTAAATATTCAACTCCAGGCCATTTTAACCGATTATTATTCCAACCCGGTCGAAAACGCGAATATTTTGTTTATTGCACCTGGCGGCGGCTTTCTTACCGCCAATCCCACGGTCACAAACGGTGATGGTATTGCTTTGGCTATAGTGCAATATGTCCAGGATATTTGTCCGCCGATTCCCAACACCGATCCACAGTTGTATGAGGATTTTACTTCTTCGTGCACGGCGATCTTATTAGATCCCATGGGTGCCACGGCAGATCCGACTGATATCGTCCTGGTGCGCAGTTATCAGGGAACACGCTAGTAAAGTAATTAGAGGTACAGACTAAGATGGAATTCAATCCGCAGTTTCAGCGAATAGGCGAAATACTCGTCCACGAAGGTATCGTGGACCAATCCCAGTTGGACCGCTGTCTGGATGAGCAAAAAACGTCGAAACAAAAACTGGGTGAAGTGCTGATTAAGAATGGCTTCATCAGTGAAGATGATCTGGTGCGGGTGTATTCCATGCAGTTGGGCTATTCGCAGGTTGATGAAGACGAGTTATTTCAGGCCGAACCGGAAGCGGTAAAACTGGTGCCGGAGGATTTTGCCCGCCAGAATATGGTGATGGTGATTAAGAAGACCGACAGTTCGATTAAAGTCGCCATGGAAGATCCCGAAGATTTGGCCGGGATCGACGCCCTGAAGCGGCTCACCAATCTCACACCGGAAGTTTTCGTCGCCGGCAATAACGCCCTGAAACGGGCCATGGATGAACTGTACGGCAAGATCAAACAAAGCGGGGAGGTCCAGGAGGTTTTCGAAGGGATTACCGTAATCACCGGTGACGAGGATAACCAGGAGGAGGTGGACCTTTCTCCGGACAAAGTTTCTTCGGAAGATGCGCCGATAGTACGCCTTGTGAATATGATTCTGCAGGAAGCCATCAAAGAACGGGCTACCGACGTTCATATTGAACCACAGCAGAAACAGGTGATGATCCGCATTCGAATTGATGGTGTCTTGCAGATCATAATGACACCACCGATCAGTTCCTTAAGCGGATTGGTTACCCGTGTTAAAATTCTGTCCAAGCTGAATATCGCCGAACGCCGACTGCCCCAGGATGGCCGTTTTTCGATTAAAACCGCCAGCCGCGATATTGACGTGCGTGTTTCCATTTTGCCGACGGTATTCGGTGAAAAAATCGTCATGCGTTTGCTGGATAAATCGGGCTTCGAGTTTACGCTGGGTACACTGGGGTTTGATGATGACATGTACTCAATTTTCCGGCGGGTCATCAAGCAGCCTTATGGCATGGTTGTGGTTTCCGGTCCCACCGGTTCGGGTAAATCGACATCCCTGTACGCCTCGCTCAAAGACATTAAAAACGTTGGTAGTAATATCACCACCGTGGAAGATCCGGTGGAGTATCAGTTAGGTGGGATCAACCAGATCCAGGTGCACGAGGCCATCGGACTGACTTTTGGCGCCAGCCTGCGTTCGATCCTGCGCCAGGATCCGGACATTCTGCTGATCGGAGAAATTCGCGATGAGGAAACGGCCGATATTTCGGTGAAATTTTCGCTGACAGGTCACCTGGTTTTCTCGACCGTCCATGCCAATGATGCCGCCTCTACCGTCACACGATTGCTGGATATCGGTATCAAACCGTTCCTGGTTGGTTCCTGTCTGAACCTGGTAATGGCCCAGCGCCTGGTACGGAGAATCTGTCCCCATTGCAAAGAAGAGTTTGAACCAACCGACGAACAACTCGAAAGAATCGGGCTGGATCGTGACCGGGTGAAGGAAAATAAACTCTACCGTGGTCGCGGCTGTACCAAATGCCGCAAAACCGGTTATCACGGTCGTACCGGTATTTTTGAAATAATCTTGATGACGCGCAAAATCCGCGCCCTGGTATTCGATAATGCCAATGAAGACACCATACGCCAACAGGCTTTGGAAGATGGCATGGTAACCCTGCGGGAAAGTGGTTTGCGTAAAGTCGTCGCCGGGATTACCACCATCGAAGAAGTCACCCGTTCCACCGTCGAGGAATTCTAATGCCCACCTTTACCTATCTGACCAAGGATTCACAGGGGCAGCGGAACGAAGGTGAAATCCGTGCCGATAATGTGGATGCCGCCGCCAAGAAGCTGACGGCCGAGGAACAGATTATTATTCAGATTAAGGAGGTAGACACCTCCTGGGATTTCATTGGCCCGTTTCTGGATGAAATCTCCCTGTCGATTGAGCGTATTAAAAATCGGATTCCCCTGAGCAACCTGGTTTTTTTCACGCGCCAGTTAGCCACTATGTTTTCCGCCGGATTAACTCTGGAACGCTCGATTCAGGGACTGTCATCCGAGGAAAAACATCCCAAGCTGAAAAAGGTACTGACCCAGGTGGCGGAAAATATCCGCAAAGGTCTGAACCTGTCCGAGGCGCTGCAGCGCCACCCCGGTGTGTTTAACAGTTTATACGTTGCTCTGGCCCGGGCCGGTGAGGTCAGTGGTAACTTGCAGGAGATTCTGGACGAACTGGCCACCTATCTTGAGAACCTGGATGATACGCGCCGCAAGGTGAAGTCTGCCATGACCTATCCGGTCCTGATGGTGTTCTTCCTGATTCTGATGATTTTGGGCATGTTGATGTTTATCATCCCCATGTTTTCTGATATTTACGCCCAATTGGGTGCCGACCTGCCGGCAGCAACATTAATGTTGGTTTCGGGCAGTAAATTGATGACGGCCAATTTCCAGCCGATTCTTCTTTTTACGACCATTTTTGCAGCGGTTTTTTGGTTATTCAGCAAGACTAAGCGTGGCGGATATTTGTTTGACAGTATAAAATTGAATACACCCGTTTTCGGTGACCTGCTCAATCAGTCGATTATGAATAAATTCGCCAAAACCCTGGGAATTTTGCTGGGAGCCGGTGTACCGGTGCTGGAATCAATGGCGCTGATGAAACGGATTGTGGATAATCGGGTTTATGAGCAAGCAGTGGAGTTGGCCTCCGAATATATTCGCGATGGATTTGACATCAGTACGGCCCTGCGCCGGACGGAGGTTTTTCCATCAATCATGCTGCAGTTGGCTTCCACCGGCGAAGAAACCGGGGAGCTGAGCAGTCTGCTGGATCGGGCCGCCGATTATTATTATAAACAGGTAACCGCCCTGGTAGATCGGATGACAACGCTGATCGAACCTTTGCTGATTGTAATGGTGGGTGGTGTGATCGCTTTAATGGTAGTGATTACCTATCTGCCGGTATTCCAGATGGGTATGGCGTTACAATCGGGCTTATAGGTGGAACCACTGGTTTTTGTACCGTTTTTCATTTTAGGAACGATTTTCGGCAGTTTCCTGAACGTAGTCATTTACCGCCTGCCGCGGGGCGAATCACTGGTAAAACCACGCTCGCATTGCCCCGAGTGTAAAAATAAGATTCCCTTTTATCGGAATATCCCCCTAATCAGTTTTGCGGTACAGGGCGGCCGCTGTAACCAGTGCGGACAAAAAATCGCCTGGCGCTATCCACTGGTAGAAATAATTAGCGGACTGATTTGGGGGTTTTGTTTCACAAATTTGGTATTACCGGAGGCGCTTATTGCCGTTTCGATGTGGGGGCTCTTACTGGTGGTGGCCTGGCTTGACCAATCGCATCAAAAAATACCAGTGATTTTATTATTACTGACGATGTTTACCGCTTTAACCTCAGTGATATTGGGTGCGAGCTATTGGCGTTTGGCCGTTATGGGTGCGATCATCGGTGGCGTTATTCCGGGCCTGGCGGCCGGTATAATGTTTTTAATTAGCAAAACCGCCGGATTGGGCGCTGGTGATCTGTTGTTGGGATTGTCACTGGGAATTTGGCTGGGACCTTATAATATTCTGCTGGCCCTGATCCTGGCTTGCGGATTAACACTAGTGATTTGGGGCGTGAATTTCCTGCGTAGAAAATCCACCGGGGACCAGGCAATTGCCTTCGCACCGTATTTGATTATTGCCACGGCAATTGTGTACATTACAAGTTATTATCGCAATGATTTAATCGAAGGATTGTTCTTCAATTGACATTGGATTCCACATGGAAAACACGGTTATGATTACTGCACTGCTTCTATTGCTGGTTGCAACGGGGGGCGCCGCTACCCAGCAAGCTCAGACGCAATCTGCCGCTAACGGTTTCGCGATGAAATCTGCTTACACCAGCGGAAATATTATCAATTTTCGATTGCCTCAGTATGAATTGAATCAGGTGGAGGAATTCGGCAACCAGTTTGTCAAACTGGAAATCAGCGACGCCGGGACCGTGGTCCAACCCGGAGAACCGTATTTGCCAAGTCTTAGTACGCTGTATGTTGTTGATCCCGGTAAATCGTATGACGTAACCATCAGGGTGATCGAAACTGAGCTGGTCAGGGATGTGAACCTGTTGCCTCATCAAACCTGGGATCAGGTTGATGGTGGAATCCAGGCTTTGAATCGCGATCAATCTGTCTATCTTTCTGAGCAGTTTCCCGCCACCAATATAATGGTATCCGAACCGTTGGTAATGCGTGATCTGAATCTGGTGCAGGTCACCGTAACTCCTTTTAATTATTCACCATTATCCCGCAATCTGGAAATTATTACCAGGGCGGAAATTGAATTACACGAATCTGAGGCCAGCCTGGAGCGATTTGTCCCGGCAAAACGTTCGGCAGCCTTCGAAACCCTCTATCGTTCCCTGGCCGTCAATTACGATCAATTTATGGCAAATATCCCCTATCAGAAGCCTTCGATTCTGTATGTCCTGCCTGCTAACTCTTCTTCGATTCAGGCCACGGTGAATCTATTGCTGGACTGGCGAAAAAAATGTGGGTATGAGGTCCATCAGGTTGACCTGTCAACTACCGGCAGCACAGCGCAAAATGTCAAAGATTTTATCCAGAATGCTTACACTACCTGGAGCAACCCACCTGAACACGTGACTTTTGTGGGTGATGCCGAGGGTAGTTATAATATTCCTACCTGGCCCGATGTTTGGTCGTATTATAATGGCGATGGCGACCACCCCTACGCTTGTCTGGTAGGTGGTGATAACCTGCCGGAAATTTTCCTGGGGAGAATATCATTTTCTTCCACCAGTGAGCTGTCTACGATTATTGCGAAAACCGTTAATTATGAATCTAATCCCTACCTGGGGGAAAACTGGTTCAAACGGGCTATTCTGGTCAGTGATGCCTCATCGTCCGGTATATCTACTGTTATAACCAATGAGTTTGTGCAGATGCTGATGGAAAACGATGGTTATTTTGACGTGCGGACACTGTACAGTGTCGGCAGTTCCCATCCCAACGCCAGCCAGATGGTAACCCAACTGAATGACGGCGGCACATTCTTCAATTATCGTGGATATTTAGGTGTCTCCGGGTTTGGCAGCGATGATGTGAACCTGTTGAACAACGGCTACCGTTTGCCGGTGGCCACCATCTTGACCTGCGGTTCCGGATCGTTCGGCTCTGGAACTTCACTCAGTGAAACCATCGTCAGAGCCGGCACCCTGAGTGTGCCCAAGGGAGCTGTCGCCTGTATCGGTACGGCCACCTTAGGTACGCACACCATGTTTAACAACTGTGTGGCTATGGGTTTTTACTCCGGCATCTTTCTGGATGGAATCGAGACCGCCGGAGCGGCCCTGATGCGCGGCAAACTGCAGCTCTATCTGACCTACCCAACCAATCCCAATAATTATGTTTACATCTTTTCGCATTGGAACAGTCTGATTGGTGATTCGGCTTTGCGCATGTGGACCGCCATGCCGGTCCGTGTGACCGTCACAACGCCTCCCTCGGTGCCCATCGGTACCAATACGCTGGAGGTCAATGTAACTCACCTGGTAGGTGGTCTGCCGGTTGAAAATGCCCTGGTAACACTGCTGAAGGGCAATGATGAAATTAACGAATCGATTCTGACCGATGCTGACGGTATCGCCAGCCTTCCCATCAACTCGTATTTAACCGGAGCAATGGACCTTACGGTCACCAGAAAAAACTATAAGCCGGAAACGATGACCGTTGTTCTCACCTCCCCCGGTGAAAACATCAATATTTCCCAGTTGCCGACGATAATCAGCGATGATAATACCGGTCAATCGGCAGGTAATTCCAATGGTGATATAAATCCCGGTGAAACCATTGAATATACCACTTTGCTGAAAAATTTTGGTAATCAGGACATTAATGATGTATCGGCCAAACTCGTCAGCCGCACGAACGGCGTTAATATGCTGGTTGACAGTCTGTACTTTGGCACGATTACCGCTGGTACCAGTGATGCCGGCGCTGGTGATTTTGTCTTTTCGGTTAGCGAGGGCCTTTCCGATGAAGTGCAACTGGAATTCGACCTGGTGATCACTTCCGGCAGCGGTGGGATCTGGACCAGTGCGCTTGATCTGGAGCTGGCGGGCAGCCAGTTGGCGGTGGATGGCGTAGTGGTTTCCGCGGTTGGGGGGATCCTCGATCCTGGTGAAACCTCGGATATGATGTTTGCGGTGGAAAATCTGGGTCAGATTAATGCTACCGGCATCACCGGTATAATTTCTACCCCGGCCAGCGGAATTGAGATTCTCGATGATGAAGGCAGTTGGGATTTAATACCGGTAGGCACGACCATCACCAATACTACCGATGTGTTTTCTCTGAGTGCGGCCGAAAGCATCATTCCCGGGACCGCGGTGGACATTTATCTGAATATCGCCACTGCTGAGGGTTATAGTGCCAATATTCCCGTCTCCATCAGAATCGGAACCGCCGATGTTACCGATCCTACCGGACCCGATGAGCATGGTTATTATATTTATGATTCCGGTGACATTTTTTACTCGAACGCGCCCTTTTTCAACTGGATTGAAATCAGTGCGGATCAAGGTGGCCCCGGTTCCAATACCTATCTCAGCGATGACGGGAACAATGATGATGATGTTACCACTCTGACCCTGCCATTCAATTTCAGGATGTACGGTATCAATTATCGTGATATCTCCATCTGCAGTAACGGCTGGATTGGAATGGGTGATACTCCCATGCGCTCTTTCCGCAATTATCATTTACCCGGCGCCGCCGGTCCTTCACCGATGATTGCGGCTTTTTGGGACGATCTGAAAACGACTTACGGCGGGGACGTCTGGCACTGGTATGACACCGATCACCATCAGTACATCATCCAATGGTCCGAGTTGCGTACCTACTATAATGATGATGTGGAAACCTTCCAGGTGATTCTGCGAGATCCCCAGTACTATTTTACGCCCACCGGCGACGGCGAAATATTGATTCAGTATCTGGAATTCAATAATACCTCCCAGACTACCAGCAGCGCCACCAATCACGGCAATTATTCCACGATCGGGATCGAGGATCACACCGCCCAGGTTGGTATCGAATACACCTTTGGCAATGTGTACGCTCCCACGGCCATGGCCCTGCAGGATTGTACCGCCATTTTAATTACCACCAAGGGCAGCACTATCCGCTTACGTGGTGATCTGAATGATGATAATATCCTGGATATTTTTGATGTCCTGGGAATGATCGATTATATCCTGGCCGGGAATCCCGGTTCCCTGAATCCCTATCTGGCGGATGTGAACGATGATGGCGTGGTCAATATCCTTGATATGATTCGCATTGTTCAGACAATAATGGAATATTAATTGCCAGTGCAATCGCTGATGCTTATCGGATTCTGAGATGATCCCGACTATATTGCCAATTGTTGTTTTACTGGCAATAGTGGCGTCGCTGGTTGCTTACGGTCTGGTGGAATTCCACAATCACCAGCGAATCCTGGCCACTATCCCGCTGCGTATTCAAATTAATGGCACCCGCGGTAAATCCAGTGTCACCCGCCTGGTAGCTGCCGGATTGCGGGCCGGGAATATTCGCACTTTTGCCAAAACAACCGGGACCGCTCCACGGGTAATCGATGCCGAGGGGAAAGATCACATCATCCATCGTTTACGCAAGGCTTCGATCGGGGAACATATCCGCCTGATGAGATTCTTTGCCCGGGAAAAACCCCAGGCGGTAGTGATGGAATGTATGGCTGTTCAGCCGCAATACCAGTGGATTGCCGAGCAGCAAATGGTTAAATCACATATCGGGGTTATTACCAATGTGCGCCCGGACCACCTGGATAAAATGGGCGCCACCGAAGAAGATATCGCCCGCTCAATGGGCAATACGATTCCCGGTAATGGTCGCTTTGTCACCGCCGATGAGCGCTATCATCCACTCTATACCAAGCTTGCCGGCCGTCGTAATTCCACGTGTCATTTGTCCGATGAACAGCGGATCTCACGCGCCGATCTGAATCGTTTTGCCTACCTGGAGCATCCCCAGAATGTGGCCCTGGCGCTGGATGTCTGCGAAATGGCCGGCGTGAAGCGCCAGACAGCCCTGGATGGCATGGTTAAAGTCCATCCGGACCTGGGAGCCCTGATTGTCTGGCGATTGAAATTCGGTCCCACCCGTCTATCATTTATCAACAGCATGGCCGCCAATGATCCGGTCTCCACCCTGAATATCTGGCGGATGCTAATCGACCGTTATCCCGTGGAAGGTGATATCTGTGTATTTCTTAATACGCGCGAAGATCGCCTCTATCGTACCAAACAATTACTGCAGTTGACAATGGAGGAAATCAAACCCCAGCGCTTGATTGTAAGAGGGAATAATGTGTCCACCACAATCAGGCATTTAAGGCACTATTCACCACTGACCAAAGTGGATAAATTCGGTCTGGATGCGGACCACGATGCGGTAATTGCCGCCATGCAACAATTACCGGAAGATTCTTTAATTTTCGCGATAGGCAACCAGGTAGGGGCCGGACAGGAGATTGTTGACCGGCTGCGGGATTATCGAACAAAACACACCAGGCAAACTTCATCGGGGGATAGTACCAATGACTGAAATCACCATCGGACTGGGAATCGCCATGAGCCTGATTCTGTCTGAGACCCTGGGAGTCACGGCCGGCGGAATCATCGTTCCCGGTTACATCGCCCTGTATTTGCATCAGCCGCTGCAGATCATAATTACGCTGGCGGTGGCCCTGATTGTCCTGGTGATTATCAAGGTGCTGAGCAATTTCATGTTTATCTATGGCAAACGACGCATGGTATTGGCGTTGATTCTGGGCTTTCTGGGGGGATATATCAGCCGTAAATATATTTTTTCGCCGATCAATGATTTATCACTGGCAGTGATTGGAAATATCATCCCTGGTTTAATCGCCAGTTGGATGGATCGGCAGGGGGTTACCCGTACAATTTCGGTTATCATGGTAACGGCGGTTATTGTCAAACTGGCCATCATGCTGATTGCGGGAGGCTCAACCAATGTCTGATAACCACAAAGACCAAATGTTTCTGCCTACGATTCAGAAGACCTCAACCCTGGTTATCCTGGCGCTGATCTGTATAATAGCCTATTCCGTGGCAGTTGTCTCGAAAGTGGAAATCATTTCTGACACTCACGACACCAAGATTCGCGCAGCCCGCCAGATGGCCGCTGCTATGACCGAACTGAAATCCCAAAGGATGGAAGCCGGGGTATTTATGGATCTGGAAAATGATCCCAACGAAACCGGCCTGGTCGGGACGCAATTCAGTCTGATTACCACAGATGAAGGTGACCTGGACGCCAAGCTGACGACCCTGGATCCCAATTTTGCCGCCGCCATAGTGGAATTATTCAGTCGCGCCGGATTGCAGGCCGGGGATACGGTGGCTGTCGCCGTTACCGGTTCCATGCCCGGCGCCAATATGGCGGTATTAATCGCCTGTGCCGTGCAGAATATTCACCCGGTAATGATTACTTCACTTGTAGCCTCCCAGTGGGGCGCCAACCTGCCTGATTTCACCTGGCTGGATATGGAAGCTAAATTGTATGCCGGCGATTACATCACCGTTCGTTCGCTGGCAGCCTCGATTGGTGGACGCAATGACGTGGGGCGGTTACTGAGTCCCCGAGGCAGAGAAATTATTACCGACAAAATAACCGAACATCAGATTGAGCTGATTCGTGAAAGCGGGTTGGCGGCCAGCGTTGCCCGGCGTAAAGCCACATATGAAAAAGTTGTGCCACTGGAAAACTATGACGCCTTTATCAATATCGGCGGCGGGGTTGCCAGTTTAGGAACCAGCTTCAAACATAAATTGTTACCGCCTGGAATTGTCCTGCGCCGGCAGGTGGAATCGATTTCCCGTTCCGGCGGTATCGAAGGCGCCCTGGTGGAATTCAGCCGCCGGGATGTGCCGGTGCTGCACATCCTGAATATCAGCGCCCTGACCAGACAGGTAGGCATGCCTTTTGCGCAGATCCCGATTCCTGAGATTGGTGTGGGGGAATTGTATGCTGAGATTCGCTATAATATCTGGGTCACAGCCATTAGTTTTATTATCGTCGCAGGATCAGTAATTTTCGTGGGCTATCGCAGCCATCAGCAAATCAAAGCAAGAATGAGAGAGCATGAGCCGGACTCCGTTTTATAGAATCCTTGCATATATTGGAATCATTTTAATGTGTTCCGATTTTGCCTATAGTGAATTAATGCGACCTTCCACCGGGGGGGAGAATAAAGAAATCCTGATTATCAACTCCAAACAACGATTGTACTACAACGTACATGACAATGGCCTGACCTACTCCATTAATGGTCCCCGACGGATGGAGCTTATCGGTCGCTATCCCTCCAAATCACGACGGCGAAAAGCACGCCCGTTTGGCTATACGATCGTAATCGACAACCAGGATACGATTTACGTCAACCACAGCTACCAGGTTAATCGGCGACTGCGTTCGGTGCAGCGTCCCAATCTGTATTTTACCTACTCGGGTAATTATTTTTTCAACCTGTCGTCAGGGAGGCACGACATACAAATTCTTCCCGGGGAGGAACAGAAGCTGAATACCCTGATCAGGGTATTGGGGAAGGAATTCAATGGCAGCAGTGATCAGAGACGGAACCTGATGCCGGCCATTTCCCATGCACCGAAGCATATCAACTCGGGCAATCGCGAAATCGATTATTATGAATTGACCCATGCCAATCCCCTGCAGGTAATGGCTGAAGGCCCCGGTACCCTGAAGATCACCAGTCGACTGGCTTTCGAAACCTGGATGGGCAGCAGAGCAATCTACCGAATCTCGGTCAAGGAAGGGATAAAGGTGATCGGCACCTATTATTTTACCGCCGAACCCTCCGCCGTCTCGACCATTGTTGAAAAACCGGAATGGATACCGGGTAAATGGCGCACCTGTGAAATCCCCATACCGGATGGACGGCATATTTTCGATATCAACCTGTTGGAGAACGACCGGACCGTATTCCTGCGTTTTACCGAGTATCGATGAAAAGATATTTCCTGATCTTAGTTTTGATATCCTGGGTTTCGGCCCAGGATTTTACCGCCCACCTGATTCCAACGCTTAGCTGGGATATAAAGCTTCGTTCGGGCTATGACAGTAACAGCTTGCGCTTATCCTCTGACGAGCAGGACGAAGCCGGTCTTGAACCCACCATTCTAGGATCGGTTAACACATTCGATTCCTACTATCAGCGCATTGCCGCCCGCCTTACCGGCCGCTACCGCCTGTCGGGTAATAAACAGGAACTGGAAATACGCCTGGAACCGTCTCTGACCGGCTATATGCAGGTAAGCCAAAAACGGTACAGTGGGGTCACGCTGTCGGTGGATTATACCTGGGGCGCCTACCGCCATCTTGTCGGACAGATACGGCGCTTGAATCAATATTATTTACGGGATTATCGTGACCGGGATCGCAGCACGGAAAATTACGCCGGCTGCTATTTTTCGGACGCCGATCACAGTCTTGAATTATCACTGCCGCTGGCCTACCGGGTCTGGCTGGCGGCGGAAGGCGGCTATCTGCAACGGTATTATGAAAAGCCATTTACCGAATTTGATCTGGATATATATTATGGCTCCCTGCGTTTTAACTCTTCGCGCTGGCGTCCGTTCACCGTTGGACTACGCTATAAATACGGTTATGCCGCCAATATTACTCTGCATGCTACCGCCCGCGCCAGTACTCTGGATCGATCATACCGCTTCGTGGAGATATACTTGCCACTACGATATCGAATGGCCGGTACGATGTTATCGTCAGTGGGTATCAATCTGAAGACGGAAATGCGTCAGTACGCTGTTGAGGACTATGATGATCCCCTGCACAGCGGCCGTTTTCACCGGGATGTGAAACTCGATTTCTGGGTCAGGCGGCCCGTAAGTCGTGATATTAATCTGGAATTGACCCTGCGCCATCGTACCCGCACCACTGATTCGGCCTTCGAGTGGGTGGAAGACCTGAAAAGTTTTAGGCAAATCCAGTGCCGGCTGGATCTGACCTGGAAACTCTATTAAAATTTAAAATAGACGGCGAAAATATAGGGCTGGAAGTGGATGCCGAAACGCAGCCAGTCCTTGAATGAGTAGATGAAGCCCAGATCGAAATGATAGGGGCTGACTTTGGGTTTATCCGGTTTGTCCATGGTTAATTCTCCTCCGCGATCGAATAATCCTTCTGATCGATGCCACCATTCCACGTACCACGGATCCCAGAATAGCTCGTAATTCATAATCAGATTTTTACGGATATCTATCGCACCGCCATAATAAACCCGCGTCAGCAATTCACCCACCAGTGGATGTTGTCCTACCACTGCACCCAGGGTATGGCTGATCCGGCCACTGGTTTTGGCTCGGGAAGTGGAATAGGTGTAAGCGATGAATAACTCGTAATATTCCATTGGATCGGGGCGGTCGTAGTCGATCCAGCCCGAGTCAAACCCTTCCCATTCGGTATTATATCTTCGTTCCGTATTATCCAGATTGATCTCACTGCCGATTGTCTGATAGCCGCCGTAAAAAACAGTGGTATCGCCTTGCGGAATCCAAACATAATTATTCTGATCATCGTAATCAAAAAATCCGGTATTGAAATCCAGTTCGCCTTCCATCCACTCATATTTATCCGGTACCATCCGAGTATGATAATGGGCGCCGACAGCCAGGGAGTGTTCCCTATCCACGTTACCGGACTTGAAAATTTGCAGTTTGGGGCGCAGATTAAAATTGCCGTTGAAATAACCGGCCCAGCGTGAGGTTATCTGAAAGTTGCCGGTTACACCGAAACCCCATGACAGACCGCTCACATACAGGACGCCCGGTTCCAGCGTGTAACCGGTTGGATCATAAAAAATATCAATCTGTCGTTCATCACCAAGGGTGAATTTTTGCGGTTTTTCAGTCCGGCCGGCCGCTTTCATTGTGCCATACTCAATATTGCTGATCAGGTTCTTCTCAACCGTCAGCAGTCCGAGTGACGATTGTAAACGCAGTTCTGTTTCATTTTCTGTGATCAACAGTCCCTGTAGCAGGTTTCCATCCTTCAGATGCACAATGACCATTTCCTGCTTGAGCTGATTGCGATCGATTTTTACCACCCCGAAGGAGGTCTTCACCGAAATGGTGTTATCCAGACTATCTTGATCAACGACAGTACCTGTGATTATATCACCGTTTTTCAACTTGTAAACCTGTTGATCCTGACCGGCTGCCAGGCTACCGATCAATAATACGCAAATCATTACCCTGTTCATATTACAATCCTGTTTGTTAAGGATTTAACCCGGGACTGCCAGGTTTTGCACATGAGTCATTTTACATGCAGGCGTGGCAATTAACAAGCGCAAAATGAGCCTGCTGATTATTCCCTTAATCGACCAACGCCCCAGGTTGACCGGACTCACAAATTACTTGTCTTGAACTGGCTAAATTAATGCCAGCGGCCATAACCACTAGCAGGACTAGATTAAGTTTCAAATGAGTTAAAATCATCATAACTTTATTGGATGAATCAAACCCAAATGACCGCAATAATAATTCGCTGCTAATGAAGAAACAAATCCACTTAATGATTCCGGTGCTCGCCCTCTTAATCCTGAGTGGTTGTCTTGAGCCTGATACTGAAAATATCTGGTCACTTGATCCGGCCTATACTATCGAAACAGGCGGGTATTGCCGCCATCTGGATATTGCCGGTGATCGCTTATTTATTGCCGCCGGACAGGGTGGGCTTCAGGTTTGGGATATCACCGATTTTCTTGATGGGAGTGGTGACCCACAATTATTGAACCATCTGCGCATCAACAGCGAATTGCCGGTTCACAAAGACATCCGGCAGGTGATTTATGCCAGCAATGCCCGGCAGATAATTGCCCTCGAAACTGGCGAGCGCCCCCTGCAAATCGATTATATCCGGCCGGCCAACCCGATTTTTACCGGACAGTTGATGAGCGAGAAAACCGAGCAGATTCATGTAATTGATGACAGCCTGGATTTTCTGCTTTTTGCCGCCGATGAGGACGATGGCATAAAAATTTCCGAATTCAGCGGTTTTTTTATCAATGACACCACCATCATTTGGTCGCCCAATGCCAGTGATGATATCGAGTATAACGTAGTTGGCCTGCCCACCGGATTGAGTTATCATGACTCACTGATTGTCCTTACTCGTGAACAATTGGGTGTGGCGTTGTATCGGTTCCGCGGTCTTGGGATCGCGCCCTTGCCGATTAATGCCATCGATACGGAAGGCACGGCCGAAAGCGCCACATTTCACGGAGATAAAGGTGTTTTCGTAGCCAGTGGCGACGGTGGTTGTTATTATTTTTCCCTGTCCGGCGATTCTCTGACACTGGCGCATAATTCGGCCCATTTTGCCAAGGACCTGAGGGTAGAGCACTGTGCCTACGAAGATGAGGTATTAGCCCTGGCCCTGGGTTCGCGGGGGCTGGCGCTGTATGATATTTCTGAGCCGACTGATCCTCAATCGCGGGGCGTCCATGATATAGGTTATGTTTATACTACCACATTTCATAACGGTTTACTGTATGCCGCCACCCGCGAAGGGCTTCAGATTTTCCACATCGAAAAATAATTGCATTCCGGCTGCCATCACTTTATTCTACTAAGGAATACCAATGAGAAACCTGATTACCGTACTGCTGCTTAGTCTTACTCTTTCAGGCCAGTTTTACTGGCAGGAGAACGGTTTACCGCTGCGGCAGGGGATCAATATCGAATGGCAGCGCACCATCGCCCCGGCTGAAAATGGCAGCATCATTTTTGTCTGGTCCGATGTGCGTGATGGCCAACGCGATGTTTATGCTCAGAAAATCGATACAACCGGGACCCTTTTGTGGGGCATTGGTGGAATGGCGGTAACCAGTATTGCCGGGCGGCAGGAGGATCCGGTGGCCATTACCGACGGTAATGGTGGCGCCTTCATCGCCTGGGTTGATTACCGCAATGGCGCCATGAGCGACATCTACCTTCAACACCTCGATGCTACCGGTTCTTTATTGCTGGATCCGGCCGGGATACCGATTTGTACCGCCGACAGTGTTCAGATTTCTATCTCGATGTGCACCGACAGCCTCGGTGGTGTATTTCTGGTATGGCAGGATAAGCGCACCGGGGTTGATGACGATATTTATGGGACCCATGTGGGAGCCGATCATCAGGTAGTGGATCAGGGACTGGGCGTTCCCATCGCCATTGGTTCAGGTGCCCAGATTGAAAAAAGTCTGGAGTACGCTGGCAATAACACGGCTCAGGTTGTCTGGAAGGATGCCTATTCCGGGAATACCAATGTTTTCGGCCAGCGCCTGAATACCGATATGAGTTTCGTCTGGACCGAGAAACTGCCGGTTGCCGCCACCGCTGATCTGGAGAGCGTACCACGCACCACCTTCATCGGCGGAGACACAGCCCTGATTGCCTGGCAACAAACCGATTCAACAGACCGGGCCATGTACCAGTTGACGGATAGCAATGGATTGGTATTACCGGAAGCCCGGGCCGTCAGTAATAACCCCGCTTCGCAGGTGGGTCCGCGGGTCAAACGGGATGGCAGCGGCAACGTGTTTATCATCTGGGCTGATTACCGGCATAATTCGCAGATTTGGAAATACTATGCCCAGAAGGTAAGTCCTGCCGGGAATCTAGTCTGGGATAGCTCCGGTGTGGCGCTGGAACAGGATTTGACTAATGCCAATAATGCCCGTTTTACCAGTGACGGCAATGGCGGTATCTGGTGTGCCTGGGAACGGGGTTTATTTCCGGAAACAGAGATTCATGTACAACACATTCTCAATGATGGCAGCGCCGCATCCGGCGCCAACGGCTCACCGGCCATGACAATTGACGGTTATCAGTTTTCACCGATTTTATCCGGGGATGCCAATCATGGCGCCTGGGTGGTGGCCGCCAACCAGGAAAGCGGCAATATTGATCTGGTAACCCAGAGAATTACATCTGCGGGCAACCTGGAAATGGGGGCTGCGGGACTCACCACCATGGCGGGCATGGATGGTGATGTGACTTACCCGGCCGGTTTCACTACAGACCAGAACTCGGTGGTTATGGTATGGGAAGACAGTCGTAATGGCAAAGAATTCTACGGGGTGACGTTTGATACCAGCGGACAAATATCAGCGATCGAGGACGGCTCTCAACTCACGGACCTGGATGGTTTCTCCGAACCAGGCAGAAACAATCCATACTACCTGTATCACGAAGGTTATCTGTATATCGCCAGTTTTACCGGCGGGGAAGGTTCCAAATCCCTGCGCTTGAATAAAGTCGATTCCCAATTTCAGAGTCAATGGGACCTGGGCGGTATTACCGTGTACAATTCCTTACAGGACCAGCAGTATGTCAGGCTGGTTCCGGTCACCGGCGGTATCGGCGTTATCTGGTCTGAGAATCGTAACGTGACGGCCTTTGATTTATTTTACCAGCGCTACGACGGGGATGGTAATCCCCAGTTGGCGGAAGGTGGTGTAAGTTTGAGCAGCCAACAGGTGGACGAGTATTCCGAAGCGGTTTTGCCGCTTGACAACGGTGATTTCATCCTGGTCTGGAAGGAGGATTTCTGGCAGAACCAGGATTTATATATCCAGCGCTTTAACGTCGATGGTTTACCCTCAAGTGAATGGTTCGTCGGCCGTTACGCCATGTGTAACGCCACTTTTAATCAATTTGAGGCCGTGGCGGTTAACGCCACCGACCGTGAAGAAATTTTTGTAATCTGGCAGGATATGCGCTCCGGTCCCATCGATTTATATGCTCAGGTAATCGATTATACCGGGATTATCCAATGGACCAACAACGGCCAGCCGATTACCACCGCGCCGAATGATCAATCCAATCCATCGCTGGCCTATGATGCGGCTACCGGCCGGGTAATGACGGTTTGGGAAGACTTCCGCGATGGTAATGATTATAATTTGTGGGGACGCCTTATCGATCTTAATGAGGCGGGACCCACCGATACCAATTTTGTGATTTGCGCCGAACCGACCTACCAGACCAATCCGGTCGTTGCCAGCGTATATCCCGGGACATTCCTGTTCTCCTGGGACGATGAGCGTGGCATCGCCGGTGAAACCCCGGCGGTCTCCGGTGGTCTGGATATTTATGCCCAGGTGCTGCAAATCGGCGCCGGTGATTTCGGCTTCCCATCCGGTGGCATCGCCCTGGCGGAAGAATACCATAATCAAATGCAGCCCCAGATCGTAAAAATTAACGACGGGGCCGAACCTGTCGATGACCTTTGGCTGGTATTCTGGCGTGATTTGCGCAGCTCAGGAAAGGCGGATATCTACGGCTTATACGGACAGGTAATTTCAGTAGCGGATGCCCTCGGCGCCGAAGATGATCATCATCTGCCAGAGAAATTTGCCGTTAATGCGGCTTATCCCAATCCGTTTAACGGCCTGGTAAAATTCGATGTGGCCATTCCCCGGCGGCAGCCGTTGCAATTGACAATCCATAATCTACTGGGTCAGGTAATTCACAATCGAACCGTTTATCCCCTCCGGGCCGGGACAATCAGAATCAACTGGAACGGACGGGATAATTTCAATCGGCCCTTGCCCAGCGGTGTGTATTTCTATCAGCTCAGCGACGGTCATACCTACGCCACCGGTAAAATAACTTTCCTGAAATAATTGCCTTCGTCCAAATGAAAATGACGCGCAAAATTATTTTCGGGATATTGACTATCCTGCTCGGTAGTCAAATGAATGGCCAAACGCTTGATGAGCGCTTCCACTCCTATGAGGAAATATTCACTTTCCTGGATTCACTACAGGCCATTCCCGGAAATTCCCAGTTGCTGATGGTCGATACTATCGGCTATTCGCAGCGCGAACACCTGCCGATTCCGGCGGTGAAGATATCTGATAATGTGGCGGTTAAAGAAGATGAACCACGAGTGCTCTTTCTCGGGCAGGTCCACGCCGAGGAAATTCTGGGCGTGGAAGCGGTCCTGCGTCTGATAGAAAACCTGCTGGATCCGCCAACGTCCCAGGCTCTTCATACCAGTATTCTGCGCAATAACCTGGAAATCTGGATCGTCCCCACTTACAATCCGGAAGGCATGCAGGTGGTGTTCAGTGAGCTGGACGTCAGTTATCGCAAGAACAAGCATGATTTTTCACCGGATGGTCCCTGGCCCAACGGCATCTTCGATTTTGATCCCGGCGTGGGCAACGATATCGATGGTGTCGATCCCAACCGCAATTTTGATTTCAACTGGTTTTTTGGCGAATCATTCCTGGAGCAGGATCCCACACCCTATGGCGCCCATTATGATTATTTTAAAGGACTGGCGCCTTTTTCCGAATCGGAAACCCGGGCGGTGCGTGATTTGGCGCTGGCCCAGGATTTTGTCCTGTCTATCGCCCTCCACAGTTCCCGCTCAGGGAATCTGTCCGAAAAAGTTTTTTATCCATGGGACTGGGACGGCAAAACCACGCCCGATAATGCCGCCATTGCCAATATCGGCACGAATATCGCCAATTTAATTGAAACCGAGGCTGGAGGCACCCATTACCTGCTGGCCGCCGGCGGTTCGCGCAACGGCAAGGCTCACGACTGGTTCTATGTCGCCACCGGCTGTTTTCAGTATCTGATCGAATGTGGTACCGCCAACCTGCAACCGGACAGCCTGATCATTGAAGATACGGTCCAACGTTTACAGCCGGCCCTGTTGTATCTGATGGACCGGGCTATCGGTTATTATACGGAAGCTTCTCAGCTCACCGGCATTGTCACTGATGAGTCGGGGAATGAACTGGAAGATGTGCAGGTTCAGGTGCTGGAATTATCCGGCGACGTCCAGCAACCGCGGTTGACCGATGAATTTGGCCGTTATCGCCGCATTGTGCGTCCTGGTACTTTCAACCTGGTTTTCAGCAAAGCCGGATTCAGCAGCGATACGGCAATCGTTACCGCCAACGCCAGTCTGGCCACCGATTACTCGCCGGTGCTCACCGCCCTGCCGACTCATACGGTGACCATCAATCTTGAATGGACCGGTTCACTTATGCCGGACTATATCGAGGCGGTTTTCCGCAACTCATCCCAGGTGGATACGGTAATGCTGGATGTGGGCGCTAATCAGGTTCCGCTGGCCGAAGGTCGCTGGGATTACCATATCAACCCGGCGGCTTTTCTGCCCTGGACCGGCACCTTGTTAAGCGCGGCCGGCGCCACCTATGATTTTCAATTACAGACCCCGGATTTGTACCAGGTTCTGACTCTGGATGATTCGATGTCCTGGGAATCAGTTGAAGGGGACTGGAGCTTCGGTGATACCCTGAAATCCCAATCGGGGTGGCTGTATCCCAATGCGGTAAACGACAGCGATTTAGTCCGGCTGACTTCACCGGTCATTGATGCCGGTAATATGAATTATCTTACTGCCGGGATTACTCATCGCCGGGAAACCGAGTGGGGCGTTGATTTTGTATCAATTAGGCTTACTGATACTGCCGGAAATAATTTGGCCGAATGGAGTGCCGCCGGTCATTCCTGGAATGAGTTTGGCAAGACCTGGCTGAGCGCCGGTGCCGACTCCGGGTTGGGCGCCGTTCGCCTTGTGCTGGAACTGGAATGTGACGGGACGGTGAATTATCGTGGCTGGCAGATCACCGAGATTACTCTGGCCGCCGGCAGCAGCCCGGTGCTGGGGGTGGATCAGACGCGAGCCGTTATTTCCGGCGGACTGCTGAAGGTTTCCAATCCTTATCCCAATCCCTCTACCGGAATGGTTAAAATCGATTTGCATGGCAGCGCGGGACCGGCGCGGATTACGATCTACAATCTGCTGGGTCAGCAGGTATTCCGCGAAGTAGTGCCGGCAGGCAGTCACCGGCCGGTCCATCGCGCTTATGATTTCACAAATCCGGAACTGATCGTTGGTTCGGGGATTTACTTCTTTAAAATCGAAACTCCGCAAAATACAGTAGTCAAAAAATGCATCATTCTGAAAAATTGAAATCCGGTTTATTAATATTCCTTACGCTGTCGACTCTAACGGCAGCGGATTTGTTTCGTGGCATGACCCGCGACCAGATTTTAACCCGCACGCTTCCACTCAGCTACGGCGCCCTGCTGGAGGAAGCTTACGGAATCCCCCGGACACAGATGAATCTGGAGCGGGGCACATATCTGATCATTGTTCCCGATAACCTGCAGAATTATTTGACCACCCCATATGATTTTGTGGCTTTTAAAAAATCCCAGGGTTTTAAAACCATTGTCAAAACTTTAACGGAATTTGGTTCCACAGCCGAAGATATTAAGGCCAATATTCTCCAGTATATTAATGATGATCCCATGCTGGAATATATCCTGCTGATCGGTGATGTTGATGGTGTCAGCGCTATGCCCTCGTTTTATTACGGTCCGGAGAATGATGCTACCGACCAGAAATACACTCATTTACTGGGGGACGATTCTATCCCCGATTGTTTCATCGGTCGTTTCTCGGTTGATTCCATTACCGAACTGGTGGTTATCATCAATAAAACTATCAATTATCACCGCGATCCTGTTAATAGCTCCGGTTGGCTGGATAACGCACTGATCGTAGCCGGCAATTACAGTAATACAATCCCAATCCCCATCACGCCCAAATGGACATCCTACTGGCTGCGGGATGAATTATTGGACTGGGGTTATGAATCGGTGGACACCGTTTTTTATCCACCGACCCAGCAGGGGGCGGCCATGATTCAATCGGCCATAAATGATGGTGTCGGTATCGTTAACTACCGTGGCTGGGGTGATGCCAACGGCTGGCATTATCCTGAGTTTCATGTTGCAGATGTGGCGGGACTGGCCAACGGAAATCTTACACCGGTATTTACTTCCTTTGTATGTAATTCCGCCGATTTTGCCAATAATGTGGATCCCTGCCTGGGTGAGGCCCTGGTGCGGGCCGGCAGTCCCACCGTTGCCAGTGGCGCCGTGGCGGTAGTGGGACCTTCTGATTTGCATACCAGCACCAAATTCAATAATGTCATCAATACTTACATGTACGATGCCATGCTGGATCACGGCGTTCGGGAGCTGGCGCCGGCCATGCTGGCGGGGCAACTGGGATTGCAAACCGAGTTCCCCCAACTGGACGGACCGGGTGAAGGACAGGAATTTTATCTGCATGTTTACAATATTTTAGGAGATCCGTCGTTAAATATGCACTTACTGACCCCGGCTGAGTTTACCTTGACCGTTGCTCCCATATCCGCCGCCGATGGGATGATTGATGTTATCGTGACCACCGGGAATGATGTGGCGGTTGCCGATGCAGTGGTGGCTGTTTTGCAGGATGGCATTCTGGTGGATCGCGGCATTACCGATCAAAACGGCCAGGTGATTATTCACGGCGCCGGTTTGGAAGGTACACTGGATTTGTACGTTAATAAATCCGGTTACGCCCAGGGATACGAAACCCTTACGGTGGAAGCCGCGACCCGACCAATGATTATCAGTGATTTTAACATCACCGATTTTAGCGATCAGGAATTAACCAGCCTGTTCCCCGGAAATCTCGTAAAAGTCCTGCCCAGATTAATGAATACCGGCACAACGGCCCTGCCGGCGGGAAGCGGCTCGATTACCGCCGGAAATGGTCTGCAGGTGGTTCAGTCAGATTTTACCTATCCCGCTGTCAATCCTGGTGAGGTGGCCGACGCCACGCCGGTATCGGTACGGTTGCGCGCATTTGGTCCCGCCGCCAACTGGGTAATAAATCTCAGCGATAATGAGGGTGCGCTTGGGTCAATCGCCCTGACGGTCTCACGGCCGGTGTTCGCTGTGGAGCCACTGACTGCTGCCCTGGTTCCGGGAACCTCCTTCAGCGGATCGCTTAACCTCACTAATTTCTCCGCGGCGGAATATTCCGGATTGCAGGGTGAATTGACCAGCCTTACCGACTCACTTACCGTCACAAGCGGCCAGTCACCTCAATTCAGCCTTGCAGCCTGGGGCACAACTGCCAACGATGGCGCCTTCAGCGGCATTACGGGTAATGTATCACCGGGCAGCGCCCTGACCGTCCGTTTGCACATATTCCAGGATACGGTCAAAATTTATAGCACGGATCTGGCCCTGGCGGCCGTACCGGCCACGGCTACTGATCCGGTGGCGCCGGATGATTATGGCTACTGGGCCTACGATAACGCCGATGCCGGTTTTACCCAGGCACCCACGTATGACTGGGTTGAGCTTTCTGACAACAGCCAGGCCAGTCTGCACCGGCTGGATGATGATGATCATGTGGATCTGGCCCTGCCTTTCAACTTCCGATATTACGGTCAGGATTATGATCAGGTAACCGTCAGTTCCAACGGCTGGATCAGCTTTGTTCCCTGCATGATCGATTATTTCTGGAATTTTTCAATCCCCATGGCCTTGGGACCGGCTGCCCAAATCGCCGCTTTCTGGGATGACCTGGAGGTGGTGGGCACCGATTCGATCCGCGTTTATACCTGGCACGATGAAACAAACGGCCGTTTCATTATTGAATGGGATCGGGCGCTGAACGGCTATAATGAAACCACTGAAGAAACCTTTGAAATAATTCTGTACGACCAGCAATCCATGCCCACGGCCAGTGGCGACGGCGTAATTGAGCTCCACTATCTGGCAATTGATGATGTGGATGCCACTAAAAATTATTCCACGGTAGGGATTGAATCCGCCGATCAAAACAGTGGCGTGCAATACGTGTTCAATAACCGCTATGCTCCGGGAGCCAGTGCGTTGAACGGTGGTCTGGCCATCCGCTTTACTACTGAAGCTCCCGCGCATTACGTGCCATCGCTGGCGGTTGATGAAATAGTCCCGTCCGGTGAATTTCGACTGCTGCCGGCTTTTCCCAACCCCTTCAATCCCAGCACACGGATTCAATTTAACCTGCCTGCAACGGAGCGTATTTCGGTGGCGATTTACGATTTACGCGGGCGAGAGATAGTCAAGCTGGCCGATCGGCGATTCACCGGCGGTCGGCATATATTGACCTGGCATGGTCTTGATCGTTATGATCGACCGGTGGCCTCAGGCACTTATTTCGCTGTGGTGAGCCACCGGGGTGGCCGGTCGGTAAGTAAGTTGCTCCTGCTTAAATAATCCTCAGTGGGTAATCAGGACGGGTACTGAACCGTCTTCGATAATCTTTTTGGCGGTAGAGCCATGAAAGATGCGTGAGATGCCCTTGTTTCCGTAGGCACCCAGCACAATCATGCTGGGCTCAAGCTTGTGGGCTTCCTCCAAAATAACTGCGCTGGGTTTGCCATCCCTGATAATTGAATCCGCGGTAAGGCCATGAATCCGTAAATAATTCATTGCGGCCTCATGTATCGTGGCCATTTTCTTCCGGTTGCCGGTTGATATCAAGTAAAACCGCATATTACTGAAGATATCCTTATCCTCGTATAAATCTACGAATTCACGCAGACCGCGGGCCGAGGCTTTGGATCCATCCAGGGCAACTAAAACGTTGCGGGGAAATTCGATATCCTTGGGAATCGCCGCTACCGGGCAGGAGGCGTATTGCGAGATACGCAGGGCCGTTTCACCCGGTTTGGAATTGGTTCCGAAATGAAAAAAGGTCTGGTTGCCAATGTAGATCAGGTCGGCAAAATTGGCTTCGGCAATTATTTCTTCAAACGGCACGCCTTCATGCGAGCGAATTTCATATTCAATCTCATAAGATTTACACAACTCCTTGAATTCGGCGATGAATCCGGCCATTTTTTTCTTGGCGTCGGCAATCTTGGTCTGTTCAGCCTTATGGGCATAATAACTGGCGCCGGCGCCGGCGCCCATTTCCTGCCGGCTGATACCCGGCAAATCGATTACGCCAACTCCAACCACCACCACTCCCGTTTTGCTGGCACGGATACAGGCCAGCCGGATTGCGGTTTGTGAATACTCCGATCCGTCAATACCAACTACGACTCTTTTTACCATTTTGTCTCCTTTACGACACAACCAGCTGAATACTGCTGGGTAAATTTTACGGACATTTTGATTAGAGTCCATTAAAAACTGTGGGAAATATCCATAAATTTCAACTGCAATAACCGTGTTCATAAGGAAATTTAATGATACAGATTTACAGCACGACATTTTGTCCCTATTGCCTGGCAGCTAAAAACCTGTTGAAAGAACGCCAACTGGAATTTTCGGAAATCAATATTGAATCAATAAATATGTCCCGCGAAGAACTGGAGCGGAAAACCGGGGGCCGGACTGTTCCCCAGATTGTGATTGACGGGAAGGTGATCGGCGGTTATGAGGATTTACTGGCCCTGGATAACCAGGGAAAGCTGCCAACAGGCTAACGAATCAGGATAAATTTATCGCTGGTAGTTTTTTTATCGCCAACGGCCATAATAAAATACACTCCGGCCGGAGCCAGGGTGTGAGCGGTTGATTTCCCATTCCAGTTGAGGGGATTTTTTCCAAAATTGAGAAAGCCATCCTGGATTGTGGCTATCCTCTGGCCCAAAACATTATATATCACCACTTCCATCGCCTGGGACCGACTGCTGATTATTTCGATATTCAGTCTGCCATCAACCGCCGGTACATATGGATTCGGATAAATGGAATGGATCGTGTAATCGGCTGGAATGTCATAATCACTGGTGTCACCATCCTGAAAAAACAGCCGGAAATCCCAGTCAGAGCCATTGGTATCCTGGCTCACTACCACCAGATAAACCGGCTGGTTTTCGGCGGTGAAATTGAGCATCTTGCCTGTTTTTACTGTATATGCGCCGGCCGCTTCACTGACCATGCTCATCTGCAGGTCGTCATCATTACCGTCTTTAGCTTCCATGGTCACCAATACGGGCGTCAGTGTATTGACCTGATAATATTGGCTGGCAAAGCGGCTCAGGCGCGTATTGTTAAGTCCAATCGTGTCACCGGCTGTAAAATTAATATTTTCAGCCAGGGCCGGTCCGCTGACCGGAAATTCATTAGCCTCCGCGTAACTGTAAATCCCGGCATCCGGCGATAAAATCAAATTGGCAACGGCCATATTATTCAGCGCCTCCTGAAATGATGCGCCCACTTCCTGCAGAGCCAGATCGATAACCTTGTGACTGTGATCGGCGCCGTCACTGTTCCATTCGATACTATATTCGAAAATCCTTTTAATGGTGGCATTGCCACCCATATGTTCCTGGATATAGCTGAAAAAAATGTACGATCCGTAGGCGTGGGAGGTATTTAAATCCAGGGCCCGTTCGGGATAGGCAAACCAGGAAGGCAGGTACTGGTAGCAGTCGTTGATTTCATCGTAAACGATTTCTTCCATCAGGACTGCCGTGGCTTCCAGCAGCCAGATCGATTCCCAGGAATCATAGCCGAACTGGACGGCATGAAAAAACTCGTGGGCCGCTGTTACTTTAAGGCTGGCTTCAGCGCCCAAGGGGAAGCCAAAATCGTAATTATTTCGCATCACGATATAGGTCTGCCAGGCATTGACTTCGGTGGCTGGTGAAAATTCGTTGTCGCCGGATTCATTTCCGGGGTAGGTAATGGCATAATAATTCGATGGCAGATTTTTATAATACAGATCATAATGATTGGATCCGCCGGAACCGTTATCGCCCGGCGGACGCGTGAATCCCAGGGAATCGCACTCCACCGAATACACATTTTGAAATATCTCCGCCGCCATTTCGATATAATCGGGAATGCCGGGCTCACCGGCAGTATCGATGGTACTGACGGCGTTAATCCCCGAAGTATCATAATGCAGTCGAAAGATGCCGGCATCAAAATGGAAGGGCAGGTCGGGCCGGTCCATCGTCACCTTATCGCCGGTGAAATTGAATCCGATTGTGCGTAATTCCTGCTGAGTTTCGACTGGCAATTGATGCCCGAATTCGGCGATGGTTAGGAGGTCCGGCAAAGTGGGCGCGGATTGGGTCGAAAACGCCGATATTACCGCTTCGGCGCTGGCAGCAACGTTCCGGGACGGTTTGGCGGCCACCAGAGTTCCGACTACAATGATAAGCAGTAGCAGACTATTCTTGCGGATCGTCATCCAGACCTGGAGCGTGCCGTTTTTCCAGGTCACGCATGCGCTTTTTGCGAAAATAAAAACGGATGAACAAGGCCATTAAAACCATGCCCAGGACATAATAGAAGGCGAAGTATAGTCCCGTATCAGTCATTGAATAATGGTTTGATATACCGGTCGTACAGATAGGTTCCCAGAATAATCCCCGCGCCGGCGATCAGTTCCCAACTGTTGTCATCCCGGTTATCCTGGTCAATTATCCCCGCAACGGCCAGTGATGTGCCGGTGAGGTAGAGGGCCGTGCGAACGCGGGTGTAAGTATTGGCGGCCGGTTTGGTGGCGGGGGTAACTGCAATTGGTTCCTGCGGTAGTTTTTCCCTGGCGGTCTGGAGGGTGGCGAAAACTTCCTTGATTGGAAAGCGCAGGGAAATCAACAACTCCGGCGGACCGGGGGACTGAAAAATATCAAATGATTCCACCGGTTGTGACAATTCGAAGGCCAACTGGGTTGATTCGCCCAGATGAGTCAATTCCAGTGATTTCACCGGCTTGATCAGGGGGGTGGCCATGATGGCCGCCGAATCGGAGTGAGAATTCATGATCGTCAGGTAGTAAAAACGATCCTTGCGAATCCAGCCGCTCACATCCTGCAAATCGATGGCTTTATCACTGTGAATCCGCAGGAACACCCCGTTCTGCTTGCCCTCGATTGTCAGACCGGAAATCTGTACGATATTTTGACCCCAGACCAGATTAAGGCCTGCTGTCAGTACCAGTATTTTTAATATTTTCGTCATACGGCAGAAAAATCAACCGCCTAACTTAAAAGTCCGCTGTCAGCGAAGCACATAAAATATTGACTGGCTCAAAATCACTGGACTGTGCTGGCGGAGATCGTTATGGGAAATTCCCTGGTTTCAATGCTCAGTGTTGCAACCAGAATTGAAGACAGCAATCCCGCAGGGATTGAAC
>LSCG01000080.1 GCA_001577055.1 Fidelibacterota bacterium TCS56
ACCACCACCACCCTGACGCCCCGTGTCAGTATGCTGCAGGCCGAGGAGGAATTCTTCTGGAATTCGGTCCTGCATTATTCCCAGAAATTCGGCAAATCATTCTCTTTCCGAACCCAGATGGAATTTGGCTCTGAAACTGCCAGTCTGCCGAATCCCTATCGAATTTATGACCTGACCATCCAGTACCAATTGAAGAATCATACTGTGGCTCTGGGCCGGTTAACCCATTGGAGCAATCTGGTCCTGGCTCACGTAGACGGATTCAAGTATCAGCTTGATACAAAAAAACTGGGCTCGGTGATTGCTTTTGGCGGATTCGATGCCGTCATCGATTTCAGCGATACGGCTTTTACCGATAATAAATTTTTCCTGCTGGGTTGGGCCAAGGGCCAACCGGGCAAAGCTATCAATTTTTCCTTCTGGAATGAAAATCACGGGGAAGAATCCTCCTCTTTCTTTGGCGGCGGATTCAGCTATCGCCTGCCCCTGGATATTCGTTCCTCGGCCAGTCTGGCCTTCGCTCTTGCGGATAAGCAAATATACCGGACCAATCTGCGGCTGAGTAAATCCCTGGGGAAACATACCGTTTCCACCGGTATTCGCCAGCGACGATATCTCACTGCTGAACCATATCCATGGACTGACGATAAATACAGCTCACCGCCTCAGTTGCACCTGGGGGTTAATTCTCGTCTGGGAACCAGATTTTTCTGGTTTAACCAGTTGAACCAGCGGCTGGGTAAAGCGGTAACCTACCTGCGCAGCAGCGCCAATTATGCTAATTATTCCCTTACGCTGCTGCTGGGTAAAAACGGCGACCAGACCATCACCGGATTGAACCTTGGCGCTCGTGGAAAACTGGCTTCGGCAATATCCTATGGAAGTAGCGTCGGCATTAACAGTATCGGCTATAGCGATATTATCGAACCGGTGAATTCCCTGGGATTATACGGTTACATGACCTGGAATCCGGCGGACCTGATCAGCCTGAGATTGTTCGCCCGTTATTACCAAAATCCTTATTATGAATATGATCTGCGAGGAGGGATGGTGCTCAATGTGGCGTTATAGTTTTCTGCTGCTGTTTATGCTGGCGGCGATGCTGCCAGCCGATGATTACATCATGTTTCCTCATTTGCTGCATGTGGAGGACATGGGATTATCCTGCGATGAATGCCATGGTACGGTGGCCGATGCTACCGATTTGACGGTGCGCCTGTTGCCGGAAAAAGACTCCTGCCTGGAATGTCATGACGGTGATTTCGCCACCGATGAATGCGATGCCTGCCATGCGGATATGGATGAACCGTTACCGTTTTACGATTCCCAGCCCATACATTTCGTTGATTTTTCCCATCAATATCACCTTACCGGGGGACGCGATTGCGAAGCCTGCCATCCCGGCGTTGCCGAAGATGATGGCAGTGCATCGCCCCGTATCTGGAATGAATCGAATTGCCAGGCTTGTCATTCCAGCTCACGGCCGGCTTCGCACACTACCGAATGGAACTGGCTCCATGGCATTGAGCTGACTCACGCCAATCAGGCCAGTTGTAATACCTGCCATGAGCAGGCGACCTGCGATGCCTGTCACCTGGTTCAGGAAGTGGAGCCTAAAGTTCACCCGGCCGGTTTTATCCTGCAACACGGTTTCGCCGCCCGGGCCGGTAACGAAGATTGCTCCACCTGTCACAGCCTGATAAATGATTGCCGGTCCTGCCATCGCGCCAATCAGGTGATGCCCATGGACCACAATCTGCCTGACTGGGTCTCTCTGGACGGCGGCCTTCATGGTGATGCAGCCATGGATGAGGCTGATATTTGTGCTACCTGTCATCAACCGGCCAGCGATCCCGGCTGTGCCCGCTGCCACTGATTTTGAAATTGGATTTAGTATGAGAAAATTATTGATAACATTGGCAATTGGTTGGTTAATGTCCGGGTGTGCCGAGGATAGCATACCTTCCACGCACCCTGACAATTGGTTGGAACCCGGTGATCCCAATTCACACATGACCAAGATACAGGCCGCCGGTATTGCAGGGTGTAAACCTTGCCATGGCGGGGCGGATGTGAATGATTATCTCGGCGGCTCCAGCGGAGTGTCCTGTTATAGCTGCCACGAAGGCGGAGCCAGCGGGCATCCGGCCTGGGCCGTGTGGATGGGGGATACCACCAGCACGCAGTTTCATGGTGCTGTCTTCCTTGAAAAAGGTGAGTCCTATTGCAACGACTGCCATAGCGCCGATGGGACAATCGGGATAACCGGACACACTTGTACGAATTGCCATTGATCCGGGATTAGAATTATATTTCCGCATTCAATCACTCACTCAGCTAAAGGTAACGCAATGAAAAAAATAATTATACTGGCAGCTTTCACCGGATTGGTGTTCGGCCAGGGATTTGAGTATGTAGGAACGGATGGCTGTAAGATGTGCCATCGCAGCAGTAAGAAGGGCGCCCAGTACAAGAAATGGGAAGCTGGTCCCCATGCTAATGCATTTGAGACCTTAAAATCGGAAGAATCTGCCAAGATCGCTGAAGAGATGGGTATCGAAGCTCCGGCTTATGAGGCTGCCGAATGCCTGGTTTGCCATACAACCGGTTTTGGGGCCGGTGGTTATGAAGTGAAAAACGCAGAATTCTGGGAAGAAAAAACCGATCGCGGCCGGCCCACCAAAGCGGTAAAACGCATGACCGGTTTACAGTCTGTCGGTTGTGAAGCCTGCCACGGACCGGGCAGCGAGTATAAATCGATGAAAGTGATGAAAGCGCTTTACGCCGGTGAACAGGATGGGGAAGAAGTTGGCTTAATGGAAGTAAACGAAGCCGTATGCACCACTTGCCATAATGAAAAAAGTCCCACTTACAAAGAATTCAAATATGCTGACCGGGTAAAGGAGATTGCCCACCCCTATCCACCGGAGATGGAAAAATAATAAATAGATGATTGACATCATACGGAGGGGGAATCCGATAATACTGTTTGTCCTGTTGTGGATTCCCCTGCTGGTCTCCGGGCAGGACAATGAAACCTGTGTCATGTGCCACGAAGACGAAGACCTTGCGGTCATGCGTCGTGGCATGGAACTCTCGCTCTATGTTACCGAGGAACATTTAGATGGTACGCCCCACGAGGGTTTTTACTGTGTAGATTGTCACACCGCTTTGGATGGTGTGGAAGATTTCCCCCATGATCCGCTGGTGGAATTGCCTGATTGCGGAACCTGCCATGAAGACGCCCAGGCCGAATTCATCGATGGGTTCTTTCATCCGTTGCAGGAGAAGGGCTACACTTCAATTCCCACCTGCTCGGATTGTCATGGCAAGCATGAAGTAAGCTGGAAAGGACAGCCACGGCAGGTTTGTGGTGTCTGTCATCAGGATGTCCTGAATGAATTTCTCCATTCAGCCCACTGGGATGAGGAAACCCAGACTTCCGATGTTACCTGCGTTTCCTGCCATTCTCCCCATAATAAACATGAGCGGGAGGATTACACACCCAGCGAATGGAAGATCCGTATTACTGAGTCATGCCGCGACTGCCATTCGGAAAATGTGACCAATTATGATCTAAGCGGACATTACCGGGAAGTCCTGAGCGGTAACCTTAAAGCGCCGATCTGCTCTGATTGTCATACCCGCCATCAGGTTTTGTCACCCCGTGATCCCGAAAGCGCTGTTTCAGTTGCCCGGCTGGATATGGTTTGCACCAACTGCCATGCCGGGTATGAAGCATCGATTCATCGGCCTAATGAAGGTGATGATCCCCGCCTGGAGACCTGTGTGGTCTGTCATACGGGCCACGAGACAGAAATGGTGGGTACGGCGGCCACCAGTATCTTTGATGTCAAACTGGACCAGGTTTGCCTGCGCTGCCATGAAGCAAATTTGATTACTGATGATCAGGATGCCCATGGCCGAATCCACCGCGATGAATTGGCCAAGGTTGCAGCGGGAGAAGCATCCAATTGCGGTGATTGTCATACTTATCATTTCATGGCACCGGAGCATGTCTCGGACCATGCCCTGGAAAAATCCTGCGCTGACTGTCACCCGAAGGAACAGGCCCAGTATGAGCAATCCACTCATTTTATCTCTAATGAAAAAGGACATGTAGAGGCACCGGGTTGTATAGACTGCCATGACGAACGACGAATTAAGAAATCCGAAGAGCAGTTCCTGGGTGAATCAATTATCGAACTTTGCGGGCGCTGCCATTCCGATCGCACCCTGACGATGAAGTTCCAGTTGAATCCCAACGTACTGGAAGGCTACAATTCGTCTTACCATGGACAGATGTATCAACTGGGTTACCAGGGGGAGAAATTTGCTACCTGTATCTCATGCCATGATAATCATTCCATCTTGCCCAGTGAGCATGAATTGTCGACCATTCATCAGTCACATATAATTGAGACCTGCTCGCGCTGTCATGATAATGTGAACGAAAATTTCGTTCAGTATCTGCAGCATTACACACCCATGGTGGCAGAACAGAATGCGGTATTGGATTTCATCCACCACGCAATGGTTGCTCTGCTGACCAGTGTATTGATTATTTTTGGTGGACATACTGTTTTATGGTTGATTCGTTTACTGGTTAAACGAATTAAGCATGGACCAATTGCCAAACCGCCCAAATCAAACAAACGTGTACGTCGTTTTACTCCATTGCAGCGGGCATTACATGTGGGAATGGTACTCAGTTTCCTCACCTTGGCCACGACGGGTTTGCCATTGAAATACGCACATTCGGAAATGGCCAGCTGGTTTGTTCATAATATAATTGGATTTGGGGTGGCTGCTATCGCCCACCGTGTGGCTGCCGGGTTGATGGTATTAGTATTTGTAGTCCACCTTTGGATGCTGTTCAAGGCTGCTGTCGTTGATAAGCAGAAGGGCCTGTTTTGGGGACCGGACAGTCTGGTTCCGAACTGGCAGGATGCCAAAGATTTCTATAATCACGTTCTGTACTTCATCGGGATCCGCAAGGAAGAACCACCCTTCGGTCGCTGGACCTACTGGGAGAAATTTGATTATTTCGCCGTGTTCTGGGGCATGTTTGCCATTGGCGCCTCCGGTCTGACATTGTGGTTCCCGGAGTTATTCTCCCGCTGGTTCCCCGGCTGGTTCATCAATGCCGCCCATATAATCCATTCGGAAGAAGCCCTGCTGGCGACGGCCTTTATCTTCACCGTCCATTTTTTCAATACCCATTTACGACCCGGTACCTTCCCCATGGATGAGGCTATTTTCTCCGGGCATGTAACCGAGGAAAGATTCGAAGAAGAACGATCCCTACAGAAACATTTAATGTCTGAAGATGAGTACGAAGCTTCACTGACCGAGCCATTACCGAGCTGGAAAAGGATAATCTTCAGGATTGTTGCTTACAGTTTCCTGTTTATCGGTCTGGCCTTGCTGGTACTGATCTTAGTCGGAACATTCGCCTAATACAGATTTCGGGGGCAAAATGAGAAAACTACTGACTATCCTGAATATTGTAGTCGCGCTGATCTTTCTGTGTTCATCACTGATTCTGGCACAGGATGATGTGGAATATATTGACAGTGAATCCTGTGTATCATGCCATGAAGAGAGCGCCCATGGAACATTTATCGAGGATGACATATACGGGACTGTCCATGAAGGATTTGAATGCCTGGACTGCCACCAGGATAAGGATTTCCTTCCCCATGATGAGGACTCAGAATTCTTTCCTGGTTGCGAAGGCTGCCGGACTTGTCACACGGATGTATCGGAGGAATATGTTTCCCATGGTCGTGCGGTTGTAGGTGAATGCGATGATATGCCGCAGTGCAAGGATTGCCACGGTGAGCATAATATCCTACCGGCAGATGATCCTGAATCAATGGTTTATCCAACCAATCTGGCCAATACCTGCGGCAGATGTCACAGTCAGCCTGAGCTGGTAGAGAAATACAATATTCCGGATTTGCATCCGGTTGAAATGTTCTCCAAGAGTTATCATTCCAAGGTATTGAATGAAGATGGCAATATACTGGCGGCGACATGTAATGATTGTCATGGTGTCCATGATATAAAGGTCAATACCGATCCTACATCCACCATCAGCCACAACAATATTGCCGTTACCTGTGGTGGCTGCCACAAAGAGATCTACGAGGATTATGCGGCCAGCGCTCACTGGCAGGCACTGGCACGGGGCGAAAGGGAATCGGCAACCTGTATCGATTGTCATGGCGAACATGAAATTGTCGATCCCCACGATCCGGAAGCCCCAACCTCGAAACGTCGCTCAGCGGAAAAGACCTGTGCCCGCTGTCATTCCGATGAGCGGATTGTGAATAAATATGGATTGCTGGCTGGAAAAGTATCAACTTATCAGGACAGCTATCATGGCCTGGCGGTGTTGAAGGGTGATGCCGACGCGGCAACCTGCTATGATTGCCATGATACCCACCTGATCTTATCAGCCGATGATCCCCGCTCGACCGTCCATGACGATAACCTCACCGAGACCTGTGGAAGCTGTCATCCCGGTGCCAATGAGAAATTTTCCCGCTCATATACACACCAATCGGTGATTATGGCCGAGAAGCCGATCGAATATTATGTTCGTATAATCTATATCGGCGCTATCATCGTAGTTATCGGCGGGATGTTCCTGCATAACTTGATTATCTATATCGAACAGATAATTGAGAAATACCGTTCAGAAACCCCGCGGGATTACATCCAGCGCTTCACCAAATTCCAGGTGCTGCAACATAAACTGTTTGCCATATCATTCTTCACTCTGGTTGTCACCGGCTTTGCCTTGAAATACTTGGATTCATTCTGGGCGGATCTACTGGTCAGCATTGGTCTGACGGAAGCAGTTCGCAGTTTTGTCCATCGTGCAGCCGCAGTTGTGATGATTGTCATATCAGTCTGGCACACGGCGGAACTGGTCATTACCAAAAGTGGACGCGGTTTTGTTAAAGCCCTCCTGCCGGGGCTCAGCGACTTCAAAGGCTTTTACCAGTTGATGCGTCGCAGTCTGAGGTTAACTAAAGAAGATCCTGATTTTGACCGGTTTGATTATACCGAAAAGGCTGAATACTGGGCACTGATCTGGGGTACAATTGTAATGGCGGTCACCGGTTTCATTCTCTGGTTCCCGGTCTTTTTCACCAGTTTTACACCAGTATGGATAGTGAAAGTAGCGGAAGTATTCCACCTGTACGAGGCCTGGCTGGCAACCCTGGCGATTTTTGTATGGCACTTCTTCTTTGTCATATTGCATCCCAAGGAATATCCAATGAGTATCACCTGGATGAGCGGCCGGATGACGTTAGAGGAGTACAAGCACAAACATCCGGTGGATTACGAACGAATTATGGAAGAAGTTGAGGCTGTTAAAAGTGGCAAGATGGAACTCGATGATGTTTGTTTCCAAGCCAGGGAATACGCGGAACGTCATAAACTGGTTTGAGTCTGAAGATAATTCAGCCGAGAACGTCGAAGCAGAAATACTGAGCAAGTGAAAAGAGGCTGATGACTCAGCCCCTTGAATCATCTGGATAAAATCATTACGGAATAATGACTAAGAATACAGACAGTTTGATCGGTGAGAATATCCGCATCCTGACCAATTTAACCCGTTATTTTGTAAAAAATATTTATTTACCCCATGCCAGCCGCCACGAGCTGTCCCAAATCCAGTTGATGATCTTGAAAATTGTCGGTTCGTCCGGTTCCATCACGGGGACCGAGATTGCACAATCTCTGGGAATTACGCGCGCGGCCGCCAGCCAGAATATCGAATACCTGGCTAGTAAAAATCTGATTTTGCGCCAACCGGGTGTCGGGGATCGGCGCCGTAAGCTGATCATATTAACCGCCGACGGACATACAACTATCGACAAATTTGATCAAATCTGTCAGTATAAGCGCCAGCATGTACTGGGGAAATTTGATTCAGTAGAGAAGCTGCAGTTTCTGGAATTATTGCAGAAATATATCTCCTCCAGTCTGGAAGTTGATGAGAACCTGAAGTTGGTGTGTCTGCAATGCGGCGAAGAATATGGTAAAGGCTGCCCCCAGAAATCCAACTCAAAAGTCTGCGAATTTGCAGTAATCGATACTAAGAATCGCAGTAATTAATTGTGATCAATAAACCGGCTTCAGCAAAGGTAGTATGCTGAACCTTCATTGAAGACGGCGATATTGGTTTTAGCTCAGATTCTTAGCCGCAAACTCCCGGTTTACCAGATTCCAGAAGATTTTTAAATATTCCGGGCGTGCATTACGATAATCAACGTAATAGGCATGCTCCCAAACGTCGCAATTGAATAAGGGCGTGTTTGCTGAGGTAGCCGGCGATATTATCTCGGACAGGCTTATGTCCAGTAAGCCACTGAAGGAATACGGGTTATTGGTGCATGATTTCATAACACTGGCCATTCAACTTGCGATTGATGAGGTGAAAGACGCCTACGATCGTCTGAAACAGGTCTGAGAGTGCCCGGCGGCCCGGCCTGGAATATCTCAACATTCCAAAAATCATTGGAAGAAGGTTACCGAAATGAGCAAGGACATTGAGTGCAGTATTGGTGAGAGCCTGCGGATAATCTCCAGTATCATCACCCATGTCAGTGGAAAATTTATTTTCGGTCAGATTGATAAGACCGCCCTGACCCAGCTGCAGTTCATGATTCTCAAGATCGTCCATACCGCCGGCACGGCCACTGGCAGCAGCATCGCCGATTCGCTGCTGATCACCCGTGGCGACGCGGCCGGTCCGCAAAGCCATCTGGAACATACAGGGGATGCACTCCAGACTGGTTCTCACAGCAGTTGTTTACCCACCGGACTCGTTTTCTGTACGGCGCCTGGATTGATACAGTATTAGATTTCCGTCAGCTGGCCGGTCTGGTAGGCCTGGTAGGCCTCCAGGACGGTCATGTCCCCGGCACCTATGAACACTTTGACGGCGGATTGTTCCAGTACCCGGGCGGCGTTTCCCCCGGGACCGTTGCCGGTGATCAGGATATCGGGCTGGAACTCGAACAGCTTCTGGGCGGTCTGCGGACCCGCGCCGTGGGCCTCGGCGGCGATGGCCCGATTGTCGAATTCAATCAGGTCGTCACCGTCAATATCGTAGATCAGAAAAAAATCAGTCCGCCCGAAGCGCGGGTCCATCGCAGCGTCCCAGGTGGTACCTTTGGTCGTAAAGGCGATATTCATCTTGCTTACCTTTCATTGTTCAATTGCAGGATTGCGTCCCAGCTGTTCCGGATCGATTGACTCAGGGTGCCGTTGGAATATTCAATTGCGGTCTGGCCACGGGTCATGGCCTCCGTGAATACGTCGCTGTAGGGCAGGCGGGCGACCAGGCTGATGCTTTCACGGTCCAGCCAGTCCTGGATCTGGTCCGTGATTTCAGGATTGAGGTCGAACTTGTTGATGATACAGCCGATCCTGATGTGGAATTTCTCCACCAGACGCCGGACCCGCTTGAGATCGTGGAAACCGGAGATGGTCGGCTCGGTCACCAGGATTGCCAGGTCGGCGCCGGACAGGGATGATATCACCGGGCAGCCGATACCCGGGGAGCCGTCCACCAGAATGGTTTCCAACCCTTTGCGCTGCGCCAGCTTGCGGGCTTCGTTCTTGACCAGGGACACCAGTTTGCCGGAATTTTCGGCGGCAATTCCCAACCGGGCGTGCACCATCGCACCACCGAACCGGGTGGTCGAGCGGTACCAGTCGCCGGCTTTCTGTTCCACCATACTGATCGCACCGGTGGGGCAGACCCGGGCACAATAGCCGCAGCCTTCACAATCCAGCGCATTGATCGTGTACTGTTCCGCACGCAGCTCGATCGCCTCGAACCGGCAGGCCGCCTGACACAGGCCGCACTGGTCGCAGCCGTTCTGATCAAGCTGTGCTTTTTCGCCGCTTAGGAAGGCTTGCTCGAGTCTGAAATCCGGATGCATTAACAGGTAGAGGTCGGCGGCATCGACATCGCAGTCGGCCACCACCAGCTCCGTCTTGGAGAGTTGGGCAAAGGCCGCTACCAGCGATGTTTTGCCGGTCCCGCCCTTACCGGAAATGATGACGATCTCCTGCATCAGGCCTTAATCCCCTCCTGTGAAGTGACGAAGGTGGCAATCTTCGCCAGCTGTTGTTTGAATTCCGGCAGCTGGTCATAGATCAACCGGCCCCGTGAGTACAGCTCGGCCACGCGCCGGTCATTGGCAAAACCTGCCAGGACCGGTATGGCCTGCTGCTTACAATAATCCGCAATCATGTTATCGGTCTGTCCGCCACGGTTGATCACCACGCTGAAAGGTTGGTCCAGGGCCTGCATCGTCGCCACGGCCAGCTTCAGGTCATGAAGACCGAAGGGGGTTGGCTCGGTGACGAGGATGACATGGTCGGCGGTCCTGGTTGCGGCGATCGCCGGGCAGGCCGTTCCCGGAGGTGAATCAAGCAGCTGCAGGGTTCCGTTCCTGAATCTGCCACCGACGAAGTCCAGCGTCTGGTTGATCAATGGTACGGCCTGTTCCTGGCCGATGTCCAGCCGGCTCTCAACAAAATCGAGCCGTTCCGCCTGGATGTACCGTAGACGTCCGATGCGGCGGGATTTCATCGGCAGGGCCTCATCAGGGCATAATTCCGAGCAGGCATGGCAACTGTGGCATAATTCCGGGAACAGCATGATCCGGTCGCCCAGGTCCACGATGGCATTGAAGTTACAGATCGTCTGGCAGAGTCCACAGAAGCTGCAGCGGTCCGCATCCCATTCCGGTACCAGACTGTATCTGGTCTCTGCGGCCAGTTCCCGGCCGTGGATAAACAGACCCGAATTGGGCTCCTCCACATCCAGGTCGACCAGAATCACCGGTCCCGTTTCTGCCAGATAGCTGGCCAGGTTGGTCGCCAGGGTTGTTTTACCGGTACCGCCCTTACCGCTGGCGATGGCGATCTTCACCGACGCGCCTCGACAACGTTTAAGGCCGGTTCTTGGGACATCGTTCGCTTCCGGAGGGTCCGCAGGTAGTATTTCCGGCCCCCGTGATCCAGCTCGGTCAAGGCGCCCTGGTCGATCAATCCGGTTACGACCTCCCATCCGGCCGAGTTTTCTTGCAGCATTTTCCGGAGGGCATCCTCCCGCAGGGGATGGACGGCGGTGATGCTCAGGATGTCGGACGCGGGGTTGCCGGTGCTGGTGAAGGCATTGCCCTCATAGCCGATCAGATATTCCGGATTGAGTTGGCGCCGGCTGAAGATATCGAAGGCCTGCTGGAGGGTACGTTCGTCGACCGGGCCGAAGACAAGTTGCTGTTCAGACATGGCGCTTCATACCTCCACAATCGTACCGGCGCCGATGCTGAGGTAGTGCGCGTCGTATGAATCCTGAAATATTTTTTGTGCTGACCGGCCACTGCAATGGGCGGGACCAGCCGCGCTTACTCCCAGTTCCTTGAATCTGCGGACAATCCTGTGGATGGCGCCATCGGAGGCGGCATGCAGATGAAAACCACCCAGAACGGCCTGGAGTGGCTGATCATCGAAACGCATTTTGACCACTTCGATAATTTTGACGATGCCGGGGTGGGCACAACCGGTGATGATGGAAAGTCCTTTACCGGTTCGGATCACCAGGGCCTGCTCCTGGATGATATTGTTCTGGTGGATACCGGCCAGCGCGCCGGTCAGGAACAGATTCTGGTCCAGGTCCAGCCAGTCCTCCAACTCAATCAACTCGCCACCGCGCTGCCGGATCGTGTGCCTGGTTTCCCGGCTCAGTTCACAACAGGCGTAGACCGGGACGGGGCGGGTGCGGTCCAGAATCGCCGCGAGTCCGCCGGTATGGTCCCAGTGGTCATGGGACAGGATCACCGCTTCGATCTGCCGGGGATCAATATCCATGGCCGCCAGGTTATGGGCTAAATGGTCGCTGTCTTCGCCGGTGTCAAACAATATCCGGTTGTCCACCAGACAGGCGAAGCCCCAGCCACCGAAGAGGTCCGGGCGGATGGCATCGTTATTGAAAACGATCTTGAGTTGCACTGCCGTTATCCGTGCCGGATCATTTGGTGCGCCGTTCCAGCAGTTCTTCGCGGACCATGCTGTGGCCGCAACTGGGACATTTGACGGTGGTACATTTCACGCCCTGCTGGTGGGGTAGTTTTGTACCGCATTTGGCACAGACGCAGTATCCGCCGGTGCCAAATGCGCCACCCTTGTTACGGCCGCGGCCGGTGCCCCGGCCTAATCCGCGCCCGGGGAAGCGGCTGTCGCCTGGTTTGGTCTTATCCATCACGATCCTCCTGGACCAGACGGTGGTGCCGCCTGATCGGTTAATTGGTGCTTGTCTTTCCGGTTTGACCGGCTTACTGGTCAGATTCCGTATCGGAAAGTTGCTGCTCCAGATATTTGAGCTGGTCCTTCAGCAACTTGATCTGATTTTCCAGGGCGGCCTTGTCGTTTACCGGGCCCTGGTATGGAGCGGGCTGATAACCGAAATTCCGGCCACTTCCGTGACCCCGACCGAAGCCGCGGCCGAAACCTCGTCCGAACCCGAAACCACCCTGCTGGTAGCCTGGCTGGTAATTTCCGGTGCAGAATCCCAGGCGTCGACCGGTCATGGGACCAAAACCGCTGGGTCCCGTTCTGTCTCCTCTAGGCATGTTTGCCTCCTTTACTATTGAAGATTAATGCTGATGCCCTGAATGCTTCCGGAAGGCATGCTGTTGACAGGCATTTTCGTCGGTGGCGGGCGTTAGCTGATTGTTCTGCCACTGTTGAATGGCATTCTCCACCGTTCCCTTGGCGCCGATATAGACCATGATGCCCATTTCTTCGAACAGCATGATGGCCCGCCGTCCCAGACCGCCACAGAGCATTGTTTCCACTCCGGCCCGTTCCATTATTTCGGGGGGATATCCCTGTCCACCGCCGTGCTCACTGGTGTTGGGCAAGATTGCTACCGCGTTGGTCTCGGTATTTACCACCGTATAATAGGGAACACGGCCAAAATGCTCACCTACCGTATCCTTCAGTCCTTGATTGCCATTGGTCGGTATGCAAAGTATCATCGATCTATTCCTCTTGTTTGGGGTTGTTGGTCGCTTCCGGTCGATTCGATTCATCCGGAAAGCAGGCTTCATAGCCCGGCCACTGCAACAGGGCCTGTTGAAATGTGTGCACCGCCAGCTGGGCGCAATGGTGGTGGGATTCAGGTAGATTGCGCAGAGCGTTAATAATGTCCTGCGCCGTGATCTGTCGGGCAACGGCCACTGTGCGGCCCTTTATGAGAGTGGTCAGGATACTGCCGCAGGCGATCGAAGGTGAACAGCCGCTGGTGACGAAGGTGGCCTTGGTGATCCGTTGCTGCCGAATCCGCAGATAGAACTCCATCTGATCACCGCAGGGACCGGTCACGACGGCTTTACCATCATAGCGGAAAAGCCGCCCTAAATTGCGCTGATTATTGGCTACGTCAATATAGCGCTGCCGGTATTTGACCTGGAAGATCGGGGCCGCTGTCATTTCGTCCGTCATAATCAATTCCGTCCCTGTCTTCGCTGCCGCAACCGGTGGATTCGGCCGTTGCCACAGCTGGGGCAGTGCTCGGGCCGCACCGCTTCACGGGCCACTTCCCACTGGGTGTCGCAGTCATTGCAGGCAAATAAACGGCGCATGACATTCAGCACCGTTCCGCCGCTGATGGACAGGGCTTTCCCGTTGACCAGGGCGTCGGCGATCTTCTTATGAGCCTGGGCGATGATCCGCCCGAAGGTCGGCCGGCTGATATTCATTTTGCGGGCCGCTTCTTCCTGGTACAGGCCGTTCAAATCAGCCAGCCGGACCGCCTCGACCTCATCGATCGTCAGGGATACTTCTTCCAGCAAATGACGGCGAACGCCTGCCGGCTTGAAGTAGGTCGTGTCCGGCGAAAAGCGGATATGCCGACAATTTTGTGGTCTGCCAACTGGATTGTTGGGGCTCATGATTCTGGAATAAATTTAAGCATATGCTCTAAATTATCCAAGGCAATACCCACTGGTCGTATGGAAATCGGATTGGGTTATATGACGCTAAAATGAAAACCGCAACTCGGTGCGGGATCCGCCGGCTGCGCTGGCTGGTCTCAGCCCAGGTTGGTATTGGCAAACTCCCAGTTTACCAGATTCCAGAAGTTTTTCAGGTATTCGGGACGGGCGTTGCGATAATCAACGTAATAGGCATGCTCCCAAACGTCGCAATTGAATAACGGCGTATTTCTGAATCCGTCCGTCAGGACACAACCGGCATTGCTGGTATTTACGATTTCCAGTTTACCGGCTTTGGTCTGCACCAGCCAGGTCCAGCCCGAGCCAAAATTGGTGGCGGCTGAAGTGGTAAACTTCTCCTTGAATTCGGCGAAAGAACCAAAGGAGTCATTGATGGCAGCGGCCAGGGCGCCGGTGGGTTCACCGCCGCCTTTGGGGCTGAGGCTGTTCCAGTAGAAGGTGTGATTCCAGACCTGGGCGGCATTATTGAATAATCCGCCGGCGGGGGCCTTCTTGATGATTTCTTCCAGGGACAGATTCTCGTAATCCGTGCCGGTCACCAGATTATTCAGATTGGTGACGTAAGCCTGGTGGTGCTTGCCGTAATGAAAATCGATGGTTTCTTTGGAAATATGTGGTTCCAGGGCATCTTTGGCCCAGGGCAGGTCAGGTAAAGTATGAGTCATGATTTAATTCTCCAGGTTGGTGGAATTTAGTTTATAGTGGATAATTACCAAAATGATGCAGGCTGACTCTACTGAATCAGCCTGTGTCAGAGTTGGGATATTACAGTTTGTCTGCGTACTCGGACAAATAGGAGGAAACTCCTTCAGGATTTTCACCAATGGCGGCTTTGCCTTCTTCCCAGCCGGCTGGACAGACATCACCATGTTCCTGATGGAAGTTCAGGGCATC
>LSCG01000081.1 GCA_001577055.1 Fidelibacterota bacterium TCS56
TCTCCAGATAAACATCCCCGTTACCAAAGGCGGTTTGCGCCTCACTGGTAGCGGTTTTATAAGCCAGATCCATTTCAGTGGCATCCCGGACGATCCGCATCCCGCGGCCGCCGCCCCCGGCTGTGGCTTTTAATATCACCGGATAAGCCATCGCATCCGCTTCCTCACGGGCCAGGTCGGCGCTGGCTATTATACCGTCACTGCCGGGAATAACGGGTACACCGGCGGCCTGCATGGTAGTCTTGGCCCGGGCTTTATCGCCCATGGCGTTGATGATATCGGCGTTGGGCCCGATAAAGGTAAAACCATTTTCGGCGCAGATGGTGGCAAAGCTGGCATTCTCCGCCAGAAAACCGTAACCGGGATGAATGGCATCTGAATCGGTAATTTCCCCGGCGGCAATGATATGGGGTATATTCAGATAACTCTCGTTGCCGGGAGGAGGTCCGATGCATACTGCTTCATCGGCAAAACGGGTATGGAGCGATAATTCGTCGGCGGTGGAATAGACCGCTACGGTTTTGATCCCCAGCTCATGACAGGCGCGGATGATTCGCAAGGCGATTTCACCGCGATTGGCAATTAGAATTTTATTGAACATTTGCTGTCCGGCTGCGGCAGGTTATTCGATACGAAATAAGGGTTGATTGAACTCTACCGCTTTGCCATTTTCCACCAGAACTTCTTTTACCACACCTGAAACACCCGATTCAATTTCGTTCATAATTTTCATGGCTTCCACGATGCATAATGAATCACCTTTTTTAACCCGATCACCAATCTTCACATAGGGTGTCGCATCCGGAGCCGGCGACATGTAAAATGTGCCGGGCATGGGTGATTTAACCTCGTGTCCACTGATAATAATCGGCTGTTCAGAATCAGGCTGCATTTCCGGCGCGGCAGAACTAACGACCTGTTCGCCGGGTGTGCCCATTATCGCTCCGGCAGTGGATTTTTTCACTACGCGGTATTTCCGCCCCCAGAAGGTAGCTTCAATCTCGTTAACATCACTATTTTCTATAAGATAAATTAATTCTTTTAGTTTATTTTTCCACATCATCCTACCATGTAACTGGAATGATCAGGCCGTCCGCACACGTTCGATATATTCGCCGGTACGGGTATCGATTTTGAGAATATCGCCCAGATCGATAAATAACGGGACCGTCACCGAATAACCGGTTTCAACTTCGGCCGGTTTGGTGGCCCCGGTGGCTGTATTTCCTTTTACCCCTGGTTCAGTGTGCGTTACTTCCAGTTCCACGTGAGCCGGCATCCGCACATCAAGAATTTCAGAGCCGTCGAAAATCAGATCAACATTCATTCCCGCTTTAAGGAAATTGCTGGCTTCGGCAACGATTTCGGCAGCGACATTTAGCTGGTCATAAGTATCATTATCCATGAAAATGAAAAATTCTCCATCTTCGTACAGATATTGCATCTCTTTTGCTTCGATCCGGATAGTGTCGATCTTAGCGCCGGCATTGAAAGTAACGTCGATGATCTTCCCGGACTGAATATCTTTAAGTTTAGTGCGGACAAAAGCACCGCCCTTCCCGGGTTTCACATGCAGGAATTCCACTACTTTCATACGTTTGTCGCGATGCCAGATAACTACGCCGTTTTTAATATCTGACGTTGATCCCATATTTTCAGACTCCTTTCAGACGGAAAATTTACATCCGCATCATTGAGATTCAAATTTGGAATCGGAAGCGGCGGGAATTTCGACTTTCCAATAAATCAGCGTTGTTCGGATGAAATGGATAACGGCTGCCAGATCGTTACGACAATCATCGTGGGTAGGTTGCCGACGGGCAAATTTGATCAGGTCGGCGCGCTGGAGAAAATCCAACAGCCAGGAAATTTGCCGGCTGGTATAGGGCAGTAAATCACGTTGGGCCACAATCTCCGCAGTAGTCATTTCCAGGGTTTTCAGGTAGAGACTACCTTCGATGTACTGGCGCAGAATTTGGGAAAGTGCAAAATAATACTGGTTGAATTCACCTGCCTCCCAGAGCCGGCGTTTACGCAAATCCTCCAGAAGTCGCAAAGCCAGTTTATCGGCCGGTTCGCGGGGCGTAACCGCCACTGACGAGGGCTGGGAATCAGATTGCCGCCGGCGCCAAACAATCATTATTGCCAGAAACAATAATACCAGTACCAGCAACAATAGGATGGTGCGCCAGGGAATTATCATCGGCAGGGCTACCGGCCCTTTTATCGGTCGCAATTGGCCATCACCCTGGGCCAGGATGGAGTTCACCCGCAGAGTGAGGGAATCGGTGCTGATGGTGCGGCGGACGGTATCTCCTGGGAAATAATAGTTTACCCGGGCCGGCGGTATCACGATCGTGCCTGTATCCCACACGGCCAGATGGTAGGTGCGTCTTAATTCATTCTGCTCCTCATCAGCGGATTCGGTCCGGTCATGGATGGTTAGTATGGCGGTATCCGCGGATATTTCATCAAATTCGATCCGGCGGCCACTGATACCTTTCACGGTGACTTGGTATTCGATGATATCCCCAATACTGGCACTCAGAGTATCGAGGGAAGCCTGGACCGACAATTGGGGCAATGTCTGGTCGGTGCTGCAACCCGATAGCAACAGTACCAGCCACAAACAGGCGCTCAATCGGATTTTCAAATCCGCCGTTCCCGCTGCTTAAAATAGGCCATTATCGGTTCCACATAGTCGCCGGAACTGGATATTTGCAGTAGATCAAAATTCATTTGATCGGCACTCTTTTTGAGCCACTGGTGGTAAGCTGCCTGATGTTCCCGGTAAAGCTGCCGGTCACGGAAACCGGAACTGTCAATCCAAAACTGTTCGTTAGTCTCCGGGTCGTGGACTTTAGCCAGCCCAATATCCGGGAAATCTTTTTCGGCGGGATCATGGAGCTGAATTCCAATCAAGTCGTGTTTGCGATTGACGACACGCAGGGATTGGAGATAATTATCATCGATGAAATCAGAGATCAAGAATACGACGGCACGTCGCTTGGCCACGCGCAACAGGAATTCCAAAGCAGTAGCGAGCGAGGTACCGGTTCCGGACGGCCTATGGTAAAGGACTTCCCGCACTACCCGCAGAATATGGGAGCGTCCCTTCTTGGGAATAATATATTTCTCCACTTCATCACTAAACAGGATCACCCCCACTTTGTCATTATTTTTTATCGCCGAGAAACCCAGTACGGCCGCGATTTCGGCACCGATTTCCGTCTTGAATTTCTCCAGACTGCCAAAATGGCCGGAGCGGCTGACATCCACCATCAGATAAACCGTCAGTTCCCGTTCTTCTTCAAATACTTTGATAAATGGGTGACCGGCGCGGGCGGTTACATTCCAGTCGATTAGCCGGATATCGTCACCAGGATGGTATTCGCGTACCTCGGAGAACATCATTCCGCGACCTTTAAAGGCCGAATGATATTCGCCACCAAACAATTCGTTGACCAGCCCCTTGGTGCGAATTTCAATCTGCCTGACTTTTTGCAGGACTTCTCGTGGGATCATAAAACCGGTGTCTAGGGTACTTCGATTGAATCAAACAGGCGCTGGATAATATCCTCGGTAGCCAGCTCCTCGGCTTCTGCCTCATAAGTCAGAATGATTCGATGGCGCAGGACATCCGCCCCGATATAACGAATATCCTCGGGAGTGATATACCCGCGGTGCTGCATGAACGCCCGGGCTTTGGCAGCCAGAATCAGATTGATGGAGGCGCGGGGTGAAGCGCCGTAGGCAATCAAATTTTCCAGGTCATCCAGCTTAAATTTACGTGGATCGCGAGTAGCGAAAATCAGGTTTAATACATAATCTTCGACTTTTTCATCTACATAGATGTCGTTGATTGTACGTTGGGCGCGGATTATCTGCCCGGGATCGACCACCGGATCAAGTTGCTGATCAAAATGGGTCTTCCCGGCCAGTCGAACGATCTGCCGCTCTTCATCCAGAGTAGGGTATGATACTTTCAGTTTGAATAAGAATCGATCGACCTGGGCTTCCGGCAGCGGATAGGTACCCTCCTGTTCGATGGGATTCTGGGTGGCTAATACCAGGAAGGGTTCTTCAAGAATAAACGTATGCTCGCCGATTGTCACCTGCCGTTCCTGCATAGCTTCCAGGAGCGCACTTTGCACCTTGGCCGGACTGCGGTTGATTTCATCGGCCAGAATGATATTGGCGAAAATGGGGCCTTTCCTGGTTTTAAAATCACCTGATTTCTGGTCAAAGATCAAGGTACCCAGTAGATCGGCCGGTAACATGTCAGGAGTGAATTGAATACGCTGGAAATGGGTTTTAATCACCTGGGCCAGCGATTTCACGGTCAGTGTTTTCGCCAGACCAGGTACGCCCTCCAGCAGAATATGACCGTTGGCAATCAAACTGATTAAAATTTTGTCAATCAGTTCATTCTGTCCGACGATTACCTGGCGAATGGCTTTTTTAAGATCATCTACAAAAACCGACTCCCGGGCGATTCGTTCATTTATTTCTGTCAGACTGAATTCCATAATATAAATCTCAGATCATGATGTTATATGCTTCAGGGCATCAATTTCGTTGATATCCTTCCCCATCCATTCCAGCTCGAACTTCACTGACGGTGTTAATTCGTGATCGGGGAATTTTTCAAGGAATTTATCGTACTCGGCGCGCGCTTTTTCATAATCGTTGAGAATATTGCTATAAATATAGCCAATCATGAAGCGTGCATGGGGTTCCTCGGTCGCCGCTTCATAATTAGTAATCACCGCCCGATAAGCCACAATAGCCTGCTCAAAATCCCGTAGATCATTCATATAGATATCACCGACAACATATTGGGATTTTGAAGCCAGCAAGTCGGTAGAGAAATGGGAAATTAAGCTTTCCAGATCCTTAAGGGCTAAGTCGATCTCTTTTGCCTGGCGATGTTTCTCGGCCCGGTTAAACAATTCGATAGCTGTTTTTGGCATTTTTTCTCCGCAGGCTACCAGAATCAAGAGTGCAATCAGCGGAAAAACTATTCGCTTCACTGTCATAATTCCCCTTTTCGGTTATTAAATAATTTCAAATTTATGAGTTAAAAATTCTATTGGGCAAGACATCTTATCGAGTCTTTTTCCACCGGTCAAAAGGCATATAGTACGCTGAATACCAGCAATCTGTTCCCGGGATCATCAGCCTGAATGGCATAATCCAAACGAATCGGCCCCAACGGTGAGTGGTAAACCATCCCCATGCCATAATTCCAGAACAGCCGGCTTTGGCTCAAGTCTTCAAATGAATCGGCCAGGCTGCCGCCATCAATAAAGCTCACCAGACCGAAATTCAGTGGTAATGGATAGCGCAATTCCCAATTGGTCAATAGACGGAAAGGCTGACCAAATGGCTCCCCGTCCACTTCCTGAAGATGGAATCTTTCCCAGCCACGGAGTGTAGTACTGCCGCCCAAATAAAACTTATCGTATTGGGGATCGGTATAATTATCATCCCAGCCATAAATGAATCCATATTTAACCCGGCCGGCCAGAACCGAATTAAAGAAAAATCTGTTATAGGTGGAGATACCGAAATCCATTTTCAGGAATTCACGGTTGCCTCCCAGAATCCACCCGGCACTGGTTAGGTTAAATGTAAAAACATTCCCGCGACTAGGATTGATCGGCAAATCGGTTCCATCAATTTTAAGGTCCAGATTAACCGTCCGTTTCTGGATTTCCGTGGTAGCAGCCAACTCAGGGAGTAAAAACTGTTCCCACTGGATACCGGCCCGCAAATAGGATTGAATATTAATACGGTACCGGTAGTTGATTGCTACTCCGTATTTCTGGGTGCGGGCATCGCTGCCGGTAAGATTCAAATCAGTGTAAGTAACATAATATCCAGAAATACTGGTCGGCAACCGCATATTAAAAAACCATTGCGATGAGAGCGTTGCGGTGACTGAATACCGAAGATACTCAAAACGGCGCAGTAAAGCATCGGTGGGCAGGTTGGCTTCCGTATTAATGCTGAAACGACGCGTGGTGCCGAAGATATTCCGGTTTCGCCATTCAAAATTGCCACCCACACTGGGGGTTGGCTCGGTCGCTTCATTGAATTGAAACGGATAAAACCCGCCCTCGGAGGTAACTTCCCGTGGCTGAAATTTCCTCAGTTCAATCTTCAAGTGTACCGTCGTATCATTCTCAGCTTGAGACTGGGGATTAATCTTAACGAAAGAAAATAATCCGGTCTCAATGATTCGCTTTTCAGATTCATCGATCTTATCCTGTCGATACGGATCACCGGGATTGAATTTCAGTTCCCTGACGATATAGCTAGTCGAAATATCCTGATTACCGGAGATGGAATAATCGCTGATATAAACATCGGGGCCTTCATCAATCCGAAAAAGAATATCGATCGAATCTGCTTTACTTTCATAAACCTCGATCCGTGAAAACAGTTTGCCATGGCGATTAAACTCATTTTCCACCAGATTCATATTGGCATTCAGACCGATCAGATTATACGGATCGCCCTCTTTCAGTCGCAACAATTTCAGAAGTTGTCGATCTGTAACGACGGTATTCCCATCAAATTTAATCGAGCGGATTATGGTCTGTGGCCCTTCATCAATACGGAAGAACAGATCTACCTTATTATCATCGCGGACGGCAAAAGAATCGGTGACGGCTACCGATAAATACCCACGGGCAATATAGTAGTTTTTAATGATTATCCCGTCCAATTTGAGGATTCTCCGATCGAAATCAGTCCTTGAAAACAAGTGGCTTTCCTGCAGGCGCAGCACCTGGCGAATATCTTCTTCCGCCAGGGACTGATTTCCGCGAATCGTTATATTACCAACAATAAAATCATCGCTTTGCCCCCTTACGGCAGAAGCCCAAATACATAAAACACAGAAATATAGAAAATTCTTCACGACATTAATACGTGTAGCGCAGGCGGTATTTGACCTGTAATTTCCCTTCATCATCATAGTTACCAACCAGCGAAAGATAACGATTTAATTTGTATTCCACACCAACTAATTGCTGGTTTGCATTGGTCAGGGAAAAGGATCGCCGGTAGGAATAATTGACTGCCAGTTTGGAAGATACTTGCCGTTGGGCGGTTATGGTGGTTACATCTTCCGTCTGGCCGGTTTCATTAATGACGGTACTGGTAGTCGAAAAGTCAACTTCATCAATCAGACCCATTTCACGCGTCCGCTGGGAGATATTTTTCTCCAGTTGGGTCTCAAACCACGCCGTTACCACATTTTGGCCCATTTGGCCGATATTCTGCATATTCCAGTCATAATTCTCAATTGGCTGGCCCACCGTTAACAAGCCTAAAATATCCGTTTGGGAAAGATAGGGATTGGATTCAAATATCCAGGTTGGATTATCCAAACGACCGGCGAGACTTATATTTATCATGTAAATATCAATATTGGTATAGGCATTAATACTCATTTCAGGATTAAATCCCTGACCGCTGAATTGCATCGAACTGCCCTCATCAATGGAATAGACTACCCCGGCTGAGTAGAATTTCCCGTCTCGAATCTGCAGTTCCCCGGCATAATCAGCCTCTTCCTCGCCGAACTGGGACATACTTAACTCACCGGCCAGATCGGCATCCATTTGGGTATTAATCAATTTAAAAGCTCCGGTGATAGGAAAAGTAAGTTTGTAAACATTGGTAATAGACCCCGGCTCCGGAGGCGATTCATCGATTTCTGCCACCGCGAACTCCTTTTTCATCTCCACGTTAACCGGGGTGATTGTTCCGGAGTAGGTGATAGTATCGCGCCCGGTCATAGTCAATCGGGCTTCGATAATACCATCGATGTCACCCAACAGGGTGCGGATGTAGGCATCTTCGGCGGTGATCTCCAAATCAAAACGGGGACGGAAAAATCTGGTTAAGTCCATTCCACCGGCAATATAGATATTCTGGCGCTGCCGCGGATCGGCGCCGGTCAGAGCCGTGCGCAGGCTGAACCTGCGATAGTATTCGTCAGAAGGGTTTAAACGTCCCTGGAAATAGCCCACCGTCAAATGGTTATTAACGATTGAAAGGTCAGCATCCACATCCTCGACAATATTATCCAGAAGGACGGTATAAATTTTTCCTCCGTTTACCCTTAACCATCCGTCACGAATGATCTTTTCCGGCACGCCCGATAAGCTCAGATTAATATCGAAATCACCGGTCAGCGAATCGGTCACCCCAAGATAATTGGAGAGAAAAACCAAATCATTGGTATTGCCGGTAATGTCAACCCTCAGGGAATCTTCCTCGATCATTTTCCCGAATTTTTGCGAAGATATGTCAAAATCCACCGGTAGCGAACCACTCCCGAGGATAACATTTGGCCCGCGGTGAGAAGCGAAGGATGTGAGGTCAATGCGGTTATCAGCATAATAACCATGGCCGGTAACCATTCCCAGCGGTATGATATCATATATCGCATCCTCAATTTCAAGATCGTATTGAAACCGGGTGTCGCTGGTGGTACCGTTTAAATCAATTTCGCCACTTATCTTACCGCCCAGGTAGGTGAAATTCGGCATAAATTGACGGAGGACGGCAAAATCGACCCGTCTCAATTCCGAGAATAATTCGATCGGGATTGTTTGACTTATTTTTTCCTTGATCGGCAGTACTCCCGTCAACTGAATCCCCACATCTTCACCATGGATCAGGGTAAACTCATCGATATGCAAAATACTGTCGTGCAATACCGACGAAATGACCAGATCATCAAAATCCTGTTGGATTATTTCACCATTTTTCAGCGATAGTTCGATTTCAATAGTTTCATCACGTACGGGTCCATAAACGGCAATTTCACCAAACAATAATCCCTCAATTCCCAGGAAACCGCCGGGTATATGCTCCAGTAGGGCATGACTGTCAAAATTGGAAAATTTAAGCCGCCCTTCACGGTATTCTCCCAGATTGGCAAAGCCTTCCAGCATGCCGTCGTCAATATGGATTGTGAACGGTGCAATACGATAGCCGCCGGCGCTCCTGTTTAAACGGATGGGATGAGCATTAACAAAATAATGCAGATTATGTCCTAAACGCAGTTGGTTGACGACAATAGAATTCTGAGGAACCACGGTACCAGCCAGCTGGAGGAAATTATCGCCGTCTTTTAAATGCACACTGGCCACTTTGACCGTATCATCGTGCAATTGAATCTCGGCCGTCCCGTCAACAGCCCGGTAGTCACGCCAGCTTGCCGAATCGAGGTCAAGGGAGAATGCGCCATTTATCTGTTCATTCTGCCTCATAAAATTACCATGAATACCGGAGGTACCGATCGTCACGCCGCGATAATCAATTCCAGACAATTGCGCTTCACCGGCTATTGCGAGACTATCCGGTTTTCCCGAGGCATGTAAAGTCCCCTCACACCAGCCGCCGGCAAAATCAAGATCGTAAACTGAATTCAATTCGCTGAGATCGCCGTCCAGCAATTCCATATCGATGCTGAATAATCCTGACGAAGGCTGGTAATTCCCGGCGATATTTGCGCTGGTCAATCCCATATTAATATCAATTGGATTATCGGTGGAAATAGTCCCGTTTGAATACAAAACTGATCCGCTGCCGGTAATAGTCTTCTCGGCAAATAACCCTTCGGCAACCAAATCGAACGATGCCCAAATGTTTTGCTTCAACAGATTGCCTTCAACCAGTACCAATCCGGACAGTGCGGACCGGGGAGCACTGCGAATGAGATTATTAAAGGAAAAATTTTCCAAAGCTACGCGACCGTTTAACCGACCATCATTCTCCCAGACACCGTTTCCTTTTAGTTGGCCCTCACCGCTGTTAATAATGACTTCTTCCAGATTAATATATTGGTCGGTTCTCGTTGCCTGTAGCTCACCAGCCAGCCGGCGTTCACCGTTATTGATGGTAAACTCTCCCTGAATATCGGCAAAATCGGTGGTCAGGTTGATGCTTGCATCAAATTTCTGCCAGTTCCCGGCGATCAGCTTACTCTGACGAATGGACGCCGGCAGGGGCAGATTTTTAAAATCGGCCTGGCCTTTTAGTACCGGAGTCTCGTAATTATAATTGGCAGTCAGATTAAATTTTACATCATTTATCTCACCATCCATCTCTCGGATTACCAATTCATCCGGGAAAACTTGAACACCTGATTTTTTCAATTTAAGCTTATTACGGTCCTGGTCATTGACTTCGCAATAGCGGGCATAGATGAATGAACCGTTGGGGCGATAACGAAAACGCCCGGAGAAAATGGTGGAATAATATTTCATCGCTGGCTGACCATCAATTTTGACTCGCCCGGTCAATCTCAAATCACGCACATACAAATCATGGTTGGCTGAGGTGAATGAATCGGTGGGTAACGGCAATGATTTGCCGGTATCAGCCTGAATTATCAAATAATAATTATCGGCATGTAATTTTCTGAAACTGAAATCACCATACAGCCAGGGTATGGGATTTATGCTAAGTGTTAATTCAGGCAGGTACAACTGGAGCGACGAATCGGGCTTAACAATCCTGATATCAGCAATATTCGTACTGGTCAACAAATGTCCATTGATGTTACCGATATCAATCTTGTAATCGCTGTGTTCCTCCAGATAAGACACGGCGCTTGGCACCCAGGTAGCAGGTTTAAGGATAAAAATCCCACTAACACCTGCGACTATCAGGATCAGGAGAACAACGCGTAAACCGATTTTCAGATACTTATTCACTGGCTACCAAACTAATGAAGTTAAGTTTGGCAGGTTCCAAATACAAAAAAAGCGGGAGTTGGCTCCCGCTTTTTTCAATACTGATCAGAGGATCAATCAACTACTTCGAAATCGGCATCCTCGATTTCTCCGTCGTCTTTCTTGGATTTCTTGTTTTTGGCCTGACCATCATCCGCCGTTTCATCCTGAGGTGGTTCCTGATCTTTGGCCGTTTCGTACATCTTGGAGGACAGCTTACTCCAGGCGGCATTCAATTCGTCCAAAGCCTTTTTAATGTCATCGGAATTCGATCCGCCTGATGCGGTTTTCAGAGCTTCAACTTTCTGTTCCAATTCCTTCTTATCATCTTCCGATAGTTTATCGCCTAATTCAGAGATATTCTTTTCGGTTTGATAAACCATCTGGTCGGCCTGGTTGCGCAGATCGATGGCCTCGCGTTGAGCTTGGTCCTCTGATTCATGTTTCTTGGCATCATTGACCATTTTGTCGATCTCCGACTCGGACAGTCCACTGGAGGCTTCGATACGGATGCTTTGTTCTTTACCGGTGGCTTTATCCTTGGCGCTCACATTGAGGATGCCGTTGGCATCAATATCAAAGGTGACCTCAATCTGCGGGACCCCGCGTGGCGCCGGCGGTATTCCATCCAAATGGAAGCGACCGATGGTTTTATTATCGTTGGCCATCTCCCGCTCACCTTGCAACACGTGAATCTCCACTGTGGTCTGACTGTCCGCCGCAGTACTGAAAATCTGTGATTTCTTGGTTGGAATGGTGGTATTGCGCTCGATCAACTTGGTACAGACACCGCCCAGGGTTTCGATTCCCAAGGACAGGGGCGTCACATCCAGCAGCAGAATATCATCCACTTCACCGGCCAGTACACCACCCTGAATTGCGGCACCTAAAGCTACCACTTCATCCGGATTCACGCTGCGGTTGGGATCTTTCCCAAATATTTCCTTGACCTTCTCCTGCACCATTGGGATACGGGTGGAGCCGCCAACCAGGATCACCTCATCGATATCGGAAGCGGAGAGACCGGCGTCCTTAATTGCCTTCTGGCAGGGTTTGACCGTACGTTCCACCAGATGGCGCACCAATTCTTCGAAACGAGCCCTGGTCAATGTTAAATTAAGGTGCTTGGGACCTGAAGCGTCGGCCGTCACGAAGGGCAGGTTAATTTCAGTTTGTTTCGAACTGGACAGTTCCTTCTTGGCGTTTTCGCCGGCTTCTTTTAAGCGTTGAAGAGCCATGGGATCTTTCCGCAGATCAATCCCGTCGCTCTTCTTGAACTCATCGGCGATCCAGTCAATCAGAACCTGATCGAAATCATCGCCACCAAGATGGGTATCACCGTTGGTGGATTTAACCTCGAATACTCCATCACCCAATTCCAGGATTGAGATATCAAAGGTCCCGCCACCGAGATCAAATACGGCGATTTTCTCATCTTTTTTCTTATCCAGGCCATAACTCAGCGAAGCCGCCGTCGGTTCATTAATTATCCGGCGGACGTTCAAACCGGCGATTTTTCCCGCATCTTTCGTAGCCTGGCGCTGCGAATCGTTGAAATAGGCAGGGACGGTAATGACCGCATCGGTGACCTTGGTCCCGAGATGCTCTTCCGCCATCTGCTTCAATTTTTGTAACACCATGGCGCTGATTTCCGGCGGTGAATAAGTCTTATCCCCGGCCTTTACAACCACTCCGGAGCCGGATTGTTTAGCCACCTTATAGGGAACTTCTTCGATTTCAGTACCCACTTCACTGAAACGCCGTCCCATGAAGCGTTTAATCGAAAATACCGTGTTGTGGGAATTGGTAACAGCCTGGCGTTTGGCGGGCTGCCCAACCAGTCTTTCATCATTTTTAGTAAAAGCCACCACCGAAGGGGTAGTCCTTCCACCCTCCGGATTGGTGATAATTGTAGGCTCGCCGCCTTCTAGGACGGATACGCAGGAATTAGTTGTTCCCAGATCGATCCCGATAATCTTGCTCATATTTTTCTCCTGATTGGATTAATAACTTGCTGGAGTCTTTAACACAATAAACATGCCGAGCCTGATTCTCAGACCAATTGGCAGAGCAGCTTTTTAAGTCATATTATATGGCAGAGAAATGTAAAACTTATTTGCTGACTGTGGTGGTCTTGTGCGCCGATTTGGATCGCTTTTTGGGCTGATAGAATTTGAATTTGTCACGGACAAAATCGATTCGGATGGCGGAACCATACTCAAAATTGTACTTCAATAATTCCTCCGACAATGGATCTTCAATTGATGTCTGGATCTCCCGGCGTAGATATCGGGCGCCGAAATCAGAGTTGAAACCCCGCTTCAAAATAGCCTGCCGGGCTCGTTTCGTCAGTGAAATTCCCATATCCATTTTGGCAAGGTTATCACGCAAATCCTGCAATTGCATGTCAATAATCTGCAGCGCATCCTCACTGGTCAGGGGATGAAAAACTATCGTCTCATCGATGCGGTTGATGAATTCAGGATTGAACCGGTCGGATATGTTCTCCAGCAGACGCGATTTGATTTCTTCATACTCGCGATCATCATCCGATTCAATGAATCCAATCGTGGAGCCACTGGTTATCTCACGAGAACCGGCATTGGAAGTCATAATTACAATCGTGTTGCGAAAATCAACTTTTCGCCCCAGACTATCGGTTAGCACACCTTCATCAAATAATTGCAGCAGCAGGTTGTAGGTATCGGGATGAGCTTTTTCGATCTCATCAAACAGGACAACCGCATAAGGGTTGCGCCGTACTTTTTCGGTCAATTCGCCGCCCTCTTCGTAGCCAACATATCCCGGTGGTGCACCGATCAGACGTGATACGGCAAATCGTTCACCATACTCTGACATATCCAGCTTAATCAGCGAATCATGATTCCCGAATAAATATTTTGAAAGAGCCTTGGCCATTTCGGTTTTTCCCACGCCGGTGGGACCCAGAAACAGGAACACGCCAATCGGACGTGTGGGATTTTTCAAACCGGCCCGGGCACGGCGAATCGAGCGGGCCAGGCTGTCGATTCCTTCATCCTGTCCAACGATGTACTCATGCAGACCGGCTTCCATTGCCAGCAATTTACGCGATTCGGACTGGGCCACGCGGGCTACCGGTATGCTGGTTACGGCGGACACCACTTCAGATATGCTATCCTCATCAATCGTCACCGGATTCTTTTCCTCTTCAGCGATCCACTCCGATTGGATGGCGGCCAGTTTTTCCACCAGTTGCCGTTCCTGGTCGCGCAGATCGGCCGCAGCTTCGAAGCGCTGCTCGGCCACTACCATTTCTTTCTTGGTTTTCAGGCTGTCGATGTTCTGCTCAAGGTCGATTATTTCGTCCGGCACATGCACATTCATCAGATGGGCCCGCGCCCCGGCTTCATCCAGGATATCGATGGCTTTGTCCGGCAGGAATTTGTCAGCAATATAGCGTTCCGACAATCGTACGCAAGCTTCGATTGCCGCTGCGGTGTAAACTACATTATGATGTTTTTCATACTGTGGCCTTAAGCCGGTAAGGATGCGGATTGACTCTTCGGTGGTGGGAGGATTAATGGTAATCTTCTGAAAACGCCTTTCCAGGGCGCCGTCCTTTTCCACGTGTTTGCGGTATTCATCCATGGTGGTGGCGCCGATGCAGTGGATATCGCCGCGGGCCAGGGCAGGCTTAAACATATTGGAAGCATCGAGCGTGCCGGAAGCGCCACCGGCGCCCACGATGGTATGCAGTTCATCAATGAACAGAATCAGGTTCTCATTCGTTTCCAATTCGGTCATGATAGTCTTGATCCGTTCCTCGAACTGTCCGCGGTATTTAGTCCCTGCCACCAAGGCGGCCAGATCCAGAGCAAGAATCCGTTGATTAAACAGCAAGCGGGGAACGGTTTTAGCGACCACCCGCTGGGCTAATCCTTCGATAATGGCAGTTTTTCCTACACCCGGTTCGCCGATCAAGACCGGATTGTTCTTTTTCCGGCGGGTTAGAATTTGCGCCACCCGTTCAATCTCTGTATCGCGACCGATGACCGGATCGAGTTTCCCATC
>LSCG01000082.1 GCA_001577055.1 Fidelibacterota bacterium TCS56
CTCATCGTTTACAGCGTGGACTACCAGGGTATCTAATCCTGTTTGCTCCCCACGCTTTCGCACTTCAGCGTCAGTATTGGACCAGAAAGCTGCCTTCGCCTTTGGTGTTCCTCCTGATATCTACGCATGTCACCGCTACACCAGGAATTCCGCTTTCCTCTTCCAAACTCAATCTTGATAGTTTCTTTTGCAGATCCTCTGTTAAGCAGAGGGCTTTAACAAAAGACTTACCAAGTAGCCTACGTGCCCTTTACGCCCAATGATTCCGGACAACGCTAGCACCCCTCGTATTACCGCGGCTGCTGGCACGAAGTTAGCCGGTGCTTTCTTGTGAGGTACCGTCAGACCACGATGATATTTTCATCGCGGTTATTCTTCCCTCACGACAGACCTTTACACTCCGAAAAGCTTCATCGGTCACGCGGCGTTGCTGCGTCAGGCTTTCGCCCATTGCGCAAAATTCCTTACTGCTGCCTTCCGTAGAAGTCTGGGCCGTATCTCAATCCCAGTGTGGCTGATCATCCTCTCAGACCAGCTACCGATCATCGCCTTGGTAGGCCTTTACCCCACCAACTAACTAATCGGACGCAGGCTCATCTCGAAGTGCGAGCCGAAGCCCGCTTTAACAGCATATCCCGAAAGATTCGCTGCATTATTCGGTATTAGCTCCCCTTTCGGGGGGTTATCCCAATCTCCGAGGCAGATTACCTACGTGTTACTCACCCGTTCGCCAGTGTACTTGCATCCCGAAGGATACGTTCTCCTTGACTTGCATGTATCAAGCACGCCGCCAGCGTTCGTCCTGAGCCAGGATCAAACTCTCCGTTGTATTTGAGTTTTCCTGTTTGTCGACTACGTCTCCTGTTTGACGTTTGGACCACGCATACCAATTTTTCAAAAAGCTTTGCTGTGAGAAAACTGCTTAGCATTGTCTCATGCAGCCCGAAAAATTAGAGACCCGAATACAACCGAGTCAATATATATAATCAAATATCTTAAAATAAATCCGGCTCATCCAGCGCGATCAATCGCTGCACCGGATAACGCCGGATTATGTACTCAATATAACTACGCTGGTTGGCAATATTGGTGGAGCGTACGCTGCTGGTAGCCTTCCAGAAACTACCGCCGTAAACTGCCAACCCCGTAAGGGCTATGGGGACCATCACGGCCGGTTCATCACGGTAAAAATAAGCGGCAATCCCCAAACCTGTTACGGTGGCCAGGGCGGCCGCCGCTGACTCCCGGTTGCCCAAATAAGCAAAACCGCCTCCGGGAATTAACGCTGATAAAACCGTCAGCGGTTTGTTGCGCCGGGGCAGTCTTCGCACGCCATCCAAGGCTTCAAACAAGGGTCGTAACTGACGTGAGTAATATGGGCTATTGAAACTGGCTTCCGCCGCTTTAAAAGCCTGGCGGGCTGCCTCCCATTCCAGACGATGTAAATGAACATATCCGCGGACGGTAATATCAAAAGGATCATCGGCGGTTGTCAGCAGGGTCAGGACCGAATCATAGCGATTTTCAGCCACCAGGATACTAAGGCTGCGGTGCCAGGCCAACCGGTGTAAATCCGCAGTTGAATCTGTCAAAGCCAAAGTGCGGTTGTAATAATCATGTGCTTCATCGTTCTTGCCGGTAGCCAGATAGCTGTTGGCAATCCGATAGGTAATTACCGCTTCCAGCGAATCACCGGGAAACAGGTACAAAAATTGAAACATCCCCAGGATTGCCCGGTCGTACTGTTCCTTTTCATATAAGAAATCGCAATAGGAAATCAACTCCATCCTTTGAAAGGTGGTGTATTCCTTCCATTGGCGCTCATGCTGTTGGATGGCATAATTCGGCGACTGACCAACCAGGCCGTTCACCCAGAATATGATGATTATCAGCAGTATTCTAATTGGCATAAAAAAATTCCTCTGCCTGAAATCAGACAGAGGAATTTACTCTTAAATAGATATTTATGAGTCGATTAACTACCGCAGGAATAGCATTTTCTTCCTGGCGGTGAAATTATCACTGCGCAATTCGTAGAAATAGACACCGGAAGCTACCATTTGGCCCTGGGAGTCGCGGCCATTCCAGACAATATCATAATTGCCGGCGGATAATTCCTGATCAACCAGCGTGGTGACTACCTGCCCCAGTACATTATAAATATTTAGCCGGACCGCTTCGGCGGCGGGCAGGGCAAAACTGATATTGGTTGACGGGTTGAAAGGATTGGGATAGTTCTGACTCAATTGATAGCTGTCAGGCACCGGGGTATTGGCGGTTTCAACACCCAACACGACCTGAATGGCTTTGGGCGAGAGTGTATCAGGATATGAGCAGGCTACGTTTAATATACTTGGGTCCATGGAGGTTCCCGGTAAATTGCACAGTCCGATACTGAAAGCAATGCTGTCCGGCAGCGACGCTAAACCGTTGGTAATACGATAGGTAACGGTTAACAGATCGCCTTCGGTGCCATCACCGGCAGTACGCGCCCTTGCAGTGCTGTAGGCCATAACTTTGACATAGTCGTCCAATTCATTGGCCAGCAGGGTCATGGTCTTGGGGACACCATCGCCATCAGTGACATTTTCCAGCTTGCTGCCTTTGGCTACCGATCCGTAGTCGCCATATTCAATAATGCCCTCAGCGTCATGATAAATATCCAGCTCAACACCGCGGATCGGTTCATTATCCACTAACAGAACTGTAAGTGTGAGCGTAGTGTCCGTCAGGGAAAACATGTCGGAAAAATCCAGACAGGCACATAATCCGGTGGCGATCTCCAGTCCGTAGTTGGGGTTGGGTTGTCCGTCGGGCAGCATGGTACGTAGATCAATATGATAGGCCGAGTCCGCCGGGCAATCCATGGCCGAGCCTACAGAAAGCAAACCTAATACTGCTAAAGTCAACGTGAGTCTTCTAATAAACATCTGTCATTTACTCCGATCTGTTGGATACCTGAAGATAACTGTATCCACCATAATTAATCAATTGCATTATTTCACCAGCAGTACCTTGTGGGTACTAACAGTGCTTCCGATGGCTACCCGGACCAAATACACGCCCGAGGACTGCAGCCGGTTAAAATGGTCCCGTCCATTCCACTCCAGATGATAGATACCGGCCGTGTATCGCTGGTCGGCCAATTCTTTTACCAATCGGCCCCGGATATCGAAAACCTGCGCCCGCACCGCCGTGGTACGGGGTATATGGATATCAAACATCGTCGTGGGATTGAAAGGATTGGGGTAACCGGGGCTGACATAGATTTCCTCGGGAATGTCAGCCAATCGCTCCTCGGTAGCCAGATACATGGCGTTGATATTACCAGCCCTCGTCATCGATCCACGGAATAGGCGCCAGGTGATTTCGTCAGACTTGGCTTGTTTATAATCGATTATCGCCAGACCATTTGAGGTTCCTACCAGAATATCAAAATCATTATCGCTGTCAATGTCCTGCACAGCGGGAGAACTTTCAATAGAACCCTCGACAGTAACGGGAAAATTGCCCAGCGCGGAACCATCCAGATGATATCCCAGCACTTGTCCATTGGTGCTGGCGCCGATAACATTAAGCGCCCCGTCATTATTTATATCAACCAGGACCGGCGCCGAGGCCACGGTTGTGCCAACATTCACTGGCCAGCCGGTCAGCTCACCTCCGGCATTGACATCAAAGGCATGCAGCCTGGAATCATACCCGCCCCAGAAAATCTCGGCGTATCCGTCAGCGGTAACATCGCATAAGGCAAATCCACCGCGGATATACTGACCGGTACCTATTTGATACTCCAGTCCGCCGGTGTTATTAAGAATGTAAACATTGCCGTCGTCGCTGCCGGCAATTATCTCGGGTGAGGCGTCTCCCAGAATATTCCCAATCACCGGGGCTACATTAATTCGATTGCCGGTGGTGTAGGGATATCCCGTTTTGATCGAATCACCGGCCGAGACGGCAAACAGGCTGTTGCCCCAGGTACCAACCACAACGTCAATCTCACCGTCAGCATCAATATCGCCCACGGCCGGGGCCGCCATAATGACTTCCCCCACTTCGATGGGATAACCGGCCACATCGCTGCCGTCATGATGAATGGCGTGAACTTTGCCACTGTTGACGCCGGCTTCAATAATAGTGGAACCGAATATTATCTCAAGGTCGCCGTCATCGTCCATATCAAACAGGGCCGGTGTATGCATCAGGAAGCCCGAGGCGACATACTCCAGGTCAGCAGTACCGGCGGAATTAAGAATATAAAGATTGCGGTCTTTGGAACCGAAAACCAGTTCCAGGTCGCCGTCATTATCCACATCACCCACAGCCACACTGGACCGAACCTGATTGCCGGTGGAAAAGGGATAGCTGGTGATATCCAGTCCGTCAACCCCGACGCCATAAATCTTAAAATTGTCGGCCCCGAAATAAATTTCCGATTGACCATCACCATTCAGATCAGTGGCCAGCGGCGAAGTTTTAACCGCTGCACCGGCAAAATAAGGAAAATTGGCCTGTTGCAGTTCGATATCCACAGTGATATGATCTTCTGTGTAATACTCGTTGGGCGAATCACCGGCATAAATTTCGACGGTAAACTCCACCGGGCCGGTGGAAGCTTCCGCATCGGCGGAAATCTGAAATGAGTCAAACAGGTTGAAGGCCGATTGCCCGGCGGGGATATCATTATTAAAGGTGATCAGGTTATCGATTACGGTAATCCGATCATCATCGGTGGCCAACACGGCCAACACAGAGGTGGCCGTAGCCCAGCCCGGATCATTTTCCACCACAACCTTAATATTTACGGTTTCACCGGGATTGAAAATACCGTCGCTGTCGGTGTCGCCCTGCAAATTCAGGGATTGCACCGAAAGGCTGGGGTAAATTCCACTGGTAAGCGCCTTGTAAACATTCAGACGGCCGGTGCCCAGCATACCGGTCATGCTCTCGGTATGGGGACTGGTTTCCCCCAGATTCTGCACCTGGCAGTTGCGGTCCATGTCACTGTAGGTATCGGTCGCATTGATGATCCGGTCTTCGATCCAGACGTTATCTTCGTCGGGGAAATATGACCAGACCAATCCGGCGGCGCCGGCCACAATCGGAGCGGAGAAGGAGGTTCCCCAGGGAGCTTCATAGCCATCATTCAGGTCGGTGGTCCAAACCGTTTCACCGGGGGCGCCGAGGTCAACGGTAGTACCGGCAGTGGCCCAGCAATTAAAACTGTCGCCGGGACCGGTGGCGGTGACCGAAATGACATTATCATATCCGCTGGGATAGTGAGTATCCAGGTTGGTCAGGCCCACAGCTTCATTCCCGTTACCGGAGGAAGCAACAATCACGGCACCGTAGGTATTATGGGCGGTATTAATTACCGCCTGACCGCCGCCACTGTAACCGGATCCACCCCAACTGCAGTTGATCACATCGGCTCCCGCTTTAGCCGCATATAGAATTCCATCATACCCACCGTCCAAATCACCATTGGTATCATTGGCAATTTTCACGGCGATAATACTCAGTCCCCAACCGGTACCGGCAATCCCCAGTGAATTATTGGTAACACCCGAGACAGCACCAGAAACATTCGTCCCGTGATCGGGAACCATACCTACTGATGGCGGGAAAGGATCATTATCACCATTGGTCTGCTGGCTGCCTTCGGTGTCCCAGCCTACCAGATCATCGATATAGCCGTCATTATCATCGTCAATACCGTTCAGATCACCAGGATCCAGAATCCAGGTGTTTCCCGATTGCAAGATGGTGACACCGTTGCCGTTGGCATCCTCACCCAGATTATTCCAGATATTATCCACCAGGTCAGGGTGCGTCCAGTCCACGCCGGTATCCACCACACCCACCTTGATTTCGCGGGTACTGTTGGTACCGGGGATATCCCCGCCATCCACATCCCAGAGATCCCAGGCCTGGGGCGCCCGAACGTTGGGTAAATGCCATTGTTGGCCGAATCGTGGATCGTTGGGAGTATAATGCGGCTTGATTACCGGTACCAGTTCGGTCATTGCAACGATCGGGACCTGCTGGCATTCCAAACGCAGATTTGCAATGGAATTGCGCGGGGTGCCAAAATCCACCAGATAGTAGCGGTTCAGATAAATATCACCATCATGGTCTGATTCATCGGCACTGCGCAACCAGCGTCTGATCGCGACCGCCCCGTTGTTGTCCAGAAACTCGTTTAACATCGGATCATCGGTTTCCGGATGACCGGTGCGGTTGATTATCGCCAGGTTCTCATAATTATTATCAATATAAATCAGAATCTGATTCTGATGATAATTCCCGTTCCCTAGAGCTATTGTAATGAGTAGTAGTAATCCGATGAATCGTTGCATGGTTGCTCCGAATGGAAATCCCGATGGCAGCCGCAGCCGCCACCGGGTCGATTGGAATTTGTTATTTAATCAACATTAATTTGCGTGTATTGGAGTAAACCCCACGGTTGTCATCCGATACATTCAGATGGCAGAAATAAATCCCGGATGCCAGGTCAGCGCCGTTCAGATGATACTGATAATGCCCGGCTCCCATTGACCGTGAAACCAGTGATTTCACCATTTTACCGGTAACATCGTACAGCGCCAGTTCCACTGTACCGGCCGCCATTATATCAAATTCAATGGTCGTAGTGGGGTTAAAGGGATTGGGGTAATTCTGATGCAGGGCGTAGGCTTCCGGTACGTCCGGGGACAGACCTTCATCGGTACTCATCGATGGAGCATCCATGTCAACCCGAATCATCAGCGCGCCGCTGAAGTAATTACCGAATGGCTCCCAGTCACCGGTGACATTGATGTAACTGTTGTCAGCCGGTGAGTCGGTGTCAATCCCGATAGGCGGTGTTTGCACCGTCTCCTGCCAGCCTACGTAGAAGCTGCCTTCGGTGATCTCAATATTCTGGCTGGCGATATTACTTTCATTCCAACCGGGATTGAGCTGAACAATGAATCCATTGATCAGGTTGGTACCGGGGTCGCCCGCCGTACCATCGTCATCCCAGACCTGGGCCAAAGCCACGCCCGGGGAAGCACCGGCCGGAATATAATATTTCAGCCGCACCAGGTTTGAAGGATAATACAGGGGGGTGAACCTGACGGCCAGATAATTATCAGCCATAGCATTGGTACTGGTATTGTCAGCGCCGTCATCATAAGCGATTTCATACACCGTCTGCGCCTCCGGCATGGCACACACCGGCCCGGCCAGATCACTTTCCACGTCATTGAATTCCGCGGCCACCTTATAGCAGTATTCGGTACCGTTTACCACCAGTTGATCGTGGTATTCCGGTTCGGTCAAATTTTCACCGTTGAACATCAGGAAGAAATCACCGCCACCGACGCTGCGATAGACATTATAGGTCGCCAGCAAGCCTCCAACGCTGGATACATCAGCTCGAATGCCCCATTCACCATCGGGTAACTCGTTGGCAGCGGCAATATTGGCCCAGGTGTCCCAGCCACCCAGGTTGGCCCAGGATTGAGTGCTGGGGGGATTGGAAAGATCAATTGGGCAACTGATAGTCTGGGTAATACCCACGGCGATAAGAAAATCGCCATCAAAGACCCAGTCCGTGACAGTCTGGGTTACCCACTGATCGGCCAGGAGATTGATGGTCGTCTGATAAATAGGAGTGTCTTCCGGAACCCCGGCGCTCATGTTAAAAGCATAAAGATTGGCAGTGCCAACGGCGCCGTTATAGCCGAAAACATCGACCGAATTCACCGTTACTTCACTCACGCCGAAGGGTGCATCAAAATGGGTCCCGGCATAGGCTTCGTCGCCGTCGCTCAGTCCGATGGCATCTTCAAAGGAACCGTCATCGTAGATTACATCACCGTTGAAATCGCCGCCGGTATTCAAATCTGACCAGGTAACCATTACTTCGGCATCACCGGCTACGGCATCCAGATCGGTTACATCAGGCGGCTGTTCCTGGAAGTCCACCTGCCAGAAATGGATATCGTCGATATACAACCCACCGGCATTACCGCCATCGTCGTTATCATCGAAACGGGCCTGAAAACGCAGGCGAACATCGCTGCCGGCCAGGTCGGTAATATCCAGTTGGGCGTTTCCATTGAAGGGATCACCGGGCATGTAAACCTGCCAGCCAATATCGGATCCACCGGGACGGGTATTATCGCCGTAATCATAAAAAACTTCCGTCCAGATATAAGAATCCGAGACGGGGGACATGACGGCAGCGTCATCGGCATTGTCCCACAGCAGCGAGTCAGCTTCGTCATTGGTAGCTAAAATATTATCCACCTTGATACCAGTGACCGGATCGCCATCACCGGTGGAATAACTGACATCTGAACCAAAATAAAATCTCACCTTAACTGACTGTGTGGCATAGGCACTCAGGTCAAAGCTGGCATCAACCCAGCCACCGGAAGAAGCGCCCCATCCGGCAATATTGCAATCGTCGCCGTTAGACGCCCAGCCGTAGCAACTGGAATAGGGATAGGCCGGTGTGCCGCTCAAAACCTGCCAGGTTGCCCCGTTATCGGTGGAAATGCGAACATTGGCGGCATCCCAGCCGTCAACCATACAACCACCGATATTCTGCGGGTCACCGGTGTATTCCTCCAGATTGTAATTGATTTTGGCATTCAGCACCGGATTAGTTCCGCTTACGGTAAATGCGGGAGATTCCAGGGCCTGCAGCCAGTCATTGTCATAACCACCGATGTCCGCATCGGCACACCACCAGGAGTTGCCTTCATAGGCGTCGGTGGTCGTCTGGTGGAAGAATAGCGGAATTTCACTGACATTGGCAATCTGAACCCGATAATAATCTTCGAGAGTATTATCGTTGTCACCATCAAAATCCGGCGTATTACACCACAGGGCGAAGCTGAATTTCAAATACTGGTTATCGGAGGTCACCTCCGGCAGGGTCACAGCGGGACTGACTAAATACAGATCTTGATCATAATTATCATCATCAGCATTAAAACTGTGGGTCGGGCTGTAGGAAGAAACTTCCGTGAGCAGCCAGCCCGCATCCATGATATATTCGGATACGTCACCCTCCAGGTCGTCGAACCAGATGGTGGTTGTATCGGTGCGACTGTTAAATGAACGGTCACTTGCAGATTGAGATTTGGTTACCATACCGGTTCTGCTGGCCGGCACGGCAAAATCACCGGTTAACCGCGGCAAGTCACTCGCAGTGGTCAATCCCAGTAATAAGACAAGGGCAATGATTGTTCTGAAATTCATGCTAGTATTCCTTTTTAAGGCGTTTAGTATTCCAGTCAATTTAGTTAAAACACATCGACATCGTTAATAATAACCGTTTGGAATGCTTAATTCCAAATTCTTTTCTTTGGTAGTAGCTAAAATATGGCTCCGATCGAGAAATGATGAGTCGGTTTGAGAATGCTGAAATCCACCATGGCGTAATCGAGCGTCAGGCCTAATCCCCCCAGGCGGACATTCAAACCACCACCGAAGGTAAGTTGGGCGGTATCATGCCCAAGATAAGATCCAAGGCGTACAAAAGCCAGATTATAAAACCCGTATTCCAGGCCCACATTACCAACCAATGAATAATCAGGGGCCTGGATTGCGTCGGCGGCCACGATTATCCGGTGGTTTTGCATTTTCATGAAAGTGCCCTGGGGACCGCCGAGTTGATTCTGGATACCGAAGCGCATGATAAAGGGTAATGTAAATTTCTCGGTTTGGCGTGACAGACGCTCGTCGGGCGATAGTTCATCATCCACCGCAATCTGTAATCCTTCGCCACCGAATTGAATCTCCGGCGCAATATTGCTGAGATTGATACCGATTACATTCCCCAGAATACCGGTATTGTACACCGCTCCCAGGTCAAAGGCCAGGGTCTGATACGACATGGTATATATTTGCTCACGCACATAATTCACGGTAAAACCAAGATTAATTTTTCCGGTCAGCTTTCGTGCGTAAGCAGTCCGGAAAGTGAAATATTTAACCTCATATTGTTCGCCGGTTCCCAAAGAATATTCCGGGATGGTCACGTTGATATCACCGGAATTAAAGGTAAACAGGTGGAAACCGACATAATCACGGGGGGTAATCGCCGTGGCATAGGCCACCACGTTAAATTTGGTGCCTGCCAGATAGTTACTGCTGCTGAAATAAACCTGAGATTTCTCAATCAATGCCAGCCCGGCCGGGTTGTAGGGCAGATGAGCCGCGCCACCAGCCAGCAGGCCGCTGCCCCCCATGCCGTTGCTGCGGACACCGGTACTTAATTTCAGCCAGTTTCCGGCGCTGGTGCCGGCGTCAGCAGAGCCATCCGGCAAGCTGGTATATTGTCCGAACAGTAAGCCAGAGGCAGTAATCGTCATTAATATAATGTGTATTATTTTCATCAGCGCACCACCGCAAATTTTCCTATCTGCTCTTTACCCTCAGATTCCACCACATAAATATAGAGACCCGGGGCCACCAGCTCGCCGGATTTTGTTCGCAGGTCCCACCAGGCGTTGCCGTCATAGGGATCCTCATGGACGAAATCATCGACCAGTTCACCGGTGATGGTAAAAATCGCGATGCGGCATTTCCGGGGCAGGCGAATAAACCGCAGACGCCGGTCTGTTTCGGTTTCGGCAAACCCGGATCGGACAATATAGGGATTGGGAACAACCTCCACTTCCTCCAACATGGCCGTTTCCACCGGCACCGGTCTCCCCAATTCGGAGATATCCGCTACCCAGCTATCACCGTCAACCAGGAATTTCCATGGTTTCAGAATTACCTCATCACCATCGGACCAGGGATAAACTATCCGCCAGGGGTTGTCATTAATACCATCGCCGTTATTGTCAATAAACCAATGTTTAGGCTCGGAATTAACATTGGTGGCTACCGCTTCCCAGACCATCATTTTATGAATGGCAACCGAACCCTCACTGTATGACTTGTCAGGTTCCCAGTTTCTGATCATGTTTTCGATATCAATTATTCCCTGATTTGCCAAAGTACGTAATACCAATTGATTTATTCCAAAACTTATCTTGAACTGAAAAGTTGTAATTACAGATTCATCAGTATTTGCTGCAATTTGTAATGTATCCTGAAAAAGCAATTTTTCAAGATTTGTCCAGCTTGAGTCAAATGCTCCTTTGGCAGGATCATGGTCATCCTCCATTCCGAAATCAAAATGCCGCAGGTTAACTTTCTTTCCTGTTGTCTGATTAGTGATCCGGAATGGTAAATAAGTGACATTAGCAGTACCCACGTTAGCCGAGTCACCGGTTTGATCACCGAAGAATTCGATCTTATAATCAAAATTAAGTCGATGCTTATATGCACTTGATTCGTAACGCAAATCAAAAAAGGTTTCACGAATAGTTGCACTATCCAACGCCGACCACTGTGCTTCTTCAATAAAGGCAAATACCGGATTAAGCTCAGGCAGATTCGTAAAATGTACCTGAATGCCACTGACCAGATCACTCATGCGCCACGGTTCGGTAGTCGTCTCGTAAAACGGAATGAAAATCTCGGTTCCGGTCATGAAGCTGCCCGGTAAATCAAGCAGCGAATCAATTTCCGTCTGGGCCAACACGGTTGTATCTTGAGCAGTCTCAATCTCAGTCGGAATCTGATCGGTGGGATTGTCGATTTTGTAGATATGGATCGACGGATTCTCGCAGGCCATCCCGGCCACCGCCTCATCGGATTGATCGGCCTGTACCTCGAATTTCAGAAAAACCGGCTCCAGTTGATCGGTATCTGCCAGAATATAGGAAATAAAACTGCTGCCGATGGTTGATTCCTGGCGAGCGAAAAAGGTGGTGTTATCTTCAGGAAAAGTGATATTACTGGCATAGAACCCGGGAACAACCTGAATAAAATTGGGATCGGATTCGGACTGTCCGATGGCACACTCAAGACTTTTGTAACCTGAGCCATCAATGGCGAAATGATCGGGATTGCTGGCCGACCAGACCGTATCCATGACAAAAGTGGAATCGTCCAGGGCATTGTATTCGATGGTATATGTACGCAATCCCATATCGAAGGCCGTCACCGAATAGGTATATTCACGACCGTCGATTACATCCTCGTCCACATAGACATAAGTCAAACCGGTATTTTCGCCGATATTACGCGCTGGTTCAAAGGGATCAGGCCCCGCCACGGTAATACCGCGTTTCGGGTCGCTGGCCCCACATTCTTCGGCAGTATAAATGCAATGCAGTGAATCTCCTAATTCGGACAAATCATACTGCACCAGCGGTCGCCAACCGATAAAATTCTGATCGTAGTCGTATAGTTTATCATCTTCTGTACCCCAGGTGACGCCGCCATCGGTACTGCGATAAATCCGATAGCCTTCAAAATCGGCATAGCCGGTTAGTGAATCGATCGATGATTCGGCGCTATCGTCCCAATACAACACAACAAGATTATGCTCGGCCGCCGCCCTGATAGTGGGTTTAATCGGCGCTGACAAACCATGGTTGTCGGCAATAACCAGATTGCTAAAGGTTACCAACAGAAGAATTACAGCCGGAATCGAAAAATTAAATTTATTTCTCAGAGTCATATTCAATAGTTTCCCACCTTAAAATTCCAGGCCGATGCCCAGTTGTTGGGTTAAATCCAGAATTCCATAACTGGCAACGGCATAATCCACGGTAACGATGAAGCGATCGGCACGGTATTTTATCCCGGCACCGCCGGCCATGCCGCCTGAATCATGGCCCAGCTTGCTTCCCAGCCGCGCGAAGACCATTTCATTCCAGCTATATTCCAGTCCCGTGCTGCCACTGACCAGAAAATCAATCGGGCTGATTCCTTCCGCTGAAATGGTGAGGCGGTGGGCGCTATTCTTGATAAAGGAACCTTCCGGACCTATAATGGTATTGGCTACCCCCAGTCGGAAAGCCAGTGGCAGAGGGTATTTAGCGGTAATCTTATCGAGGCTGCCTCCCACGTCGAGAGCAGTTGAAACATCGGTAGCCAAAGCTTTTCCACCGTAACGAGCCTCCGGGCCAAAATTGGCAACCGACATACCCAGTATGAAACCATACAAGCCCGTGTTGAAATTGGAGCCTACATCAAAGGCAAAGGTATTTTTATAGGCAGTGGCGATCGCTTCATGAATGAAGTTGAGGGTAACGCCTACCTTCAGGCGGTCCGTCAGGCGCCGTGCGTAAACGGTGCGGGCGGAAATAAAGCGGGTATGGTAATTTTCTCCGGTGCCTTCCGGATTGGCCACATCGGTGATTTCGATGGGACCGGAATCCAGGTAGAACAGGTGGATTCCCACAAAATCCGAATGGCCCACTTTGCGCCCGAGACCGAAATTATTCAATGATATTCCCGCCAGATAGCTGGTCTTGCTGTAATAGACCTGGCTGCGGGGAATGAAAGCAATCAGGGATGGGTTCTTCGGGATGGCCGAAACTCCATATCCGATGGCCACATTTGTCCCGCCCATGCCAATGGCGCGGACGTCGGCATCCATTTTCAGCCAGTTACCGGCGGCGGATGCGACCTTATTCACGATTTCAGGCACATCGGCAGTCTGGCCCCATGACAGTGAAGCGCTGACGATTATGAATAGTAGTGATCGTTTTACACTCATATTATTCTCACTTACTAGCGTACGATGGCAAATTTGCCAATATCTTTTTTACCTTCCCACTCAACCACGTAAATATACAATCCGGGGGCGACTTCCTGATTGTTGACCGAGCGCAGATTCCAGAACAGGTTACTGTCGGTGGTACTGGTATGCTTCATGGAAATCACCTTTTCACCGGTCACGGTAAAAATGGTCACCCGACTGTTGTACGGCAAGTGTGTGAAGCGCATCTTGCGGATATACTCGGTCTCGTTAAAGCGCGATCGGACGATATAGGGATTAGGCACAACTTTAATGCTATCGAGATTTCCGGCGCTGGGGAAACCGGGCACCACGGTGACAAAATTGGCATCGTGGATTGTGGTCCCGCGGGAATTCTCAATGCTGGCATAGCCGGTGGGATCGGACCAGCCATTGGGATTTGAGGCAGTATTAACAACTTCACGTTTATACTCTCCAGTAGGAACCCAGACTGTGTCACCACTAGTCGTATCCATCTCCATGATTTCATTATACACAGTTCGTGTCGGCGGTTCAACTCCCATATCATAGGCAGTGACCGAATAGGTGTATTCCATCCCGTCCATGACATCCGTATCAACCCAGTAATATTTCCCCTGCTCGTTGGTGGGCGGCAGGCCCGTATCGCTGCCCAGGTTAAACCAGGGCGCTAACGGATCAGGACCGTTGATGGCATGGCCGCGGGTTTCATCTTCGCCGCTGCACACACCATTATCAAAAATGCAGTACTGTGAGTCATCTTCAGCCGATAAATCGAACTGGGCTACCGGATGCCAGCCTACCAGGGTACCCTGATCATCATAGATCTTGTCTTCCGGTCCACCCCAGGTTTTGCCGCCATCAGCACTCTTGTAAATTTTATAACCTTCAAAGTCGGCATAACCG
>LSCG01000084.1 GCA_001577055.1 Fidelibacterota bacterium TCS56
TGAACAATCTGATGGTTGTGGTAACCCACCTCCACCGATAACTGGCGGATGGCCTCCAGAAACGGCAGACTTTCGATGTCACCAACGGTACCACCCACTTCACAAATCACCACATCGAAGCGTTTGGGAGTATTCACGGCTTTGATGCGTGCTTTAATTTCATCGGTAATATGGGGGATCACCTGGATGGTGGCACCCAGGTAGTCACCGGCCCGCTCGCGCTCGATTACCGTGCTGTATATCTGACCGGTGGTGGCATTATTGCGCTGACTCATATTCACGTCAATGAAACGTTCGTAATGCCCCAGATCAAGATCGGTTTCCGAGCCGTCGTCCAGCACAAAAACCTCGCCATGCTGGTAGGGATTCATGGTACCGGGATCCACATTCAGATAAGGATCCAGCTTGAGGATGGTAACCCGCAGGCCGGAACTTTTCAACAGATAACCGATGGATGCGGCGGCGATGCCTTTGCCCAGTCCCGAGATTACTCCTCCCAGGACAAATATATATTTCGTAGGTCTGGCGGGACTCATTTGTGATCGTCTCTTTCTACGGTAATTGCATCTGGTTTGGTATCCAGCCGACTGCGTACTAATTCTAAATCTTCCGGCGTGTCCACACCCAGCAAGCGATAATCGGTCAACAGGCAGTGCACCGGGAATCCATTATCCAGGGCACGCATTTGCTCCAATCGCCGATGGCGTTCATTTTCGCTGGGCGGTAACTGGGTAAATGTATGCAGGAAATCCCGGCGATAAGCATAAATACCAATATGCCGATAACAGCCGCCGATCAAATTGTCGGGCACCAGCCGCTGGAAATCCACGGCAGTCTGGTCAAAATCCAGGAATACTTTAACCACGTTGGAATCGAGCAGATCGGCCGTATCCAGATTGCGGCCGGCGGCGGTGGCCATGACAACCTGCTGATTGGTGAATACTCCCAGGAGATCATCAATCAACCGGGGATCGATCAGTGGTTCATCGCCTTGAATATTTATCACAACAGCGGCGTCCGAACCGGCGGACACTTCCGCTGCACGGTCGGTCCCCGATTGATGCTCCACGGCGGTTAATTGCACCTGAGCGCCGAATTTTTCCAGCACCGCCTGTACCTGTTCGTCATCCACGGCGATGATTACCTCGTCCAGTAGTTCTGCCTGGCGTACCTGTTCATAAGTATGCATGACCAAGGGCTTACCGGCCAGCGGAGCCAGCATCTTGCCGGGGAAACGGGTCGAGGCCAGACGGGCGGGAATCACACCCAGATTCAAGGAAACACCCTCCCGGAGAGACAGGGGTAACCGCTCAACGGAATTGAACGGTTCCCGGTTTCGGTTTGGCTAAATAAATGTCCCACTTTTACAATTTCCGTGCCATCGACACTGTTGGCGTGCAAAAATTTATAACGTCAGTGGTGAGCGTCCAAGTAAAAGGAATGGTTTCATCAAGTAGTCACCGCCAGACCCGGTTGCCGATCTCCTGCCCCGTTAAAGCTGTTATTCGGAATGCAGAGACTGGATCGGATCCTGGCGAGCGGCACGGTAAGCCGGATACGACCCGAAACCGATTCCGATGAGCGAACAGACCAGCAGGCCGTAAAAGGCCCAATCCAGGGGAATCACGGCGGGAATGTCCATCAGCAGCGATACGGCATTACCACCCAGCACCCCCAGGACCACACCGGCCACACCGCCGAACTCGCTGAGGAATACCGCTTCGGTTAGGAATTGGGTCATAATATCGCGGCGATTGGCGCCCACCGCCTTGCGGATACCAATCTCTTTGATGCGCTCCGAAACCGATACCAGCATGATATTCATTATGCCGATCCCCGCCACCACCAGCGCAATGATGCTGATGGCAAAAGCAAACAGCTTAACACCCCCGGTGAACTGGCCGAAGGTATCGATCAATTCCGTGTTGGACAATACTTCAAAATCATTTTCGTCACCCGGCGCCACCTGGCGGATAGCGCGCATTAACCCGATCACTTCATCGCGGGTTTTATCATATAATTCGGCCGATTGGGCTTCGATCGTAATGGACAGTGAGGTCCAGCGGCTGGCAAAATTCTGCAGATAGGTGGAGATGGGAATCAGGACGAAATTATCCTGGCTCTGACCAAACAAATTCCCCTGCCGTTCGGTAATGCCGATTACCCGGTATTTCAATCCATCGATGGTAAACTGTTTTCCCAGAGGGTCCGCAAAGGGAAATAGCTGGTCCACGATATCCATACCCAGCACCGCCACCCGTCGGGAGAATTCCACGTCCTGGCGGGTGATATCCCGGCCATCGGCGATAAAGGTTTTAAGGCTGCGCATGGCGCCTTCGTCACCGCCGTTAACAGCGGCACTTAGCCGGGCCTGTTTGTTCTTGTATTTAATCGAACGTCCGCCGCGGCCATCGATAACACTCACCATCACCGGCAGTTTGGCCCTTTCCTTTAATTCTTCGTATTGAAAATAATCAATATTTTTGCGATTGCGGTATTTATGCCGGGTATGGCCGCCCAATTGTACCACGGGATATTTCTGAATCAGGAAAGTATTACTGCCGAAAATGCTCAAACCGGAATTAATGGAAGACTCCAGCGTGCGGATGGCTGTCATGGCACCGATGACCGAAAATACACCGATGGTAATTCCCAGCAGGGTCAGCGTAGCGCGTAATTTATTATCGCGGATGGCTTCCAGCGCCATCTTCAGGCTTTCCCGCAGGGTAAAGACCAGGTGACCGCCCTTACTCATAGCGCAGCGCCTCGATCGGGTCCAGGCGGGCGGCCCGGTAGGCCGGGGCCAGTCCGGAGACCAACCCCACCGCCACACTGAGGAAAATGGAAAATAACGCCAGCCAAACCGGCATGGCCGAAGGAAAAATAAATTGATCGATCAACAGGCTGCCACCCCAGGACAAACCTAAGCCCACCGCTCCGCCAGCCAGGCAGATAATCACGGCCTCCAGGATAAACTGCCCCAGAATCATGTTACGGGTGGCGCCGATGGCTTTGCGGATACCGATCTCGCGGGTGCGTTCTTTCACCGTCACAAACATGATGTTCATGATGCCGATGCCGCCCACCACCAGCGAAAGTATGGTGATAAACACTCCGGTACCGCCAATGGCCAGCTTGATCATATTATATTGATCACGGAAGGCTTCCTGCTGGTTAATGGCGAAATTATCCTCTTCGCCGGGTTTAAGCCCCCGCAGTCGCCGCAGAATACCCGTCAGTTCATCCTTGGCTTTAGCCATATTTTCCGCGGCCACCTTCACTTTAATCTGGGCCCAGCCCCGGCGGGAAAACAAGCGCTCAAAGGTGCCCAGCGGAATCACCACCACATTATCCTGGCTGAATAATCCCAGGAATTTTCCCTGCTTCTCAATCACGCCGATCACCCGGAACCGGTAATTACCCAGTTTGATTTTACCGCCTAGGGGATTTTCATTGGCGAAAAGTTCACGGGCTACATCATGACCGATTACCGCCACGCGGGAACCGGAACGATTTTCACCGGTTGTGATGAATCGTCCCCGGGCAATATTGGCAGTGGAAGTCTGGATAGACTCGGAGGTTGTACCCTCCAGTTCCACGCCCATCAAACTGTTTTTACCCCGGATCACACTGACACGCCGGGTGACGCTGGGGGTCACTGCCAGGGCATAACGGGACTGGCGCTTGATATCCTCCACATAATCCGGTTTGATGTTAGGCCGGTTTCTGATCTCCCACCAACTGCGGTTATCGAACCATTTATGTTTGCTGATAAACAACACATCCCGCCCCAGAAAATCCATGCTGCGATCGAAGGAACGGTCCAACCCGGAAATCAATGTGCCCATGAGGGTCACGGCCAGGATGCCGATGACAATCCCCAGCAAGGTGAGAATAGAACGCACTTTATTATCAAAGATTGCGCCAAGGGCGATCATAAAATCTTCGTAAAGCAGTCCCAGCATGGGCGGTGCGGATTAACACCTGCCGTTGATTAAATCATCGGAAATTCGACCATCAAACAGGTGGATCGTCCGGCGGGCATGTTCGGCGATATATTGTTCGTGGGTAACCAGAATTATGGTGTGACCGGCGGCCTGGAGTCCGTTAAAGATGGTCATTATTTCTTCACCGGATTTGGAATCAAGGTTGCCGGTGGGCTCATCGGCCAGAATAATGGATGGGTTGGTCACCAGCGCCCGGGCGATGGCTACCCGCTGGCGCTGTCCGCCGGAAAGCTCGCTGGGTTTATGAGCCATCCGATCTTTAAGCCCCACCTGTTCCAGCGCTGCGGCAGCAATATCCTGCCGGCGATGACCGGGAATATTGGCATAGATCAACGGTAATTCCACGTTACGCAGGGCCGTGGCTTTCGGCAGCAGGTTAAATGTCTGGAACACAAAACCGATTTTCCGGTTGCGGATGGA
>LSCG01000083.1 GCA_001577055.1 Fidelibacterota bacterium TCS56
GTTCGAACAGGATATCTTCCAGCAAAGTAGTCATGATCGTATGCAGGCGGCGGGCGCCGATATTTTCCATTTTGGCATTCACATCAGTGGCAAAACGGGCAATGGCGTTGATGGCCGGCCGTTCGAATTTCAGGGTGACGTTTTCCGCTCCCAGCAGTTCGATATACTGCTTGATCAACGCCGACCGGGGATGGGTGAGGATTTTCACGAAATCCTTCTGCGTCAGCTTATCCATTTCCACGCGGATGGGAAAGCGCCCCTGTAATTCAGGGATCATGTCCGACGGGGTCGCCACATGAAAAGCGCCGGCGGCAATGAACAGGACATGATCGCTGTGGACGATGCCATACCGGGTGGAAACGGAACTGCCTTCCACGATGGGCAGCAAATCCCGCTGGACGCCTTCCCGGCTCACATCGGGACCGGCGGAGCCGTCGTTGCCGATAATTTTATCGATTTCATCCAAAAAGACGATGCCGTTATTTTCCACACGTTCTTTGGCCAGGCGCACCACTTCGTCCTGGTCCACCAGTTTGGCCGCTTCCGAATCGATTAAGTGTTCACGGGCATCCATGACCTTCATGCGGCGCCGTTTTTTCGATTGGGGCAGAACGTTGGAAAGCATGTCTTTCAGGTTCATGCCCACATCTTCCATACCCAGGGGACCGAAAACCTGCATCATGGGCGCCCCGTCTTCCTGGACTTCAATTTCGATCTCCCGGTCCTCAAACTCGCCGGCCTGGAGTTTTTTGCGCAAGCGGTTTCTGGTGCGTTCGAATCGTTCCTGTTGTTCCGGGGATTTATCCCGGCTGGTTTTTACGTCACTGGGAAATAAAAAATCCAGGATCCGTTCCTCTGCCAGCCTTTCCGCCAATTCGATCACTTCTTCTTCTTTTTCCTTACGGACCATATTCACGGCGATATCGGTGAGGTCGCGGATGATTGATTCCACATCACGCCCCACATAGCCTACTTCAGTAAACTTGCTGGCTTCAACTTTCATGAAAGGGGCGTTGGTCAGGTTGGCCAGCCGGCGCGCTATTTCGGTCTTGCCCACGCCGGTGGGACCGATCAAGATTATATTATTCGGCACGATTTCATCGCGCATATTATCGGAGACTTGCTGGCGGCGCCAGCGGTTACGCACGGCGATGGCCACCGAGCGTTTGGCCGCATCCTGTCCCACGATATAGCGGTCAAGTTCCTTGACAATTTGTCGTGGTGTCAATTCCTTCATTCCACCTCCAGAACGGTGATGGCGTCATTAGTGTAGATGCACAGGTCGGCGGCAATCCCCATCGCCTTCTGCACTATTTTTCCCGCTTCCCATTTGGTACTTTTCAAGAAGGCGGTGGCAGCGGCCTGGGCAAATCCGCCACCGGAACCGATGGCGATCACCGGTCCGTCCGGTTCGATCACGTTACCATCGCCGGAAACCAGGAAACTGCTTTTTCGATCCATCAGGGCCAGCAGGGCGTCCAGGTTACGCAAGTATTTGTCGGTGCGCCATTCCTTGGCCAGTTCCACCACCGAGCGGCGCAGGTCGCCGTCATATTCTTCCAGCTTCTTCTCAAATTTTTCAAATAAGGTCATGGCATCGGCGGCCGCACCGGCAAAGCCGCCCAGCACGACGCCGTTATCCAGCTCGAAGCGGCGGACCTTAACGGCTTTCTGTTTCAGGGCCATATCACCAAACGTGACCTGGCCATCGCCACCCAGCGCTACCGTACCACGGGTACGTACACCGAGAATGGTCGTAGATTTAATCTGATAATCCATAGTTTACCCTGTCAGGATGAAGTTGGCCCGGCTGATAGCCGGGCCTGCTTCACTATTGTTATTGGCCGGTCTCCAACAGTTGGAACAGCTTGGAATCGGCGGGCAGGACCACAGTGGTCTTGCTGTCAAGAATTGATTTATAGGCTTCCAACGTCCGCAGGAATTCATAGAATTCGGGGTCGGAGGAAAAAGCCTGGGCGTAAATATCGATGGCTTGGGCGTCGCCATTACCACGGATTTCTTCCGCCCGGCGATAGGATTCGGCCAGGATGATGGTCTTGTCCCGATCAGTGGAAGCGCGGATTTTCTGAGCCTCTTCCTCACCTTCCGAGCGGAACTGATTGGCCTGTTTCTTCCGTTCCGCTTCCATGCGGGCGTAGATCGAGGCTTCGTTCTCCGGCGGTAAATCCACACGGCGAATGCGCACATCGATAACATCAATACCGTAGGCGGTGGCGGCAGAACGGCTTTCCCTGGTCACCACTTCCATAATCAATTCGCGATTTTCGGTAATGATTTCCGACATGTTATGGGTACCCAACTCACGACGCAATTCGGAATAGACGATGTCATCCAGGCGCGTAAGGGCCGTGGGAATTGCCTGCACCGTTTGCAGGAACAACAGGGGATCGATAATCCGCCAGCGGACATAATTATCCACGATCAGGGTTTTCTTGTCCTTGCTGAGAATTTCCTCCGGAGGGGAATCATATTCCAGCAGGCGGTCATCGAAAACCACCGTTTGCTGAATCGGACTGGGAATCTTGATATGGAGACCCGGGTCCTTGATTTCACGCACCGGTTTACCGAACTGGAGAATTACAACCTGCTCTTTTTCATCAACGATGAAGATACCGGTTAAAAGAATGATTACTGCCAGTATGACTACAATAATTATGGCCCGCTTCATTTGGAACCTCCTTCTCCGCCCAGGTTGAGAAGATTGATCAGGTTACCACTTTTCTCATCGGGAATAATGTATTTCCGGATATTGGGTAGAATCTCTTCCATGGTTTCCAGATAGAGCCTGGTTTCGGTAACGCCTTCGGCTTTCCTGTATTCTTTTAAAACCGCCTTGAATTTGGCGGCGTCACCTTCGGCGCGCTTGATACGCGCCTCCATGTATCCCTGGGCTTCTTCGATCTGGGCCTGCGCTTCACCGCGGGCTTTGGGAATCACATCATTGCGATAGCCTTCGGCCTGGTTGATCATGCGGTTTTTATCTTCTTTAGCGGAAGCCACATCCTTAAAGGCCGCCACCACTTCCTGCGGTGGAGACACAGCCTGCAACTGGACAGCAACGATTTGAATACCGGATTCGTATTTATCCAGGATCACCTGCAGTAATTCCTTGGTTTCTTCCTGAATAATGAATTTGCCGTCGGTGAGGGCTTCATCAATTCTGTGCTGGCCGATGGTGGTGCGCAGACTGGCTTCAGCCGCTTCACGCACGGTAACCTCAGGCTTGACAAAATTGAACAGGTAATTCTGCGGATCCTTAATTTTGTACTGGACGATTATTTCCGCATCGACGATATTTTCGTCGCCGGTAAGCATCAGGCTTTCGCGATCATATTTGCGATAGCCTTGCTTGCCAACGGTACGGAATCCGATTTCGATCCGTTTTACCTCGGTGACTTTGGGAGTATTTACCACTTCGATAGGATAGGGAAAATGCCAGTTAAGCCCGGATTGAGCCACGCGGGTGGCTTCCCCGAACGTTCTGATCACACCCACTTCATCGGGACCAACCACATAGATTCCGGTGGCCAGCCATAAACCCAGGGCCACCAGGATTATGGGGACCAGTCCCAGTGCGAAAAGTTTGTCCGGCACCTTGATTTCCCGGTCACCGATTATTATTCTGCGATATTCCATTAATTATCTCCTTTCTGATAGAGATCGAATTGCTAAAACGACTTAGTGTCTATAATTGTTTCCGTAAGCGGGCCACCGGGATGCGCAATTGTTCACGGTATTTGGCCACCGTTCGGCGAGCTACCGGATAGCCCCGCTCTCTCAGCAGGGCCACAATCTGCTCATCATTATATGGCTTATGAGTATCTTCTTGGTCAATAATAGACTTAAGAGTGTCTTTAATTATTTGATTGCTTACCTCCCGGCCGTCCTGCATGGCGATACCCTCGGTAAAAAATGATTTTAACTCAAAAATACCGAAAGGAGTATCCACATATTTACCACGGGTAGCGCGACTGACAGTGGAGATATCCATACTGATGCGGTCGGCAATATCCTGTAATTTCATGGGCCGCAACTGACGGCGCTCGTAATAAAAGAAATCAGGTTGTTTTTCGATTATGGCCTCCATTACGGCAGTCATTGTGCGGCGACGCTGTTGAATAGCCTGGATGAACCAGTTGGCGGAATCGATTTTCTGTTTCACATAGGATATGACTTCCGGCTGGTGTTTTTCTTTCAGCATCATCCGATAGGAGGTGTTGATGTGTAAATCCGGCAGCCAGGTATCGTTGGTGTACACGGCCCAGATGCCTTCGTTTTCGCGGATAGTGACATCGGGTACCACCAGATGACTAACAGCGGTGGATTGTCCCTCGCCGGGCCGGGGATTGAGAGTGGCGATCTGTTCGATGGCCAGGTTAATTTCCTCGGTTGTACAGCCAAGCGTATTTCTAATGGCCGAAAATCGCCGGTTGGCAAAATCGTCGAAATGTTCCGTAGTAATCTTATAAGCCAGCGACTGGGGCTGATCTTCCAATTGGATCTGGATACATTCCTGCAAGGAGCGCGCGCCCACGCCCGGTGGATCAAGATGCTGAATCAGTTTGAGCAGTGGTTCCAGTTTATCGACACTGGTTTCGAAACGGTCGGCAATCAGTACCAGATCGGTGCCCAGATAACCGCGGTCATCCAGATTCCACAGCATTTCTTCCACCACCTGCCGCTCCCATCTGGATAAATCATAAATATCCAGTTGCTGTATCAAACCTTCTATGAAATCCTGGCGCTGTGGTATGGGAATGTTCACATCTTCTTTGCTGGCATCATAGGTGTTGGGCGGAATATAATGATCGGGATCATTAAGCATTTCGTCCCAGTCGATGTCCTCATCATCACTGGAGCTGGCTTCCTCTTTCTCCGGTTCACTGCGTTCAGGCTCGGTAATCTCCAGCACCGGATTGATTTCCAGTTCCTCCAGTATTTTCTGTTCCAGATTAGCCATGGGTAATTGCAAGAGGGAGGCCTGTAAAATCTGTTGCGGGGCCAGAATCTGTTTTTGTTCTAATCGTTGTTCTAAACGTGGCATCAGTCCAACCTGAATCGTTCACCAAGATAGAGTTGCCGGGCTTCCTTATCATTGGCCAGGAAATGCGAATCACCGGATTTTAAAATTTTACCATCAAACAGCAGGTAAGAGCGGTCTGTAATAGACAGGGTTTCGCGCACGTTATGATCGGTGATCAGCACACCGATTTTGCGATCTTTTAGAGAATGTACAATCGATTGGATATCCTCTACGGCGATGGGATCCACGCCCGCAAAGGGTTCATCCAGCAGGATGAAATCAGGGTCCATGGCCAACGCGCGGCAGATTTCCACCCGGCGCCGCTCACCGCCTGATAAATTATATCCGCGGTTTTTCCGCAGACGGGTCACCGATAAATCCTCCAGCAATCCATCGATTTTGTGCTGCTGTTCCTTGCTGCTGAGGTTAGTCATCTGCAATACCAGGCGCAGATTATCCTCTACTGTCAATTTGCCAAAGATGGATGGTTCCTGGCTCAGGTAGCCGATTCCGTTACGCGCCCGGCGATACATGGGGTGATTGGTAATTTCAATATCGTCAAGGAAAATACGCCCCCGGGTGGGTTTGATCATCCCGGTGATCATGTAAAAAGTAGTGGTTTTACCGGCGCCGTTGGGACCCAGTAAACCGACAATTTCACCTTTATTTACTTCGACAGCCACGTCACTGACCACCATGCGCTTGCCGTACTGTTTGTACAGGCCAGCCGCCGTTAATAATTGATGATCATTATTCATAATTCAACAATGTATAAGAGTAATGTGGGAAGCGCAAATAGCATTGAGTGCGGGAGCCGGCGGTTGTTCTCATTTTTTGGCCTCCCTTTCAGTCACGCCATGGGGCTGGAGAATTTTCCAGCTTTCCAGGGCCGCATCCGATTCAAAGCCCGTGCCGTAAAGCGTATCGTTATGTTCGGTGGTAATCATAACCTCGTCATTGGTATAGATCAGTTCCAATTCGGCATTCCAATCAAGGGTGTCGGTGAACATGGTGATCCCGCTGTCGGAGATCACAATCACATTGCCGAGGGCGGTCATAAAATCGGTGCGTTCGTCAATTCGGGCTTCATCGGAGAGCAGCAGCGAGGTATGCACCTCGTCAGGATCAAAGAAATCCACGGCGACGCTGTCTGTCAGAAAAATATACTGCTGATCATCATATTTCTCCATGTGACCGGCCTGGACGATAGCCTGCTTGGCGCCGGCCTTGGTCATGATAATTGTGGAATTCCAGCTTTCCTGATCAGGGCGGCCTTCGCGGGATGACCCCAGATCAATATCATCCAGGCTGCCACAGGCCAGCAGCATAAAAATTGTGATCAGAAAGAAGCTTCTCACGGCCACCAGTCCTCAGATTATCCCGCTTTTTAAAATATCGTGGATATGCACGATGCCGATAGGGACCTGTTCCCCGGGACCGTTGTGAACAAACAGGCTGGTGATATTATGGTCTTCCATTACCTCCAGGGCTTCTCGGGCCAGCATGTCCTGGTTGACCCAGCGCGGGTTGCGCGTCATGATAATTTCCGCCGATTGATCAAATATCTCCTTGGAGCCTTTTTCAAAACCGCGGCGGATATCGCCGTCGGTGATGATCCCCACCATTTTACCGCTTTCGTCTAACACGCCGGTCACCCCCAGGCCTTTGGCCGAGATGGCAAACAGGGCATCGCGGACATTGTGCCGGTGGTTTATGGTGGGAACTTCATCGCCGGTGTGCATAATATTTTTTACCTTCAGCAGTAATCGTTTACCCAGACTGCCGCTGGGATGGAGGCTGGCAAAATCTTCCGGCTTAAAATTGCGGGCTTCCAGCATGGTAACCGCCAGGGCATCACCCAGGGCCAGCATGGTAGTAGTACTGGCGGTGGGTACTAAATTCAGGCGACCGGCCTCTTTTTCCACGGAAGTGTCCAAAACCACATCCGCCAGCCGTGCCAGTGATGATCTGGGCCGTCCCACCAGTCCGATCACGGGCAGGCCCATCGTCTGACAGGCATCCACGATGCTCAGAATCTCATCGGTCTCGCCGCTGTTGGAAAGGGCCACGATACAATCTTCGAGGGTCACCATACCCAGGTCACCGTGCAGGGCATCGCCGGAATGGATGAAAATGGATGGCGTGCCGGTGCTGGCCAGGGTGGAGGCGATTTTCTGGGCAATCAGGCCGGCTTTACCCATCCCGGTCAAAATAACCCTTCCCCGGCAATTTTTAATAGTTTCCACAGCCTGGTCAAAATTCTGGTCCAGCCGTTCTTCCAGGGCGCGAATTGACTCGGCTTCGATTCTGACCGCCCGGCGACCGGTAGCAATATATTTACTGTCCATTTTTTTCTCCAAAGCGCTGGGTGCGCAGGATGTCCATAACCTCGTCGTACCGCCCCTGGAGGGTGAAAATCAGATCGACTACTTCCCGCATAGCGCCTTCGCCACCCCGTTTTTTAGTCACATAACGGGCGATTTTTTTAACGGTTGGGTAAGCATTGCTTACCGCCACCGGAAGTCCCACCCGCTCCAGAATCGGGATATCGATTATATCATCACCAACATAGGCAATTTCACTATCATCCAGTCCCAGTTTTTTCAATAACTCCTGGTATGGTTCAATCTTATTGGCGGCTCCATTATAAACCGCTTCCAAGGGCAACTCCTCAGCCCGGGTGGCGGTGGCGGGAGAATATCGCCCGGATATCAATGCTACTTTGAGTCCCCCGGTCCGGGCCAGGTAGCAGCCGGCGCCATCCAGCACATTGAATTGCTTGAACTCAACCCCTTCCGCCCCCATATAAACAGTGCCATCGGTAAGTACGCCATCCACATCGCAGATCAACAATTTTATTTTTTTCGCCAGGGGAATCAGATCAGTGGTATTCAAGATTTTTCCGGGTTTAGTTGTTTAGTTCATTCACGGTCTTGTTAATCGCCAGAGCGGCCTGCAGCAAGTCACGGGTGCGCTCCAGTGGCCATTGGGTGGCGGCATCCGAAAGGGCCTTTTCCGGCCGGTCGTGGATTTCCAAATACAGACCATCACAGCCCGCAGCCACGGCCGCCTGCATTACGGCCGGGATATATTTCCGCTGACCACCGGTTCCGCTGCCGGTATTACCGGGCATCTGGGCACTGTGGGTGGCATCGAAAATCACCGGATAACCGAATTCACGCATGATGGCCAAAGCCCGGACATCGGTGACCAGATTATTATAGCCGAAGGTGTAACCGCGTTCGGTGAGTAAGATTTCATTATTGCCACCAGAGGAAATTTTGGCGATTACCGACCCTGCCTGGCGGGGATCCATGAACTGGCCTTTTTTTACATTCACCGGTTTGCCGGTGGCGGCCGCCGCCAGCAGCAGATCGGTTTGACGACAGAGAAAAGCCGGAATCTGCAACATATCGGCCACCTGGGCCACGGGATGGGCCTGTTGCGGTAGATGTATATCGGTGAGTACCGGCAGTCCCAGTTGATCTTTCACTGCCTGCATGATTTCCAATCCTTCATCCAGACCGGGACCGCGCGGGGCTTTAATGGAAGTGCGGTTGGCTTTGTCAAAGGAGGATTTAAAGATAAATGGTATGTCCAGTGCGGTGGTTATCTCCTGCAGGGCGCCGGCGATTTTCAGAGTGTGATCGCGACCCTCGATAACGCAGGGTCCGCCAATCAACGGCAGGCCGGGACCACCGAACTCAACTCCCGAAATATTCACCAGTTTCATCTCAAGCTTCTCCCGTGGATTCCTGTTGATGGATCACGGCGTGGGCCACAAAATCCCGGAAAAGGGGATGGGCACGGTTAATGCGGCTTTTCAATTCCGGGTGGAACTGGCCGGCCACAAACCAGGGGTGATCGGGGATTTCGATTATCTCCACCAGCTTTAATTCAGGATTTGTACCGGAAACCACCAGGCCATTTTTTTCCAGTCGCTGGCGATAGCGGTTGTTCACCTCCCAGCGATGGCGGTGGCGTTCGCTGATCTTATGAGTGCGATAGGCGCGATAGGCCTTCGTCCCGGCAATGATCTGGCAATCGTAGGCCCCCAGCCGCATAGTGCCGCCCTTGGCCTTAATGGCTCGTTGTGATTCCATCAAATCGATGACTGGGTAGCGGGTACCGGGGTCAAATTCACTGCTGTTGGCATCGGCCAGTCCGCAGACATGACGGGCAAAATCGATGACGGCACACTGCAATCCCAGGCAGATGCCCAGAAACGGCACCAGGTTTTCCCGGGCAAATTTACTGGCCAGAATTTTTCCTTCCGTGCCCCGGCTGCCAAACCCGGGGAGAATCAGGATGCCGTTCACATCTTCAAATTGATCGCGGGCGTCTTCATCACTGGCGATTTGTGAAGTCTTGATCCACTTCAGTTCCACCCGGCAGTTATTCTCCACGCCGGCATGGATAAAAGACTCCATCACACTTTTATAAGCATCCGGCAGTTCGGTGTATTTACCGCACATGGCAATTGTAACCTTGGTAGCCGGTTTGCGGTAGCGTTCCATGAAATAGGACAATTCCTCCACCTGAGGCAGGCCGGTCAATTGCAGACGGTCTGCGATCAGATTTCCCACCTTTTGCTGGTGGAAAACCAGGGGCACCTTGTAAATACTTTTTACTTCTGTGCCTTCGATGACATGATCGGGGGCGACGTTACAGAAAAGTGCGATTTTATTGCGGGTTGAACGATCCAACCGATATTCAGAGCGGCACAGGATAATATCCGGTGATAACCCGATTTCCCGCAGGCGCATGACCGAATGCTGGGTGGGTTTGGTTTTTAATTCTTCGCTGGCCTTGATATAGGGCACCAG
>LSCG01000086.1 GCA_001577055.1 Fidelibacterota bacterium TCS56
CGGCGATTACGATTCGATTTCCAAGGTGGCTCGCCAGTATCGGGATCAGGGAACCGGCTGGGTAGTCTTCGGCGAAGATAATTACGGCGAAGGCTCCAGCCGCGAACACGCCGCCATGGAACCGCGGCACCTGGGCGGTCGGGCTATTATCGTGAAAAGCTTCGCCCGCATTCATGAGACCAATCTGAAAAAACAGGGCATGCTGGCCCTCACATTTGCCGATCCCGCCGACTACGACCGGGTGCAGCCTGACGATCTGGTGGCCATCTACGGCTTGACCGGTTTTGCGCCGGAATCGCAGTTATCGGTGACCCTGACCCACAGCGACAGCAGCAGCGATATAATTAAATTGAACCACACTTACAACCAGCGGCAGATTGACTGGTTTAAGGCCGGCAGCGCCTTGAATTTTATTGCCGCCAATAATCAGGATTAATTATGCCCAAGTTTGACAAAATCACAATTCCCGGCAATGGTGAGCGTATCACCTGGGACGGCGACGAATTACAGATACCCCATCACCCCATAATTCCCGTTATCGAAGGCGACGGCATTGGCCCTGATATCATGAAAGCCACCCGCCGCGTGCTGGACGCCGCCGTGGAAAAAACATACGGTGACTCTAAGAAGCTGGCCTGGATGGATATTTACGCCGGGGAATCCGCTGCCGCCAAATATGACGGCAACTATCTGCCTGATGAAACAGTGCAGGCCATTGAGCATTATCACGTGGCTTTAAAGGGGCCCTTGACCACGCCCGTGGGCGGCGGTTTCCGCAGCCTGAATGTGGGTCTGCGGCAGATCATGGATCTGTACGCCTGCGTGCGCCCCGTATCTTATTTTGAAGGTGTGCCCTCCCCTGTACGGAAGCCGGAAAAAATGGATGTGGTGATTTTTCGCGAAAACACCGAAGACGTGTACGCCGGCATCGAGTGGCACGAAGGATCGACTGAAGCGGAAAAAGTAATCAATTTTTTAAACAACACTTTCGGCACTTCCATTCGTCCCGATTCGGGCATTGGTATCAAGCCCATCAGCGTCACCGGTACCAAGCGCCTGGTGCGGATGGCGATTCAGTATGCCATCAAGCATAAGCGCGAATCAGTGACCCTGGTCCATAAGGGCAACATCATGAAATACACCGAAGGCGCCTTCCGGGACTGGGGCTATCAGGTGGCCAAGGATGAATTTGCCGACCAGACCATCACTGAAGATGAACTGTGGGATAAATTCGATGGTAATCGGCCGGAAGGTAAAATCGTGATCAAGGATCGGATTGCCGATTCCATGCTGCAACAGATTCTCACACGCACCGCCGAATACGATGTAGTCGCCACCCCCAACCTGAATGGCGATTATCTTTCCGATGCCTGTGCCGCCCAGGTGGGCGGACTGGGACTGGCCCCCGGCGCCAATATCGGTGATAAAGTGGCCCTGTTCGAGGCCACCCACGGTACGGCCCCCAAATACGCCAATCAGGATAAAGTCAATCCCAGTTCGGTGCTGTTATCCGGTGTCATGATGCTGGAGCACCTGGGCTGGCAGGATGCGGCCGACGCAATTGTAGCGGCAGTGGGTCAGACCATCCGGCAAAAGAAAGTGACCTACGACCTGGCGCGCCTGATGGGTGACGTGGATCCCCTGAAAACCTCGGAATTCGCCACGGCCATCATCGAGAATCTGTAATATCAAATTGATGGATGCAATCCCTCTGAGCGATGGCCATCCATTAATTGATATAGGGACAGGACATGTCTTGTCCCTGCAGATCAATATTTTTTATTGACTTTCACTTTGCCTTACCCTATTATAAATAAAAACCTGCGGGAGGCATCATGAGTGAAAATTCCAGTTTGAATTATTTCCGGGCTTTTGCCGATATCAGCAAAGCCATCAGCTCTACCCTAAAATTGCACAAAGTGCTGGATCGTATCCTGTTCAACACCATCGAAGCGCTGGATCTGAAAGCCGGTGCCATCAGTCTCTGGCATAAGGGCGCCAACCGGCTGGAAATGATTGCTCATGTAAACCTGAGCCAGGAATTCCTGAACAAGGGTCCCGTATCGGCGGATAAATCCCTGCCCCGCGCCCTGAAAACCGGTCAGCCGGTAATCGTACCTGATATTACTCAAGATGATCAACTCCAGTATCCGGAAGCTTGCCGCAAGGAAGGTATCGCTGCCCTACTCTCCATTCCAATAATCTTTAAAGATGAAATCATCGGTGTGCTGCGCTTATATGATGATAAGATCAGGGATTTCACCAACCGTGAAGTTGAGTTTATGACCGCCATCGCCGAACAAGGAGGGGTGGCAATACAAAACGCCCGTGCGCTGGAGCAACTGAAAAAAGACCACAAACGGGAAATGGATGATATTTGGAACTGGTTCAGTGATTTTTCTGATAAATCGGGATATTGAAACCACGAATTACACAAATTTCACAAATTAAAATTAATGTCACCTGAGCTTGTCCCTGCCCGCCGAAGGCGGGGAAGGGTGTTGTAAATCGCAAGCTGAGACAAACATTGCCGGTTCGGTGTTTTCTCAATTAAATCTGAATAGCGAAACCACGAATTACACGAATTTCACAAATTAAAATTAATGTCACCTGAGCTTGTAGAAGGGTGTCACCAATCGCATCTAAAGAAACAGGACTGGTTCAGTGATTTTTCTGATAAATCGGGATATTGAAACCACGAATTACACGAATTTCACAAAATTAATTTAATGTCACCCTGAGCTTGTCCCTG
>LSCG01000085.1 GCA_001577055.1 Fidelibacterota bacterium TCS56
ACTTTATCCATTTAGCGTTATCTTAATCCTCTTAAGCCAGCGGGGGAAGTGCGTCAATCGCTGCCGGTGGCAATTGATAACGCAAACAACAGGTTTACGATGAAGCAAGCTAAACTCTACACGATTGCCTTATTATCCATGTCACTGCTGTCACTAGAGGTGATGTGGACACGCATCTTTTCCGCGGAATTTTTCTATACCTTCGCATTCCTGGTCCTCTCCCTGGCCGTGCTGGGACTTGGCATGGGCGCCCTACTGGTACGCTTATTCCGACTGGAACGATTCAAAAACGCACCAGGTATTATTATATCGCTCACCGGTTTGCTGGCCCTCATCGGGCCGCCGCTGGTTTTCAAGCTGGGATTGCAATTCTCCGCAGTGTTTAATGACTGGGCAATGGTGGGCAAGCTGGCCCTGGCGATTCTGTTGCTGAGCAGTACCTACCTGCTGGGCGGGATGGCTCTGGCAATTCTCTTCAAGAAAAATCACAGCCAGATGCCGCGGTTGTACATGGCCGACCTCTTAGGGGCCGGGTTTGGTGTACTCGTGGCCGTGATTTTAATGAACACCCTGAGCACGCCGGTGGCTACTTTTATGATCGCCCTGCCGGTGCTGATCGCCGCCCTGCTGGAAACCAGAAGCTGGCTGAAGAGCATCCCCCTGCTGATAGCCGCCGGGATGGTGGTACTGGCCGTCAATGCCGAATCCTTGCTGCAATCCGATAAGCCGGAGCGAGCCCCGGTAAGCTATACCCACTGGGATGCCCAGAGTAAAATCAAGATTTATGATTTCGCCGAAGATTATAAGGGCCTCAACATCGACAATGTGGCCAATTCTCCGGTGTACGGTTTCGACGGTAACTGGAACAAGCCCGATTCGCTGTTGTTCCAGTTTGGCATTCCCGTGGAATGGCTGATTCAGCGTTTTGACGACTGCTCATTCCTGTCGCTGGGGGCCGGTGACGGCAGTGATGTGGTGCATGCCCTGCAATTCGGGGCCACCGATGTGCACGCCGTGGAGGTGATCAAGCATATCAATGATATGATGATCGACGGGGAGCTGGCCGATTTCAGCGGACGGATTTATTCCGACCCGCGGGTGACGGTAGCTACTGACGACGCCCGGACCTACGTTCGCAAGCATCCCGGATATTTTGATGTGATCTATTCTTTGAGTTCCAACACCTTTGCCGCTCTGGCTTCCGGTTCCTTCGCCATGGCCGAGAGTTACCTGTTCACCACCGAAGCCTTCCAGGATTACTGGCGGGCTTTGTCGGATGACGGGTTCATGATGATGGAACACCGGTTTTATATGCCGCGGCTGGCTGCGGAAGTAATTGATGCCCTGGAAGCGGAGGGAATTGCCGAACCTCGCCACCATTTCGCCATTTACAATCTGCCCCAGTTAAGGCGCAACGCCCTGCTGCTGTCGAAGCAACCGTTGACCGATGAAATCCGCAATAACGCTATCATCGAACTCACGCCGGAAACCTACAACTATATCCATCTGCTGTACCCGGCGCCGGATTCCACCGCTGATAACCTGGTAAACCGGGTGGTGGTCAACGGCTGGCGCGCCGTGCAGGATTCGGCTGTAATCGACGTCTCCCCCGCCACGGATAATCGTCCCTTTGTAGCCCAGATGGGTCGCTGGCAAAACCTGAGCAGCAAGGCCTTTGAGCGGGTGATGCCCTATGAATTCTTCGGTTTTCCCCTGTCCAAATTGCTGATTCTGATCATACTGGCAATCGTGGTTGTCATCATTCTACCGCTTAATTTATTACCCTATGCTTTCAGCAAGGAAAAGCTGAAGGCAGCCCCCTGGCTGTATTTCTTCCTGATCGGGGCGGCTTTTATGATGGTGGAAGTGGTGCTGATCCAGAAATATACCCTGTTTATCGGTCCCTCGATTTACAGCCTGATCACAATCCTGCTGACCCTGCTGATCGCCTCCGGGTTCGGCAGTCGTGCCGCCAATAATTACGGTCAGTGGACGCCCTTCCTGGGCATCGCCCTGTGGATCGTGATCGACAGCCTGGTGTTGGGACATATCACCTCAGCGCTTTCCACTTGGCCCCTGGTTTTGCGGTTAATCATTACGGCGGTTTTAATTGCGCCGCTGGGCTATTTCATGGGAATGCCTTTCCCCAAGGGTGCCGCCAAAATTGGCGAGCTGATTGACTGGGGTTTTGCAGTTAATGGCGCCGCCTCAGTGATAGGTTCTACGGTGGTACTGCTGATTGCTTTTGCCTGGGGTTTTCCGCTGGCAATGGCCACGGCGACTATCCTCTATCTGGCAGCCGGATTGCTGTTGACAAAGTCAATGCACTAAACAAAAAGTGCCCGGCACTTGTATAATAGTATTCTCCATATTAAGACCTCTACAAGCCCGCTTTTTTGCGGGTTTTTAATAAAGTGAAAATCCTGGTCAGCGTCAGAGTTTGTTAACTGATAGAACCTTACGAGTAAACCTTGGTTTATGCACTTGAGAGTTTGTGTGTGCGCAAATTTGTTTAGGTTATGAAGAAAACTGAAATACATTCCCATCTGCTACCGGTTTACAGCGGTAGTTCATAAAAATGAGGAGAATTTTTTCAGTTAATTGAATTTGTTAAAAAAAGGGCCGCCTATCGGCAGCCCTTTTCGCTCGCGGTTATGTGACCTTACAGCCCCGCGAATTGGACTCCATCGAAAACCATCGTGGGGGTCCGCCAGGAAGAATACTGGTAGGGATCGTTGCCCACTTCCACCAGTTGGTTCAGCAACTCGGTGAAATTTCCACTGATGTTCATCTCGGCAATGGGCTTGGTGCGCACACCGTTTTCGATCAACCATCCCTGAACACCCAGGGAATAATCGCCGGTGGTGCTGTTGGCATTGCCACCCAGGAAACCGGTGACCAGTATGGCTTTATCCATATCCTTTTCAATGGCGGCGCCATCCCGATTACCCAGTTTGAAAGTGAGATTTGACGAGCCACCGCAGGTGGGGGCCATTTCCAGCTTACGTCCGTAATACACGTCGATGTAATAGTTTTTCAATACACCGTTTTCAATTACGGGCATAACCTTGGCGGCGATACCGTCGCCATCGTAATAACGGCTGCCCATTCCACGGACGATTGTGGGATCATCGATTACTGTCAGCAGATCGGAAGCGATCTTGGTATCCAGCTTATCAATCAGGAATGAATCTTTCTGCTGCAAGCTGCCACCGCGCAGGGCGCCCCAGATACGACCTAATAGACCGCGGACCTGGTTGTTCTGCAGGATCATTGGTAAGGCGGCCGATTCCACCTTGCCGGCGCCAACCGTATCCTGGGTTTTCTTCAGCGCTTCATCGGCGATGCCATTCAGATCGGGAAGATCATTCAAATGACGGGCACTGTAATAAGCCCAGCTCTGAGGTTTTTTGCCGCTGCCGTCATCCAGGGAGACTTCAGCTCCGGCGCCGAAAGTGGAACTCTCGTACTCACCTTCAAAACCATTGGATTTCAAGTGGACATTCTCATAATGGCTGTCACTGAAATAGGAAGTGACCGAAACAATCCGGTCATCCTGACCCTGAATACGATCATTAATCTTGGTGGCGATATCAACGCGTTTCTTGGTTTCCACATTGTGATAGCCTGAGTCGAATAATTCCAGATCAATGGTGTGGCGACCTTTGTACAGCTTGGGATCGGGCAAGGCCTGGAAGGGATCTTCACCCAGGTATTTGGTCATTGCCAGGGCATTCTGCACGAATTTCTCAACGGCCGGCTTGCGCAGGTCGTTGGTACGGTGACTGGAATACCGTCCCCCGGCGTACAGCTCGATCGACAGTGAATTCTCCGTCGCTTCGGCCAGTTTGTCGATGTTGCCATCCCGGTATTCAATATCGATGGAACGGCGTTTACTGATGACGACAGAAGTGTCATTGGCGCCCTGTTGCTTGGCGTACTCCTGTGTCCATTTGGCTAATTCTAGCTTATTCATTACTTACCCCTTTCCGCCAACGGTGATTGATGAAACCAGTAAACTGGGCAGTCCATGAGAAACCGGTACGGACTGACCACTCTTGCCACAGGTCCATCCGCCTTCGGTGAGTGCCATGTCGTTACCCGCCATGGTGACTTTCTCCAGTACGTCGGGACCGTTGCCGATAATATTTACATCTTTGATCGGTGATGTGATTTTTCCATCTTCAATCAGGTTGCCTGATTTGACATAGAAGGTGAAATCACCGGGACCGATATTGACCTGGCCATTGGTGAACTGGTCAGCCAGAATTCCATATTTGACGCTACCGATAATTTCCTCAAAGGTGTGGGGACCATTCAGCATATAGGTGTTACGCATCCGAGGCATGGGATTATGCTTGAAGGACTGGCGGCGGCCATTGCCGGTTGGTTCAACTCCGTAGTGCCTGGCAGAGATTCGATCATGCAAATAAGTCCGCAGGATGCCATTCTCTACCAGGAAGGTTTCCTTGGTATGGCAGCATTCATCATCCACGTTGATTGATCCACGGACATGTTTGTTCAGTCCGCTGTCAACGATATTGATGAAATCCTGCGCAATCGGTTTATTCAGTTTGTCGGCATAGACGGAAGTACCGATCCGGTTGAAATCGGCTTCCATGCCGTGACCGATGGCTTCATGCAACAGTATCCCCGAGCTACCGGGAGTCAACACCACAGGTAATTCACCAGCAGGGGCTGATTGGGCATCAAACAGATTGATAGTACGGCGGACCGCTTCCTTCGGTAATCTGGTCAGCCGTTCCGGTGTTAAGAAACCCAGATCATCACGAATGGAATAATCGAAATAATTTGATTCCCGCTGACCGTCTTGTTCGGCGGTGCAATAGGCAATCAGCCGCAGCATGGGCTGATAATCTTCGCTCAGGAGTCCTTCGGAATTAGCCACCAGAATATATTTTTCTATATCATGGAAGCCGACGTAATTCTTGATGATACGTTCGTCTTCATTAAACACATCGTCATCGATCTGCTTGGCGATGGCCACCCGTTTATCGATGCCCACATCCTGCCAGCTCATTTCCACCGGATAGTAGTTCGGCAGTATCATGGGCTGGTATTCCTGCGGCGGTGCTTTTTTGACGCCACTGGCAATGTTGGCAGCCGTCCGGGCGGCGGCTTTCATGCTCTCCAGATTAAGGTCTTCGGTAAAAGAATAACCGGTCTGGTCACCTTTCAGTACCCGAATACCCACTCCCAGTTGCACACTGGTGCTGGCGGAATTGACGATCCGGTCTTCCATGCGAACGGAATTGCGAATCGAATGCTGAAAGAATACGTCAGCGTAATCACCACCATATACCAGAGCTTCTGATAAAATTTTTCGCATTGTTTCGGAGTCGATTCCGAAACGTCCAAAATAACCGGGTTGAAACTGCTGGCCGCCGGCACATCCCGCCAGGCCGGGCAGGGTGCCCGCCAGGGATGCCAGGGCCAATCCGCTGCCGGTTACTTTGACAAATTCTCGGCGCGTTAGATCAGACATGTGACTCTCTTCGTTTATTGGTTTCAGATTAGTCAGGGACAAACTCAACTGTCTTTTTCTGCAATAGAAATTTGACGGAAATTATAGAATTCCCTGCAGGACGACAAAGTGTTTGACTGCGAAAGGAGAAAAAAGGTTGTCAAGCGGTTAGAAGTAAAATTGAATGGAATATCCTTCATACACGTGGGCTTGGCAGCCACAGTAGTGGAGTAATATCTGCTTGTAAAATTCAGCCTCTGTAATTAGACTGATTAAACACTTTTCAAATAATAACCAGAAATTGAAACCTTTGGGGAGGTATCGATGGCCACAGAAATCAACTATTCATCAAAACCCTGGTTAACCAGTTACCAGTCCGGTGTTCCGGAAAATTTACAGTATCAGGATGTACTCATGCCGGCCATGTTCGAGCAAACAGTCGCCTCATTCCCTGATCGGACAGCATTGATTTTCCAGGGATACAAAATCACCTTCAGCGAGATGGCCGATATGGTGAACCGCTTCGCAGCGGTGTTGCAGGGATTCGGTGTAAAAAAAGGCGACAGCGTGGCGGTAGTCCTGCCCAATCTGATCCCCTGTGCCGTCGCTTACTACGCCATTATGAAGCTGGGGGCGGTAACGGTGATGAATAATCCCCTTTACTCCGACCGGGAGCTGGAGCATCAGTTTAATGACTCCGGTTCAAAGGTACTGATTACCCTGGATCTGCTGGGCAACCGCATGATCGATCTGCGGTCCAGAACAGGCATCAAGAAGATCGTTTATACATCCATCGGCGACTACCTGCCCTTCCCCAAGAGTCTGTTGTTCCCTCTGGTGGCCAAGAAGAAAAAACTGGCGGCGGATGTGAAACCGGCCGATGAAGTGTATAAATGGAAGGAAGTCCTGGAAACAGTCACTCCCCTGAAGGAAACTGTTCCGCTGAGTGCCGATGATCCCATCAACTACCAGTACACCGGTGGCACTACCGGCGTCTCGAAAGGCGTAATTTTGACCCACGGCAACATGAGTAAACAGGTCCAGCAGATCGCCTCCTGGTTTCCCACCTTCAACCGGGGCGAGGAAATCATGCTGGGTGCTCTGCCGTTTTTCCATGTTTTCGGCTTGACCACCTCACTTAATTTTGCGGTGTATTACGGCTGGACCAACATCCTGGTACCCAAACCACAACCGGATGCTCTGCTGGAAGTGATTACCAAATTCCGGCCCACTTTCGCGCCCATGGTTCCCACCATGTATATTGGAATATTGAATCATCCCAAAGCCGGCAAGACCGACATGACCTGTATCACCGGTTGCTTCTCCGGCTCGGCGCCTCTACCGGTGGAAGTGATCCAGGAATTTGAAAGCACCACCGGTGCGGTGATCGTGGAAGGCTTCGGCCTCACCGAATCCTGTCCGGTAACCCATATTAACCCCTTTGCCGGCGGTGAACGGAAAGTTGGCAGCGTCGGCATCCCCTTACCGGATACTGAATGCCGGCTGGTGGACATCGAAGAAGGTATTACTGATGTGAAGGCAGGCGAATCCGGTGAATTGATCATCAAAGGTCCTCAGGTGATGCAGGGCTACCACAACCGACCCGACGACACCGCCGCCACCCTGCGCAATGGCTGGCTGTACACCGGTGATATCGCCACCATGGACGAGGACGGATATTTTTTCATCGTGGACCGGAAAAAGGACATGATCATTTCAGGTGGCTTCAATGTGTACCCGCGGGAGATTGACGAAGTATATTACGAGCATCCCAAAGTGCTGGAGGTCTGCACCGTTGGCATACCCCATCCCAAGCGGGGTGAATCGGCCAAGGTGTTCATCACCCTGAAAGAGGGCGAAACCGCCACCGAAGCGGAGATGCTGGACTTCTGTCAGGACAAGCTGGCCAAATACAAATGGCCGGTGGCGGTGGAATTCCGCGCCGACCTGCCCAAATCAGCCGTGGGTAAAATCCTGCGCAAAGAATTGCGGGCGGAGGAACTAGCCAAATAGTCTGATTTTAACAAGTGCCCGGCACCTGCGAGGTGACGGGCACTTTCAATAGTGTATTTTATTAATCAATAAATTAGTAAATTCCAGCAAGTCGCATTCCTCCGGCGGCGGGGGTGAATTTGTGCTAAGGTACTGATTTTGTAACGCCGGCGGTGATGAGAACATCTAACCTTTAGCAATTGGAGGAGCAACCATGCCAACATTCAAGGAGAAACTGACTCGCCTGGTGGATCCGATGAAAAACCGGATAAACCACCTGCTGACCAATTACGGTGATGTGAAAGTAGCCGATGTCACCATTTCGCAGATTTACAGCGGCACCCGCGGTGTTAAAAGCATGATCTGTGAAACATCCATGCTGGATCCCAATGAGGGTATCCGTTACCGCGGTTACAGTCTGCCGGAACTGATCGAACTGCTGCCGAAAATCGACGGTGGGAACCAACCTCTGCCCGAAGGACTGTTTTACCTGCTGATCACCGGCAATATGCCGGCAGCGGAAGATGTACAAGATATTCGCCAGGAATTTAGCCAGCGCAGCGAGGTTCCGGAATATGTATTCACCGCCCTGGACGCCCTGCCTAAAGATATTTCACCCATGACCCAGTTATCGGCAGCCCTGCTGGCTTTACAGGGAACTTCCGATTTCTCCAAAAAATTCCGCGAAGGCCTGCCCCGCAAGGAATTATGGGAACCGGCCCTGGAAGACGCCCTGAGCATTCTGGCCAAATTGCCCGCCATCGCCGCCTATATTTACCGCCGAACCTATAAAGACGGGAAGCGCATTCAGGCTGATCCCAATCTGGACTGGGCCGGTAATCTGGCCCACATGATGGGTTATGACGAAAAAGAAATCCGAGAAGTCCTGCGACTCTTCCTCTTCCTCCATGCCGATCACGAGGGTGGAAACGTATCGGCTCACACCACTCAGTTAGTAGGCTCCACTCTTTCCGATCCCTTCTATTCACTGTCCGCCGGAATCAACGGCCTGGCGGGCCCCCTCCACGGCATGGCCAACCAGCAGGTACTGCAATGGATCGACAATATGAAAAAGGATATCGGCAACGGTGAACCCACGAAAGAAGAAATTGAAAAATATGTGTGGGAGACCCTTAATTCCGGTCGACTGGTACCAGGTTTCGGTCACGCCGTTTTGCGCAAAACCGATCCCCGCTATACCGCCCTGCGTGAATTCGCCCTGGAACATTTCCCGGAAGATGAATTATTCAAAATCGTTGCCACCTTATACGAAGTAGTACCGGATATCCTGCGTATCCACGGCAAAGCCAAGAATCCCTGGCCCAATGTGGATGCCATCTCAGGATCGATTCTTTATCATTACGGCATCCGCGAATTCGATTTTTACACCGTCCTGTTCGGCGTGTCCCGCTCGCTGGGTGTGCTGAGCTGGTATGTCTGGGCCCGCCTGCTGGGTGGATCGCTGGAACGACCCAAATCGGTGACTACCGAATACCTGGAAAGTCTTGTACTGCGCTGGGACGACAGCCTGTCGGTGGGCATCTTCGAGATCGACAATGATCACAAGGCCATGGTGGATCAACTGCATAATTTGATCGAGTCCTACCATACCGGCAAAGCCGATCATCATATTATCGAACTTTTCGCCTTCCTGGAAAAATATGTAGATAAGCATCTGGCGCTGGAAGAACATTACATGGAGAAATACAGCTATCCTGATCTGGAAGAGCATAAGAAACAACACGCTGAATTCAAGGACCACTGCTGTGCCCTGCGGGATGAATTCCAGGAAAAAGGTGGAACCACCCGACTGGTTATTCTGATCAAGCAGATGCTGGTAGACCATTTCACCACCCATGTCAGCACCGTGGACAAGAAAATGGCCGAATTCTTCAAAACCGCTCAGCACATCGCTTAAACGATTCTGAGGGGGAATTCACATAATATAATGAAACCGGAATTGGTTCCGGTTGTAAGGTCATAATGAACCAGGAGTTTTATTCCAATTACCGGCGCGTCCTGGATGAAGTCCGCCTGAAGTTGAATCACCCACTGACTCTAGCCGAGAAGATCCTCTATACCCACCTCTTCGACGGGTTCAACTCCGAATTCAGGCGTGGGCAGGATTATGTGGAACTACGCCCCGACCGGGTGGCCATGCAGGATGCCACCGCCCAGATGGCCCTTCTCCAGTTCATGATGGCCGGCCGCCAGCAGGTGGCGGTGCCGTCATCGGTCCACAGCGACCACCTGATTCAGGCTCGCAGCGGCGCCGATCCTGACCTGCAAAACGCCCTGAATCAGAATAATGAGGTTTATCAATTTCTGGAAAGCGTTTCCCGCAAATACGGCCTCGACTTCTGGCAGCCCGGCGCCGGGATCATCCATCAGGTGGTGCTGGAAAACTACGCTTTCCCCGGCGCCCTGATTATCGGCACCGACTCCCACACCGTCAACGGCGGCGGACTGGGAATGGTGGCCATCGGCGTGGGCGGCGCCGATGCCGTGGACGTGATGGTAGGCACGCCCTGGGAAGTGCTGTGGCCCAAAGTGCTGGGTGTCAAACTGACCGGTAAACTGTCCGGCTGGGCCAGTCCCAAAGATGTGATCCTGAAACTGGCAGGGATGGTTTCCGCCAAAGGCGGAACCGGCTATATCGTGGAATACTTCGGCGAGGGCGCCGAAACGATCTCCGCCACCGGCAAGGGTACAATCTGCAATATGGGCGCCGAAATCGGCGCTACTACCTCGGTTTTTCCTTTCGACCGGAAAATGGAAGCCTACCTGCGGGCGACGGATCGCAGCGCTATCGCTGATCTGACCGCCACCATGCCCGGCTACCTGCAAGCCGACCCGGAAGTCCTGGCCGACCCGGATAAATTTTATGATCAGGTGATCGAGATTGACCTGGATCAATTGGAGCCCCATTTAAACGGTCCCTTCACCCCGGACAAAGCCTGGCCTGTTTCCCAAATCAAGGCAGCGGTGCAGACCGAAGATTTCCCAGATCAAGTCAGCGCCGGGTTAATTGGCAGTTGCACCAACTCCAGTTACGAGGATATCGACCGCTGTGTATCGGTGGTAAAGCAGGCCCTGGACCAGGGTTTGAAAGCGCAAACTGAATTTTACGTCACCCCCGGTTCGGAGCAGATCCGTGCCACGATGGAGAAATACGGCCATCTGGAAATCCTGGAAAAATTCGGGGCCACCGTGCTGGCCAACGCCTGCGGTCCCTGTATCGGCATGTGGCAGCGGGTGGGCGCTGAGAACGAGGAGCGCAATACCATTGTCACCTCCTACAACCGCAATTTCGCCCGCCGCAACGACGGCAATCCCAATACCCTGGCCTTCGTCAGCAGTCCCGAGCTGGTGACAGCACTGGCAATTTCCGGCCGCCTGTCCTTCGATCCGTCCGCCGACACCGTGGATACTCCCGAGGGCAAACAGCTTTTACTCAACCCGCCTGTCGGCGATGAACTGCCGCAACAGGGTTTCGCTTCGGGCGAAGCGGGCCTGATTACCCCACCGAGTGACGGCAGTGGTACCACCGTGCAGATCGCCGATGACAGCCAGCGGCTCCAGGCCCTCACCCCATTCCCGGCCTGGGACGGCAACGACCTGACCGATCTGCGGGTGCTGGTAAAAGTGCAGGGCAAATGCACCACCGACCATATTTCCATGGCCGGCCCCTGGCTGCGCTTTCGCGGTCATCTGGATAATATTTCCGATAACCTGCTAATGGGCGCCGTCAACGCCGAAACCGGTGATTCTGGTAAAACCCATAATCGCGATATCGGCGATTACGATTCGATTTCCAAGGTGGCTCGCCAGTATCGGGATCAGGGGATCGGCTGGGTGGTTTTCGGCGAAG